>CAYYWB010000049.1:0-15014 GCA_964475285.1 uncultured Bifidobacteriaceae bacterium | reverse complement strand
AACGGCTGACGGCGGAGCAATTTCTCGCGGGCCATCCGCTCAAGGCCGGCGAAAAGTTTGTTTAGCGCATTTTCGGCGCATCCCGCAACCCGGCGGCGTAGGCTTCAAACACCCTGCGCATTTCATCGCGAACTTGGCGGAAACATTTCAAAATTTCATCCTCGCTGCCGGTCGCCTTGGCCGGGTCAAAAAACGGCCAGTGATGCCGGTTCACCTGGCCGGGAAAAATCGGGCAGGCTTGATCCAGATTGCCGCAGACGGTGATGACGGTGTGGATGGGCTGCGCCAGGAATTCCGTCAACGGTTTGGAACGATGACTGGAAATGTCAATGCCCACCTCGGCCATGACCTTGACGGCCAGCGGATGGACAAAGCCGGCGGGTTTTGAGCCGGCGCTCTGGACGTTCACCAGGTCGCCGAGCGTGGCGCGCAGAAAACCTTCGCCGATGTGACTGCGGCAGGAATTGCCTGTGCAGAGGATGAGGATGGTGGGTTCGGGTGGAGTTGTCATAACGCGATTTGTGGTTTCTCAATGTTTTCAGACGAGCTGAACGGGGGAATGACTAATGACGAAATCCTAATGACTAAATAATGACGAAGCCCGAATGACAAATCGCAGAAGCAGCAGCGACATTCCATTCGGCATTGGTCATTCGTCATTGGGAATTCTCTGGTCATTCGGATTTAGTCATTCGTCATTTTCTGCTGATACCAGCCGCGCGACTGGTTGCAGATTTTGCAGACGGACAGCATCACCGGCACCTCGACCAGCACGCCGACGACGGTGGCCAGCGCCGCGCCGGAACCCGCGCCGAACAGCGTGATGGCCACGGCCACGGCCAGCTCAAAGAAATTGCTCGCGCCGATGAGCGCGCCGGGAGCGGCGACGTTGTGCGGCACGCGCAGCTTGCGCATCAGCAGGTAGGCGAGCGTGGAATTGAAATAAACCAGGATGACAATCGGCACGGCCAGCAGCAGCACCGCCAGCCAGCGCGTCGTTAAATTCTCCGCCTGAAACGCGAAGATCAAAACCAGCGTCAGCAGCAGCGCGAAAATGGTCACGGGCTGAAACTTCGGCAGAAATTTCCGCTCGAACCAGTCTTTGCCGTTCGATTTCAACAGCGCGGTTCGCGTCAGCCAGCCCGCCGCCAGCGGAATGACGATGAACACCACGACGCTGGTGATGAGCACTCTTGACGGCACGACGACATTGGCCACGCCGCACAGAAACATCACGATGGGCGCAAAGGCGACGAGCATGATGAGGTCGTTCACCGCCACCTGCACGAGCGTATAAACCGGATCGCCGTCGGTGAGATGGCTCCAGACAAAAACCATCGCGGTGCAGGGCGCGGCGGCGAGAATAATTAGGCCGGCGGTGTATTCCTTCGCCAGTTCCGGCGAAATCCACCGCGCAAAAACGTGCTGCATGAACAACCATGCGAGAAATGCCATGCTGAACGGTTTCACCAGCCAGTTGACGAACAGCGTGACGGCAAGTCCCTTTGGTTTGCGCGCGATGCCGCCGAGCGCGGTGAAATCCACCTTGAGCATCATCGGATAAATCATCAGCCAGATGAGCACGGCGATGGGCGCGTTGACGTGCGAGCCGGTGACAAATTCCAGTTTGCCAAATGTTGAAGTGATCTGCGGCGCAATTTTGCCGAACGCGACGCCGCCGACCATGCAGAGGAAAACCCAGACGGTCAGGTAACGCTCAAAAAACGCGAGGCGTTTGGGCGCGGCACTTGAGGAATTGTCCATCAGTTGAAAATCAGCAGCATTTTTGCCGGCGGCAGATGACGGCAAGGTCGGTCTTCAAAATCCGTTTTAACTTATTCGCGTCGGCAGCGGCTTCGTCCGCCCGGGCAAGCGATTTATGAACCCAGTCCAGAGCCTCGCGCACGGAGACGGGCGCGGTCTTGTCCGGCAGCCGGTAATAAACCCAGCGCTCCGACTTGCGCGAGAGAATCAGCCCGGCATGATGCAAAATGGAAAGATGCTTGGACACCGTGGACGGCGCAAAGCCGAACAGTTCGGTGATCTGGCAGACGCAGAGTTCGCCGCGCCGGAGCGCGAGGAGAATCCGCACCCGGTTCGGGTCGGACAACGCCTTGGTGACGGCCATGAATTCGCGCATGGAATGTTATTTCGTCATTTAACGAAATAACAATGACAGGGCGGCGGAATTTTGTCAAGGTCTGTTTTGAAAGGGTCATTTCATCCATTAACTGTGAGCGGGGGATTTGTTACCAGATTGTTTCTTAAACATTTGGCGTTTGCCGTTAATAATGGTGCATAGATGACGAGTATTACGATCAACGTCAGCGAATCAATCAGCACCGATCCGGTGGATTTGATTGAACATGAGATTGCCATTCCGCCCTCCCAGACTGTTTCGGAGGTTTACGAGTTTTTTCAGAAGATGCCGCACGAATTCCTGGCCGTGACGGACGGAGGCCGGGTTCTGGGAATGGTTTCGCGCGGCCAGGTGGGCTTTCTGCTCGGCGCGCGTTTTGGCGTGGCGGTGTATGGGCGGAAGCCGATCGGGGAGCACATGCTCTCGCAACACCTGTGCATCAAACGCGGCACGCCGTTGCTGGAGGTGTTCGAGACGGCATTGTCGAGACACGGCGATTACTTTTATGACGACGTGGCGCTGCTGGACGAATCGGGGAATTACCTGGGCATGATTCCGGTGCAGACACTGGTGCGCCTGCAATCGCAGTTGATCGCGGAGCAAGTGCGGCTGGCGGAAACCCAGCGGTTGGAGTTGCAGGACAAAAACCAGCAATTGTTCCGCAGCATCAACGAACTCCGCCAGTCGCGCGGCCGCTACGATATTTTGTTTGAAAACAGCGCGCTGGGGGTCGGACTGCTGGATCGTCATGGGGCGATCGAAACGTGCAACCAACGGCTGGAACACTTGCTGGGCATTGAAGTGTCTCCGGAGCGCGCCCGGCGGTTGAGCCTGACCGACATGATCCAGGCCGAGGAACAGGGAAGTTTCGCGCAGTTGCTGCACCAGTTGGAAATGCTGCCGGCCTCCGCCGCGCCAAACAGCGGGGAATTCACCTTTTCGTTGCCGGGCCGGGGGCCGCGCCTGTTCAAGTTGTTTCTGAACTGGATCCAGGAGACCGGGCAAATCTGTGTGCTGCTGGACGACATTTCCGAACAACGGGTGTTGGAACGCCAGATGCAGCGGAAGGAAAAATCGGCGCTGCTGGAGTCGCTCGTCGGCGGCATCGCGCATGAAATCAACAACAAGCTTTGCCCCATCATCGGCTACATTGATTTGTTGCTGGAGGAGATGCAGCGGTTGCACACGACCACCGACCTGAAAAGGTATTGTCTGATCATCCGGAACAGCGCCGAGGAGTCGGCCAAAATCATCCGGCAATTGCTTCAGCTTTCCCGGCCGCACCGGGTGGAAATGTCGCGGTGCGACTTGAGGCAGATTGTGCGGGAGGCCGTGGATCTGCTCCGTTTTCGCCTGCGCAACCTGGATTGCCAGGTCAACATCAGCCTGCCCGACAGCGAATGTTTGCTGATGGCGGACGCCACCCAGGTCAAGCAGGTGGTGATGAACCTCGCCCTGAATGCCGCCGACGCCATGGAAGGCCGCGCCATCCGCAAGATGAACCTGCAGGTGGTGCCTTCCGGCAAACACTTTCATCTGCTCCTCTCCGACACGGGATGCGGCATCAAACCGGAACATCTTGAGCGCATATTTGATCCATTCTTCACCACCAAGTCGCCGGATCGCGGATCGGGCCTCGGCTTGAGCGTCTGCTACAGCATCGTGAAACAGCATTACGGGGAGATATCTGTCGAAAGCGTCCTTGGGGAAGGCACCACGTTCAAGATCACGCTGCCTTGCGGGGAAGTTCCCGCGCTGCCACCGATACCCCAGCCGCTCTCGCAGCTTTTATCTCACGGCACGAATGGCAGTTTGAATTCAAGCCGGGTATTGATCGCCGATGACGAGGAATTTGTCGCCGGCCTCGTCCAGCAGGCATTGAAAATGAAACTCGGCTGTCAAATTGACAAGGCGCTGGACGGTCACGAGGCCATCGAGCATATTCGCCAAAACAGTTATGACGTGATTATTTCCGACGTGCGGATGCCGGTTCTGGATGGCTTTGGACTGCTCGACTGGATTGGCATCCACCGGCCCGCGCTCGTCCCGCGTTTCATGTTTATCACCGGCGACGCCGGCAGCGTGGAACTCAACGAAAAACTGGATTCTTGCGGAGTGACCGTTTTGCGCAAGCCGTTTGACGTCGAAACCCTTGTCGAAATTTGCCGGCAAAAAATCAAAACGCCCGCCGCCGCCGTTGCGGAAACCGGAAATAACGCGGCACCGGACTTTGTGCGGAGAGAACATTCCGCGCCGCTACAGAAGCTTGGTGTTTAACACGCTGATGCAATGCGATCAGGCGGCGCCGGGGATCGTCTGGCTTTTTATGCCGGTGTGGCGGATGTCCTGCGCTTCGCAGAGATAAACAACATCCTCGGCCACATTGGTCGCGTGGTCGGCGATGCGTTCCAGACTTTTGGAGACGACCATCAAATGCAGGCAGCGGCCAATCGTGTCCGGGTTTTCGACCATGTGCTGCACGAGGGCGGCGTGGATTTGTTTGTTGAGCGCGTCCACCTCCCTGTCGCGCGGAATCATGGCGCGGGCGGAGGCGGGGTCCTGGTTCACAAACGCGTCAAGCGCGGTCTTGAGCATGTTGAGGGCGAGACCGGCCATGCGCGGCAGATCCAGGACGATTTTCACCGGCGGTTCCTGCGACAGGTCGCGGGCGCGCTTGGCGATTTTGGAGGCTTCGTCGCCGATGCGTTCGATGTTCTGGGAAATTTTCATCGCCGTGGTGACGAGGCGCAGATTGCTGGCGAGCGGCGCCTTGGTGAGCAACTGGATGACCAGCTCGTCAATTTCCACCTCGAACTGGTCAATGACGCGGTCGTTCTCCTTCACGCGCAGGGCGAGGTCATGGTCGCGCTGGGTGAGCGCCTGGAGCGCCTCGTTCACCGCCGTCTCGGCGTGGCTCGCCATCGTCAGCAGCTTTTGTTTCAGAATGTCCAAGTCCATGTCAAAATGTTCCATAATTTTTCCATCCCGCCACCGGGATTTTGATTCACTGTGCCATTACCGCCATCAAATGCAAACGGGATTACGATTAATAGCAGAATTCAGATTGTGATTTTAACCAAACCGGCCGGTCACATAATCCTCCGTCCGTTTTTGCGACGGGCTGGTGAAAATTTTCGTCGTCTGGCCGAACTCGACCAGTTCGCCAAGGTAGAAAAACGCGGTGAAATCGGACGCGCGCGCGGCCTGCTGCATGTTGTGCGTCACAATCACAATCGTGTATTCCTTCTTCAATTCCAGGATCAAATCCTCGATTTTGGCCGTAGCCAGCGGGTCGAGCGCGGAGGCTGGCTCATCCATGAGCAGCACTTCGGGCTGCACGGCCAGGGCGCGCGCGATGCACAGCCGCTGCTGCTGGCCGCCGGAAAGGCTGATGGCCGGCGCGTGCAGGCGGTCCTTGACCTCATTCCAAAGCGCGGCCATGCGCAGCGATTGTTCCGTGCGCTCGGCGAGCAGCTTGCGGTCGCGCACGCCGTTCAAGCGCAGGCCGACGGTGACGTTGTCGTTGATGGACATGGTCGGGAACGGATTCGATTTCTGGAAAACCATGCCGATGCGGCGGCGGACGGTGACCGACTCGACGTTGCCCGAGTAAATGTCGTCGCCGAACAAATGGATTTCACCTTCCATGCGCGCCTCGGGATTCAGCTCGTGCATCCGGTTGAGCGCGCGCAAGAACGTGGATTTACCGCAGCCGCTGGGGCCGATGATGGCGGTGACGGCCCGGGCGGCGATGTCGAGCGAGACGTTTTTGACGGCGGCATTTTTGCCGAAAAAAACGGACAGATTGCGGACGGTCAGGGCCGGGGAGCCGGCCGAATTCGTCCCTTGTTGGGCGGGGGATGACGTATCAATTGCGGGCATGATGTTTCAAAACTCTGGTTTGAGCGCTTCCGAACCGCTCGCGCGTGAGGAAGCGGACGCCGATATTGATGGACAAGACGAGAACGAGCAGCACGAACGCGCCCGCCCACGCTTGCCGGTGCTGGTCATTGTAAGGCCCGATCGCGTAGGCATAAATTTGCAATGGCATCGCGGCGATAGGTTCGGTCAGGCTGTGCGGCCAATTTTGGTTGCCGAGTGCGGTGAAGATCAGCGGAGCGGTTTCGCCCGCGACACGCGCGAGCGCCAGCAGGACGCCGGTGACGATTCCTTTGAGCGCGGTGCGGATGACGATTTGCACGATGGTCCTCCATTTTGAAATTCCGAGCGCGAGCGCGGCTTCGCGGTAGCCGCCGGGAACGAGCTGGAGGACTTCCTCGGTCGTGCGCATGACGAGCGGGATCATCATCATGCCGAGCACCACGCCGCCGGCGAGCGCGGAAAAACCATGCATTGGCACCACCAGCAAACCCCAGACGACGATGCCCCAGGTGATGGACGGCACGCCATTCAGAATGTCGGCGGCGAAACGGATCGCCCAGTTCAATTTTGTCCCGCCGTATTCCGAAAGAAAAACTCCGCCGAGCACGCCTATTGGCACACCGATCACTGCCGCCTGTCCGAGCAAGACAAATGTTCCGACAATGGCATTGCCCATGCCGCCGCCGGTTTCACCCTCGGGTTTTGGCGATTCCGTGAAGAAGGCGAGATTGATGGAGCTGAAACCCTCCTTGACCAGGTGAAAAAGCACGAGCAGCAGCGGAACGACGACGAGAACGGCGCATGCGCACGCGAGCGTTTGCATGAACGCGTTCTTGAACTTTCGCCAGCTGTGGTTGGGGGCGGTCATTTACGGGAAATGAAGAAGGAAGAAGGAAGAATGCAGAAACATTCCAGCGCGCCGCGCGTGATGTTTTTTGGTTTCTTCATTCTGCATTCTTCCTTCTTCATTGGTTTCAGTGTTGCGGTTTCACGCTGGGGCCGGCGAATGTTTTCAAAAGCAATTGAGCAAAAACGTTGACCAGCACGGTCACGCCGAGCAGCACGAGGCCGAGTTCAAACAGCGCGCTGGGATACAAATCGCCGGTGGCCTCGTTGAATTCATTTGCAATCTTGCTGGACAGCGTGTCGGCGGGCGCGAAGAGCGATGCGCCGATGTAAGACATATTGCCGATGACCATGGTGACGGCCATCGTTTCGCCGAGCGCGCGGCCAAGTCCGAGGATGATCGCGCCGAAAATCCCCTTTTTCGCGTAGCTCAAAACGGCGATGCGGGTGACTTCCCACCGGGTCGCGCCGAGGGCATAGGCGGCCTCGCGTTGCAGCCCGGGAACCGAGCGCAGGATTTCGCGCGAGATGGATGTGATGATGGGAGTGATCATGATGGCGAGGATGATGCCGGCGGCCAGCAAGCAGTAGCCGTGGTCCGGCCCTTGAAAAAGCGGCAGAAAACCGAGCGTCTTCCTCAAACCCGGGAAAAGGTAATTTTGCAGCCAGGGCAGCATCACGAAAATTCCCCACAGGCCGAGAATGACACTGGGGACGGCGGCGAGCAGTTCAATGAACATGGTGAGCGGCTGGCGCAGCCATTTGGGCGCGAGTTCCGTCAGGTAGACCGCCGTTGCCACGCTGATGGGCACGGCGATGAGCAGCGCGATGAGCGAGGAAACGATCGTGCCGAAAATGAACGGCAGCGCGCCATAGACATCGTTGACGGGATCCCAGTCGCTGGTGATCAGGAAGCGCCAGCCGAATTTTTGCAGCGCCAGCCTGGAGCCGCCGGCCAGCTCGACGCCGATGAGGACGATGAGCACAAAGACCGAAAGCGCCATCGCCAGCGTCAGCCATTTGAAGGCGCTGTCGCCGAATTGCCGTTCCGCGCTTTGTTGCATTTTTCCGCTCATGTTTTTCCCCAATCCGAAAATCAAAAGGACGAAGAGCGGGAGGAACCGCGCTCTTCGTCCGGCCCACGCCCCTAAATTACCGGGCGGCGGAACGAAGTCATCATTTTATTGTATTGAGCAATTTCAATTCGTTCTGCTGAACCGCCTCCGGCAACGGCGCGTAATCGAGCGCGGACGAAAGTTTCTGCCCGTCCGTCACCGCCCATTTCAGGAACGCGACGAGCTTTGCGCCGTGGTCGGCGGCCTTCTGCTTTTGATAGACGAGCACCCAGCTCGCGCCGGCAATCGGATAGGCCTGTTCGCCGGGGGCGTTGACCATCGAGAAGCGGAAGTCGTCCGGAATTTTCGCCGTGGCCAGCGCGGCGCTGACGGAATCGGGCGCGGGTGAAATGAAATTGCCGGAGGAATTCTTCACGTCGGCGAACGGGATTTTGTTCTGGTTGGCGTAGGCGAGTTCCGCGTAGCCGATGCCGCCGGAGACCTGTTTGACCTGCCCGGCCACGCCTTCGCTGCCCTTGGCGGCCAGCCCGATGCCCGCCGGCCATTTCACCGACGAGGCTTTTCCAACCGAATCCGCCCACGCCGGATTCACGCTGCTCAAGTAATCGGTGAAGATGAAACTCGTGCCGCTGCCGTCGGCGCGATGCACGGGCACGATTGCGAGGTCGGGAAGGGAAACGCCCGGATTCAGGGCTGCGATTTTCGGGTCATGCCAGTTGGTGATGTTGCCGAGGTAAATACCGGCCAGCGTGTCGCCGTCCAGTTTCAACTTCAGCTCGCCCGGCAGATTGTAGATGATCGCCACGCCGCCGGCGACGACGGGAATGTGCAGGATTTTTCCCGGAGCCGCCGCCATGGCCGCATCTGTCATCGGTGCGTCGGAGGCGCCAAAGTCCACGGTCTGGCGTGTCAGGTTGTTTATCCCGCCACCGGAGCCGATGGACTGGTAATTGAATTGCACACCTGAATCCACTGCTTTGTAGGCCTCAAACCACTTGGTGAAGGCCGGGTAATCGAAGGTCGAACCCGCGCCGGTGACATTGACAGGCGCGGCGTTTGTTTGGGTGGCGAGCAGGACTGCGCCGCCGAGGAGCGAGAGAACTGTTTTTTTCATTTTCAGGAGGAGTTAATCAGTTTTTCGGTGTTTTATCACGTTACGTTCCGGTTAAAACTTCCACATCAGGTCCGCCATCGCATGGATGGCATCGGTTTTCTGGCTCGGAACGGGATTGTTGATGAGGTCGTTGATGTAGCAGGTGAACGAAAACGTCAGAGAGTCAAAAATCGAATAGTTAAATTTGACCAAATGGCCCTGAATATCCGTTCCGCCCGCGGCGGCGACGGCGGTGTTGCCGAACGTGTTTGAAACCGGGAAGAATGCCACGTTGTCGTCGTCCACAATTTGATCCCACCAGGCATCGGCTTCGAGGCGTTGGTAGCGATACGAAAGGTCCCAAGCGCCTTTCTTGCCGGACTTGCCGAGCGTGACGCCGCCCCACCAGCCTTTGTTGTTGCTGGATGCGGCGGGATTGTCCAAGTATTCGCCGGCAAGCTTGACGGGAAACGCGCCGGTGTAAAGCGGGAAGCTGTCCAAGGTGTAGGTGATGCTGCCGCTGGCAACAATGGGATTGAAATGGCGCGCAAACGTGCCGGTGGAGGCGCCAACCATGGTGTTGCCCAGGTTTGAGTCGTATGGATTGGGGCCGGCGCTGGAGGTGATGATGTTTTTATCATTCGCAATGTCGTAGCCGGCGATTCCCACGGAAGTGCCGACCTTCGAGGTCCAGTTCGCATTCCAGATGGCTTGAGCACCTAAAAGGAAAGGCCCGCGGGTGTTCACTTGATCCAGCACAAACGCGGCGCCATTGAACGCCAGCGAATTTTGGTCGTTGATCTTGTAAGTGGCCTGCAACGCCGCGCCTTCCGGCGTGTAATCGGGGTCGAACACCATTGACGACGCCTGAAACGGCTGGTCCATCTTGCCGATGGTTCCGGCCACCATCCAGGTGCCGTCGTTGATCGGCGTCCATTTGCCGTAAGCCGCGTCAACCCAGACGGGTTTTTTCGATCCGTTGCCCTGAAGCGTGGAATTGTTTGAAAGCGGGTTGCCCGTGGTGGCGTCGGCACCCTTGCCGGTGTCATCCGTGCCCAGACGGAACCCGAGTTGCAAATCGTCCTTCATGTTGACAGTCAAACCGACGCGCAGGCGGTAACGCAGGCGCATATTGTTGTCGTCGGGCGTTTTTCCGGAGGCATATGGAAACGGAGTCTGCGTTGTGACATCATCAAACCGGCCGCGAAAATCGCCGCTCAACTTGTAGCTCGTCACCCAGTCGGGCATCTGGAACTTGGCATTGAGCGCCTTGTTGAAGTCACTCACGGAATTGGTCGCGTTTTCCGCCTTCAATTCCTTCGCCTCGTCCACGGACAAAATGCCCTTCTGCTCCAGCTTGTTGAGCAGGGCGTCCACGGACGATTGCGCGTGAGTTTGGGGAGTCAGCGCCATTAGCACGGCAGCGCCGGCAAAAATGGCAACTTTCGAATGATTTTGTTTTTTGATTTTTTTCATGATTGTTGTTTCAAGTGCGGCGACACTTTGAAACATTACTGTTACAATCATGCGGCGGAATTGTGACAATTCGGTTACAAAAATTCAGTCCTGACTTGCGCATCCGGCCAAATCCGGTAAAACAATTGCGAACCGGATGCAGTCAGCGCGTCTGTTTCGCACAACGTCACCGGCAATTAACGGCAATTTATGTTTTCACTCCAACGACTTCTTGGCAAAGAGGACCTGTTCTTCGGCCTGCTCGAAGCCAGCGCGATCGAAGCCCACAAAAGCGTCCAATCACTCGTCAAATTGAGCCAGTCGCTCGACCAGCCGATTGAACTGGAGGTCTTTGCCGCCGCACGCCGCAAGGACAAGGAAATCACCTCGCAAATCCGCAACGCCGTCTATACCACCTTTGTCACCGCGCTCGAACGCGAGGACATTGAGGCGCTGTCGCTCGTGCTGTATCGCATTCCCAAAACCGTCGAGAAGTTCGGCGAACGCATCCTGCTCGCGCCGCAGCTCGTCCGCGGCGTGGATTTTTCCCAGCAAATCGGCCTGCTCGAACAGGCCACCGAATGCGTGGTGAACCTGGTCAAATGTCTCCGCGCCGGCATCAATCTCGACGAGGTGAAAAAATGGAACGACCGGCTCCAGCAGGTCGAAGGCGACGCCGACAAGGCCATCATGGAATTGTATCGCGACCTGTTCAGCGGCCGCCACGACGCGCTGAAAGTCATCGTCCTGAAGGACCTTTACGAGCTGCTCGAAAAAATCATTGACCGCTGCCGCGATGTCGGCAACGTCATCTCCCAAATCGTCCTGAAAAACTCGTAAAACGCGGAGTGCGGAGTGCGGAATGCGGAATAAAAACATGAACAACGAGAATTTAAAGAAACGCACGAAGCTGTTCACATTGGATGTCATCAAACTGGTTGAATCCCTGCCAGGGGGTAAGACTTGCGAAGTTTTGGGGCGGCAACTGTTGCGATCGGGCACGTCGGTGGGAGCGAACTATCGTGCCGCCTGTCGTGCCAAATCACCCGCCAATTTCATTTTCAAGATGGGAATTGTTGAAGAGGAGGCGGACGAGTCGAGTTTTTGGATTGAGCTTTTGATCGAAGCGGGAAAATTGAACGGCAATCAGGCCGGCTCCCTGCTCAAGGAGTGCAATGAACTTGTCGCCATCTCCGTCGCTTCCATTCGGACTGCCAAAAAAACTCGCGATTCAGATTCGGTGCCGCAAGGCGATGCCGTTCCGCATTCCGCACTCCGCATTCCGCGTTAAAATATGTTTCTGGTCCTTACCGTCATTTTGGTGGCGCTGATTTTCACCTACACCAACGGCTTTCACGACACCGCCAACGCCATCGCCACCGTCGTCGGCACCAAGGTGCTCACGCCGCGCCAGGCCATTCTGCTTGCCACCGTCACCAATCTGCTCGGCGCCATGACCGGCGCCGCCGTCGCCAAAACCATCGCCTCCGGCCTGGTGGACACCAAATTCATCCCGCCGGAAATTTCCTCACCAATGCTCATTTGCGCGCTGCTCGCGGCGATTGTCTGGAATTTGCTCACCTGGTATTTCGGCCTGCCGTCTAGCTCCAGCCACGCGCTCATCGGCGGACTCTGCGGCGCGGCCTTCGCGGCGGCGCAAGGCAACTGGCACGCCATCATCTGGAGCAAAATGCCGGAGGCCGGACAGCATTGGTGGACCGGCGGCGGAATACTTTTCAAGGTGGTCATCCCGATGCTCATCTCGCCGCTGCTGGGATTTGCCATCGCCTTCGTCATCATGGCCGTGCTTTACCTGCTGCTGCAGGGCTGGCGGCCGCGCACCGTCACGCGGACATTCGGGCGGCTGCAATTGTTCAGTTCCGCCTACATGGGCTTCAGCCACGGCACCAACGACGCGCAAAAAACCATGGGCATCATCGCGCTCGCGCTCGCCGCGGCCACGCACGCCGGCACGTTTGATCATCTGCCCGCGTGGCTGAATTTCCTGCGCGCCAACGAAGCCGCCGACCCGAAGAACCAGTCCATCGCCCTCTGGATAAAAATTCTTTGCGCGCTCACCATGGCCGCCGGCACCGCCATCGGCGGCTGGCGCATCATCCGGACGCTCGGCCATAAACTCGTGAAGCTCCAGCCCGTCCACGGTTTCGCCGCCGAGACCGCCGGCGCGAGCGTGCTGCTCGGCACCGCGATGCTGGGAATGCCCGTTTCCACCACGCACGTCATCACCGCGTCCATCATGGGTGTCGGCGCGGCCAAACGCTTGAGCGCGCTGAAATGGATTCTTGCCGAGCAAATCGTCTGGGCGTGGATTTTTACGCTGCCCGTCAGCGCCGCGATTGCCTACGGCCTGGTGAAGCTGGTGCAACTCCTCTGAAAATTTGCGATATTCGATTTACGATTTACGAACCGCTGGAAATTTCTTAACGCCCGTAAATCGCATATCGCAAATCGTAAATACGGTCAACGGGCCGAAATCTCCCGCATCCGCTCAATCACCCGCCGCCAATAAACACGGCGCACACCGGGGCGCCGACGGTGATCGTCCGGCCCGTCGGCTTCAGTTTGCCGGTGTCCTGGTCAATCGCGAACATGACAACCGAATCCGAAGCCTGGTTTTCAACCATCAACCAGCGGCCGGTCGGGTCAACCGCGAAATGGCGCGGCGTGCGGCCCATCGTGGATTCATGCTCCACGAACGTGAGCCTGCCGGTTTTCTGGTCCACCGAAAACAGCGCGATGCTGTCATGCCCGCGGTTCGATGCGTAGAGGAATTTCCCCGACGGATGCAGCGCGATTTCGGCGGAGGTGTTTTGCCCCGAAAAATCCCGGGGCAGCGAAGAAATCATCTGAACTTCATTCATCGCCGCGTTGGTGGCGGCGTAGCTGAACACGGTGATCGTGCCGCCCATTTCGTTGATGACATAGACAAATTTGCCATCAGCGGAGAAAACCAGGTGGCGCGGGCCGGAGCCGGGCGCAACATTCACGCCCATCGTGTAGTCCGTCAGTTTGGCCGCACCTGCATCAAGGCCATAGGCGAACACCCTGTCGAGGCCGAGGTCGCAGTTGAGAACGAAACGATTGTCCGGCGACGGGTAAATGGAATGCGCGTGCGGCCCGGCCTGTCGGTTGGTGTTCACGCTGGAGCCGGTGTGCTGGATGAAGGTCGCCGCCCCGCCCAGGCTGCCGTCGGCGTGGATGGGCAGCGCAGCGATGCTGCCGCCGGCGTAATTCGCGACGAGCAGGCATTTGCCGGTGGCATCCACGGAAATGTGGCACGGCCCCGGGCCGCCGGAATTCTGCCGGTTCAACGGCGTGAGCCTGCCGGTTTTGACATCCACCGCATACGCAGCCACCGCGCCCGTGTCCTTGCCGCCGATTTTGTTGACCTCGCTGACGGCATACAGGAAACGTCCGCCGGGCGCGACGGCCAGGAACGTTGGATTCTCGATTTCAGCGGCGAGTTCCGGCGCGGTCAACGTGCCCGTGGCGGAATCGAACCGGGAAAGATAAATGCCCCTGCTCTTCGCGCCGGTGAAAGTGCCGAAATAAACCAGCGATTCGCCGGCAAAACCGGCCAATGGCAACAGCAATGACAAACCGGCAACGAGACAGAGGGATCGCGCTCTTTTCATGCCACCAAAAAACAAAGAAATCGCCGCGAGTCAAGACGGCGCTCACGAGGCATTTCAACCTCCGCTCTCAATGGGCTTGGCCGAAATCTCCAGCATCCGCCCAATCGGCAGCCGCGCCCGCTTCAGGATTTCCGGCGGCAGCTCGATTCGCGGCGCGAGCTTCTTCATGCAGTCGCGCACCTTTTCGAGCGTGTTCATCTTCATGAATTTGCACTCGCTGCAACGGCAGGGGTCCGTCGGCGCGCGTATCGCGTCAAACGCCGGCGCGCAGAGAAATTCCTTGCCCGGACATTCCTTCTGCATCCGGTGGATGATGCCCGACTCCGTGACGATGACGAATTGCCGCGCCGGATCCGTTTTGCAAAACGAAATCATTTTTTCCGTCGAGCAGACCGCGTCCGCCAGATCGCGCACCGCGCGCAAACTTTCCGGGTGAACCACAATTTTCGCGTCCGGGAACTGCCGCTTGGCCGCCAGCACCTGCTCGCGCTGAAACTCGACGTGCGCGTAACAATTGCCTTTCCACAGCGTCATCGGGCGTCCAGTTTGCTCCATCACCCACTGGCCGAGATTTTCATCCGGCACAAACAGGATGTCCTTGTCCTTTGGCGCGGCATTGACAATTTTCTCCGCGTTGCCGCTGGTCACAATCACGTCGCACAACGCCTTCACCGCCGCGCTGCAATTGATGTAGGCAATCGTCCAGAAATTCGGGTTCGTCGCCTGCAATTTCGCCAGCTCCGGCGCCGGGCAGCTTTCTTCCAGCGAACAGCCCGCGTCCTTGTCCGGCAGCACCACGATTTTGTTGGGATTCAAAATCTTCGCCGTCTCCGCCATGAAATGCACGCCGCAGAACACAATCACGT
>CAYYWB010000048.1:0-15030 GCA_964475285.1 uncultured Bifidobacteriaceae bacterium | reverse complement strand
GCGCGGTGCTGTGCAAAAAATGGATCCACGAAAAAGTTTTTTCCTCCATGCAACGCTCGGTGGTTCACAGCTCGACCTTCAGCCAGGGCAGTTTCGCCATGGCCGCCGGGCTGGCGGCGCTCGACGTGCTGGACCGTCACCAGATCATCGCCAACGCCGCGCGCATGGGCGATATGATCGGCAACGGCTTGCGCGCGATGCAGCCGCGTTTTGAATTCATGAAGGAAATCCGCTGGCGCGGCTTGATGACCGGAATCGAATTCGGCCCGCCCAAATCACTCGGCCTGAAAATGGCCTGGACGACGTGCCACACGCTGGACAAAAGCCTGTTTCCGCAGGCGGCAATCATTCCGTTGATGGACAAGCACCGCATCATCACGCAGGTCGCCGGCCACGACATTGACGTGATCAAGCTGCTGCCGCCGCTCGTCATCAGCGAAGCCGACGCGCGGTGGTTCCTCGCCGCGTTCGAGGATGTGATGGTGCAAATGCACAAATTTCCCGGCCCGGCGTGGGACGTTCTCGCCAAAATCGGAAAAAACGCCCTGACCCAGCGCGCCCGTTGAAATGCAAAAGCGCAACCTTGCCGCTGGATTTCCAAAACGCCGGCGGCTAAAATCCTTGCCATGAATTTGGACGAAGCACAACGGCAGCGCTTGAAACCGTGAGCGGCGTTTGCCGGTTGCACTAAAGCTTCCTGTTTAATGCCCCTTTTCGCCTGTGCTTCACTTCCCCCCTTGCCGACCGCGAGCCTAAAGCTCGCGAAAATAAATTTAACCTTGTTTTGAGTCTGAGTAAAATTGCTCACCATGTTGAGTAAACTGTATGACCCGGCAGCCATTACACGGTGAACTGCTGAAACGGCTGAAGGAAAAGCGCCGGTTTCTCCAGGTGTTGGCCGGCCCGCGTCAGGCGGGAAAAACCACATTGGCGCGGCAGGTCATGCAGACGGCAAAGCTGCCGGCCCATTATGCTTCGGCCGATGAACCAGGGTTGCGGGATCACACCTGGCTTGAGCAGCAATGGGATGCGGCCCGGCTCAAGGCAAAGGGGAGCAGGAGCGGCGCATTGCTGGTGCTGGACGAAGTGCAAAAGGTTTCCGACTGGCCAAATGTGGTGAAGTTGCTTTGGGACGCTGATACCCATTCGGCCTTGCCGTTGAAAGTTGTCCTGCTGGGTTCGGCCCCGCTTTTGGTTCAAAGCGGTTTAACGGAAAGTCTCGCCGGTCGGTTTGAGTTGATAACTGTGCCGCTCTGGTCGTTTGCTGAAATGAATGAGGCTTTCGGCTGGAATCTGGAGCAATATGTTTATTACGGCGCGTATCCCGGCTCTGCCGATCTGATCGCCAACCCGGAACGCTGGCGGCGTTACATTGTGGATTCATTGATTGAAACCACTATTTCCCGCGACATTCTGCTGATGACGCGCGTGGACAAGCCCGCACTGTTGCGACGCTTGTTTCATCTTGGTTGCGCCTATTCCGGTCAGATTCTTTCATATCAAAAAATGCTCGGCCAACTGACTGACGCCGGCAACACCGTCACCCTGGCGCACTATCTGGAATTGTTAAAAGGCGTGGGCATGGTCGCCGGGCTTTCCAAGTATGCCCACGGCCTCGTCCGCCAGCGCGGATCGAGTCCTAAATTGCAGGTGCTCAACACCGCTTTGATGACGGCGCAGGACAGCCGGACGTTGGCCGAAGCCCGGCGGGATGGCAATTATTGGGGACGTTTGATTGAGTCCTGTGTGGGTGCGCACCTGCTGAACACAAGTTTTGGCAGTGACATCGAGATATCCTATTGGCGGGAGCGCAATCAAGAAGTTGACTTCGTTTTGCGTCGCGGCAAGACGAGCATGGCGATTGAAGTGAAAAGTGGCCGGCACCGCGAATCGCTGCCAGGAATGGAGGCTTTTGCCAGACAATTCAAACCGAAACGCAAGTTGCTGGTGGGCGGACAGGGAATTGCGCTGGATGAATTTTTGTTCAAACCTGCGGCGTATTGGCTGCAATGATCTTCGGTTTCCGGCGTGACCAATTCACCCTTTGCTCCTTTGGCCGGGTTGATTCGCGGCCGGGCATCTGCCAATCATGGCGCCAAGAACAAAGTCGGTTGCCTGAATTCATTCCAACTGTTTGGACTTGCGGTTTCTATCCTTCCAATGCTTCGTAACAGTGTGGCTCGCCTTGTCGAGCCATTCGCGGTTTTCCGCGAGGGCGGACATTTCCATTGCGCAGAAGAACTTGTGTCCGTTGCGGGCTGGCTTTCCCAATGGTTTGAGCAATCCAGCTTTGAGCAAAACCGAAATCTCATGCGTTAAAAAACCCAGAATTTCCGCCGTTTGATTTATGTCAAGCCGGGCGGGCAGACGGGGCAGGAAAAGCATGGGCTTCTCATTCATACGCCTACCACAATTTCCCGGGTTTGCCGGTTTGATTTTGCCTGGTTCGCTTGCATGAGTTTTTCTCCCTGTGCGCAGGAATGCTTTGCGCAAATCAGCAAATTGCCAAGCCTTTTGTTTTTGAAACCGGCAGGGAATTATTTTTCTTCGCTTTCCCCGCGCGGAATTTTTATAGTTCGCGGCATGAATCTGGACGAAGCACAACGGCAGCGTGTCACCGCATGGGTGTTGCAGGGCGCGAAACTTTCGGAAATCCAAAACCGGCTGGCGGAGGAATTCAGCATCAAGCTCACCTACATGGAAGTCCGCTTTCTCGTGGACGATTTGAAGCTGAAGTTGAAGGACCCGGAGCCGCCGAAAGTAGTCGAGCCGCCGGCGGCGCCCAAAACGCCAGCCACAGCCGCCACTTTACCCGGCGACGAGGCGTCGCCGCCGCCCGGCGGCGGAAAAGTTTCAGTGAGCGTGGATCAAATCACCAAGCCCGGCGCGATTGTCAGCGGCAAGGTGACGTTCAGCGACGGCCAGACCGCCGACTGGTATCTGGATCAGACGGGCCGGCTTGGCGTGGTGCCAAAGCAGCAGGGCTACAAACCCACGCAGGCCGACGTGCGGGAATTTCAATTGGCCTTGCAGCAGGAGGTCGCCAGGCTGGGCTACTGATTTTTCATCCTCGTCCTCGTCCTCGTTCTCCTCCTCGCAATCGGAATGAAAATCGAGGACGAGGACGAGAATGAGCAGGAGGATGATTGTTATCGCCGCTTCGTCTTGCCGTAACTCCGCGCGCTTGGCACATTGATGCCTGATGCGCGAACAATTCCGGGTCTGGATTGAAAGTCTTTACACCTTTGGCCTTGAGGTCATTTCCGGCGAGCGCCGCGATTTCAAGGCGAAGTCCACGCGCGCGATTTTGTTCGGCGGCTCAAAACTTTATCAGGTCGGGGTCAAAATCCACCGCTGGCTCATCAACGTCCGCGTGCTCCGCGACAAGACCCTCGGCGTGCAGGTCATCACCATCGGCAATCTCACCGTGGGCGGCACCGGCAAAACGCCGGTCGTGGAAAAATTCGCGCGTGAACTGTGCGGCGCCGGGCGAAGCGTCGCCATCCTGTCCCGCGGCTACCGGTCCAAACCGCAACCGTTCCATCAATTGCTGCTGAACAAAATCCTGCTGCGCGAGGACCAGACGCCGCCGCGCGTGGTCTCGGACGGCAAATCGCTCCTGCTCGATTCCGAAATGGCCGGCGACGAGCCGTATATGCTCGCGTCCAATCTCAAGGACGTCGTCGTGCTCGTGGACAAGGACCGGGTGAAGAGCGGGCGCTACGCGATTGAAAAATTCGGCTGTGACACGCTGCTGCTCGACGACGGGTTTCAATACTGGCGGCTGCGCGGCCGCCGGCACGACGTGGTTTTGATTGACCGGCAGCAGCCGTTTGGCAACGGGCATTTGATCCCGCGCGGCACGTTGCGCGAGCCGCCGTCGCACCTCGCCCGCGCCCACACGATTTTCATCACCAAGAGCGACGGCAACACCGCCGAACTTCGCGGGCGCATCGCCGGATTGAATCCCGGCGCCGCCATCATTGAATGCGTCCATCATCCGCTCTACCTCGAAGATGTGTTCAGCGGCGGGCGGCGGAATCTCGATTTTCTCGCCGGCAAAAAGGTCGCGTCGTTGAGCGGCATCGCGCAGCCGGAAAGTTTCGAGCAAAGCCTCGTCAAGCTCGGCGCGGAACTGGTTTATGCCAAGCGTTTTGCCGACCACCACCGGTTCACCCAGCAGGAAATCCTCAACGTCATCAACCGCGCCAAGAAACGCCAGGCAGACACGATTGTCACCACGCAGAAGGACGCCGTGCGCTTTCCGAAAATTGACCGGCGCGACCTGCCGTTTTTTTTCATGCGCGTCGAAATCCAGATCATCAGCGGCGCCAATGACTTCCAAGATTGCGTCCGAAAAATCTGTTTCAAATGAAAACGCAGTGTTTTAGCAGCCGTAGTGGCACAGGCATCTTGCCTGTGTGTTTCAGGACGGCTTCCTTTCGCAACCGAAATGCACAGGCAAGATGCCTGTGCCACTAGGATGGATGCCCTGCTCTATTGGCCCGCCCGCGCGCTCATCGCCGTCATTCAGGCGCTGCCGCTCACGCTGGTCGCCCGCATCGGGCGCGCCGCCGGCGCGCTGGCCTTCTGGCTCGACGCGCGGCACCGGCGCGTGGCGCTGCAAAATTTGCAAATGTGCTTCGGCGGCGAGAAATCGCCGGCTGAGATCCGCTCCATCGCAAAAGAACATTTCCGGCGCATCGGCGAAAATTTCGCCTGCGCCGCCAAAACCGCTGCGATGTCTCCTGAGGAAATCCGCCCGCACTTTGTCTTCACCGGCGCGGAAAAAATCCTGCCGCACGAGGCCGATGCCGGCCCGCAAAGCCGCATCGTGGCCATCGGCCATTTCGGCAACTTCGAGCTTTACGCCCGCTTTGGCCAGTTCGTGCCCGTTTTCAAATGCGCCACGACGTATCGCGCGCTCAAACAGCCCGCGCTCAACCGCCTGCTGCAATCGCTGCGCGAACGCTCCGGCTGCCGCTTCTTCGAGCGGCGCACCGAGGGCGCTGCGCTGCGGGCCTGCATGACCGGCACCGGGCTGCTGCTCGGCCTGCTCGCCGACCAGAGCGAGGGCCGCGGCGCGCTCCGCCTGCCGTTCCTCGGCCACGATTGCGCGACTTCCGCCGCACCGGCGATATTTGCCCTGCGCTACCATTGCCCGCTGCACACGGGCATCTGCTACCGGGTCGGGCTGGCAAAATGGGAAATCGAGGCTGGCGACGAAATCCCCACGCGCGAAAACGGCGCGCCGCGTTCAACCGCCGACATCATGCGCGACGTGAACCGCGCGTTTGAAATCGCCGTGCGCCGCGATCCGGCCAACTGGTTCTGGGTCCACCGCCGATGGAAGGGCGGTGAGTCCAAAGTCCAGAGTCCAGAGTCCAAAGTCGAAAACGCGAATATTGGCGCATGAATTCACCAACCGCCAACTGTCAACTGTCAACCACCCCGCGAATTCTGGTTCGCGGGACGAACTGGCTCGGCGACGCCGTGATGACCACGCCCGCGCTGCTGCGCCTGCGCGAAAAATTTCCCGACGCCCACATCGCGCTGCTCACGCCGGAAAAACTGCGCGAACTGTGGATTGGCCATCCGGCGGTGGACGAAACCATTTCCTTCGCCCCCGGCGAAAGTGTTTTTACCACCGGCAAAAAGCTGCGCGGCGGCAATTTTGATGTCGCGCTCGTGCTTCCCAACTCACCGCGCTCGGCGATTGAAACCTGGCTTGCCGGAATTCCGCAACGAATCGGCCACGCCCGCCCGTGGCGGAATTTTTTTCTGACGCAGGCCATCGCCCCGCGCGCCGATGCTGTGAAAATGAGCAAGCGTTCGGAATCCGAAATCCAGCGACTCATTTCACAGAATCCGGAGTCCAGAAATCCAGAATTTCCTAAATCCGCGCATCAAATCTTTGAATATCTCAATTTGACCGCCGCGCTGGGCGCGAATCCGGAGCCGCTGGCGCCGCAATTGTTTGTCACGCCGGACGAAATGGAAGCCGCGAGGAAAAAATTCGGTCTGGAGAAAATTGCGGGGTCAATTTTTGGCATGAATCCCGGCGCGGAATACGGCCCGGCCAAGCGCTGGCCGGTTGAAAAATTCATCGCCGCCGCGCGGGAAATCCAGGGGCGGACCGGTTGCGTCTGGCTGGCTTTCGGCGGCAAAGGCGATCAGCAACTCACGGCGCAAATTGCTTCTGCAATTCACGATTCACGATTCACGATTCACGATTTCGCCGGCCGGACTTCTTTGCGTGAATTGATGTCGCTGCTCAAGCTGTGCCGCGTCCTGCTCACCAACGACTCCGGGCCGATGCACGTGGCCGCCGCGCTCGGCACGCCCGTCGTCGCGCCGTTCGGCAGCACGTCGCCGGAATTGACCGGGCCGGGCCTGCCGGGCGATGCGCGAAACCATGTGCTCAAATCCGACGCGCCGTGTTCGCCCTGTTTTCTCCGCGAATGTCCGATTGATTTCCGCTGCATGAATGGCATCGGCGTGGAGCGCGTGGTCGAGGCCGTGCTTTCAGCCATTCGCTGATGCGGAACAGAACGACCGGTCAAAAACCGGGTTGCGCCCCGGATGGCCGGAAAGCGCGAATCGTGCTTGACGCGGGGCGCGGTTTGGATTGGACTGTGGCCGATATGAAAACAAATTTTTTAGCAGCGTTCGCCGGAATCGGCATGGTTCTCCTTGCCACCGGTTGCATCTCCACGGTCAGCGGCACCAAGTCACCGGCGATGTCGTTCGGCGCGGACCGTTTTGCGGGCCGGTATGAACGGACGCCGGACCAGGTTTATCAGGCATCCGTTGCCGTGATGGTCAACAACGGTGTGCTGCTCACCGAATACATTCCGCACGACACCACCAACAGCCTGCCCAGCGGCGTGCGGTCGTTGTATGGAAAGGTGAACTCGCGGAACGTTTGGATAAGCGTCGCGCCGGTAGACTCGAAAATCACCGAGGTCACGGTGCAGGCCCGCAGCCCCGCCGGTTTCCGCGACCAGGACCTCACACATGAACTGGAAAAGGAAATCGCCCTGCAACTGCAATCAATGCGGTGAGCCGTACTTCAGCCCGATGTTCTGCTCATAAACACCGAGCTTCACGCCCGGCGTTTCTTCCTTCCGCCCCTTGATTTCCAGCTTCAAATGGGCCAGGCGCGACTGCGCGAGCGCCGCCGCGGGCAGGCCGGGGAACTGTTCGATGATTTTTTCCAGCGTCGGGCGCACGGTGTCGTAATCCGCGCCGCCGCGAAGCTGCAAATCGGCGAGCAGATTCAGCCAGTGCGCCACGCGCTTGGGCGGCTGGTTCGGCTCGTTGATGAGCTGCTCAAGCTCGTTCGTCGCCATGTCCAGCCGCCGGTAATGGGTCGCGTAAAGGACGGCGAGTTTCTCGCGCGCCTCGGAATCGAGCGGATGCTGCTCCAAATGTTTCACGTAATCCGCCGCCAGTTTCGCGGGATCGGTTTCGGCGGGAACCAGGTCCCGCATGGAATCGCGAAGCCCGGCGCTTTTCACCCCTTCCGGCAACACCACCGGCTGCCGGTCGTGCGCGGCCAGCAGGATTTTTTCCGCGCCGCCCAGATGCGCGATGCGCTGCGCCGCCGCCAGCGAAAGCTCGCTGCCGGGAAATTTCGCGATGATTTTCTCCAGCGCGGCGCGCGCGGAATCGGCGTCCTGGGCCAGCTTGAGGTGCCAGTCGGCGAGCTGCGTGAGCGTGGCGGCGATTTGTTTGGGCGGCGCGCCGGGCGAATCGCAGAAATGGTTCAGCGTCATTTCCGCGCCGGCCAGGTCCTTCATGTCCTCGGCTTGGATGGTGGCCAGCAGGCTGATGCCTTCGTAATCGGTCGGGAACTGGGCGAGCTGCTTGCGGATTTCCACAATCGCCTCGAGCGGCCGGTATAATTTCCGTTTGGCGAGCGCGATGGAATAATACGGCTTCGGCTCCGGCGGTTCGGTGCCGCCGTCGTAAAACGAGGCAAGGCCATTGGCAACGATGTCGGTGATGCTGTGCCGCCAGATGATGGTCATCACCAGCCCGAAAATGAGCGTCAGGATAAGCCCGTAAAACGCATCGGATCCTCCGCTGTGGAATGCCGGCACGGAGACGGTGAATTGGAAGACCAAAGCCACTGCGGTGACAATCCATTTGAGAATCAGCACGGCCGGGTCGGTGCTGCGCTTGAGCGCGCGGATGAAAAGCCAGCCCACCAAGCCCAAAATGGCGGCGAGCCAGAAAATGCCCATCGCAAAATGCAGGATTTGACTCATGGCCGTTGGCTCAAACTTGTCCCGTTTCCCGGCGGGCGCAAGCAAATAAATGCGCGGCGCATCCCACCCGATTCCGCACCGCTCCGCAAGGCGCGGACGCTTTTCAATACCGCGGCACGTTGCGGTCTATTTCATCCGACCACGCGTTGATGCCGTCCTTGACGTTTTTGACGTATTTGAAACCCTGTTCGCGCAAAAATTCCATCGCAGAATGCGAGCGCGCGCCGACTTTGCACAGCAGATAATATTGCGTGTTCGGATCCAGCTCGGTGAAGCGGCTGCGCAATTCGCTCAACGGCAGCAGCGGCACGCCTTCCACCCTGGCAATTTCGTATTCAAAGGCTTCGCGCACGTCCACGACCTTGATGCCCATGCCCGGATTGTCCAAGGCCTTTTTCATTTCCTGCACCGTGACTTCGTCGGGATTTGCCGCCGGTTTGGATTCCGGCACGATGCCGCAGAACATTTCGTAATCAATCAATTCCTTGATCGTCGGATGCTCGCCGCAAACGGGGCATTGCGGGTCGCGGCGCAGCTTCAATTCGCGGAATTTCATGTCGAGGGCGTTGAACAGGAGCAGCCGGCCAACGAGCGAACTGCCCCGGCCAATGGCGAGCTTCAAAATTTCCGTCGCCTGGATGCAGCCGACGATGCCGGGCAGCACGCCGAGCACGCCGCCTTCCGCGCAGCTCGGCACCATGCCGGGCGGCGGCGGTTCGGGATAAAGGCAGCGGTAACACGGCCCGCCCAGATGCGGCGCGAACACGCTGGCCTGACCCTCGAAACGGAAAATCGAGCCATAAACGTTCGGTTTTTTGAGCAACACGCAGGCGTCGTTCGTCAGATAGCGCGTCGGGAAATTGTCCGTGCCGTCCACCACGATGTCGTAGGGCCGGATGAGGTCCAGCGCGTTTTCCGATGTGATGCGCGTGTTGTGGATGACGACTTCGCAATTGGG
This sequence comes from uncultured Bifidobacteriaceae bacterium, assembly GCA_964475285.1. Classification (GTDB taxonomy): domain Bacteria; phylum Verrucomicrobiota; class Verrucomicrobiia; order Limisphaerales; family UBA11358; genus UBA11358. Next base: position 5,799 of record CAYYWB010000048.1, on the reverse strand, counting down.
ATTGATGCCGCGAATCGTTTCCTTGGCCGATTCGGCTTTCGAGCAGCCCACGTCCGCGTCCGTGTGCAGAATCTGGCGTTGCAAATTGGAATAGTCCACCGTGTCGAAATCCACGATGCCGAGCCTGCCGATGCCGGCGGCGGCGAGATACATGGCGATGGGCGAGCCAAGCCCGCCCGCGCCGATGCACAGGACACTCGTGCCCTTGATCTTCTTCTGGCCGGCCAAGCCGACCTCCGGCAGGATCAAGTGCCGCGAATACCGGCGGATTTCTTCATTGTTCAATTCCATACATCAAGCCGAATAAAGTATGTCAGAAGCGGAATAAATCAAGCCGCGCGATTTGGGCTGAAGCTCAGGGGGGCGCAAAACCGCCAATTCACGAAGCTTCGCGCAATTTTTTCAACGCCGCCAGCGCCGCGTCGCTCTCGGCTGCCTTTTTGCTCTTGCCGGTGCCGCGCGCCAGTTCCACGCCCTCGTGATGCACGGTGCATTCAAACACGCGGTCGTGATCCGGCCCGGTGGCGGAAATGGTTTGATACTGCGGCGCGTGCGGCGAGCGCATCTGCAGCAGTTCCTGCAACTCGCCCTTCGGATTTTCAATGGTTGGCGCTCCCGCCGCCGCTGCCGGTGACAGCGCCGCGCTGAATTCGCGCAAAACAAATTCGCGCGCCGTTTCAAAACCGCCGTCCAGAAAGATCGCGCCCAGCAGCGCCTCAAACGCGTCCGCCAGCGCGGACGGACGCTCGCGTCCGCCGTGCGTTTCCTCGCCGTGGCCGAGAATCAAATGCGCGCCGAGGCCCAGCGCGCGGGCGCGTTCGGCCAGCGCGCGGCGGTTGACGAGCTTGGCGCGGGCCTTCGTGAGCGGCCCTTCGTCGGAGCCGGGAAATTGCTCGTAGAGCTTCTGCGTGAGGATGAGTTGCAGCACCGCATCGCCGAGAAACTCCAGCCGCTGGTTGTGCGCGGTCGCCACGCCGCTTTCGTGCGCGACGGACGGATGCGTGAGCGCGAGGCGCAGCAGATTTTCATCCCGGAATTTGCAGCCGAGACGGTCTTGAAATGCGGCGGGGTCGGACATGGATTAATCCGGGAACATCGAACATTGAACATCGAACTCTGAACGCCGAAGTTTCCCGACGCCAGACCATTCGATGTTGGGCGTTCGATGTTGGGCGTTCGATGTTTTCAATTTTGAACTGCCGGCTGATTTTCCGGCGCGGGAACTTGTTCCGCCGTCTGCGCCGCTGTTTCAGCCGGAACCGGCGGCGGATTCAGCCCGTGCTCCAGCAATTGCGCCACGTCACGCTGCACGGCTTCGAGCTGGTCCAGATGCAAATCCGGGTCGGCGATGGTGAAAATATCTCCCGTCCCCGGCTGCTCGTAAATGAACACGCGCTTGCCGTCGCGGACAATTTGCTCCTTCACTTTGAGGATGCGTTTGCGTTCGAGCATGACGGCGAGGATGAAGGCGGCGGGCGCGTAGCGCGGATCATTTTGCTCGATCAGCTTGCGCAGCAGCGTCTCGGCGGTTTCCTTCTGGATGGCGTCCACCACCGGCGGCGGCACTTCAAAAATTCCCTGCCAGTGCGAGATGAAGCCCTTGCGCTCGCGCGCGCCGTCGCTGAACTGGCTTTGCCAGCAGGCGTCGCAAATGTCCATGCGGCGCAAAAACTCCGCGTGCTCGTCAAACAGCAAAGTATGCAGCGATTGTTTGTCGGCAAACGGCCGGGCGCACGACTCGCACGCCGCGGCGCGGGACTGGATGTTCCATTCGTTCATGGGCAGGCAATTTAGCCACAGATTGAACACAGATGAAACACAGATTTTGAAGAAAATATTTCCGTGTTCAATCCGTGTTTCATCCGTGGCATAAAATCACCCGGCGAAATCGAAATCCGAGCAGCTCATGAAATAATGGCAGCGCGGACAACGCAGCTTGCACTTCTCGTTGATCAGTTCATGCCCGCATTGCAGGCAAAACCGCCAATGCTCGCCGGAAATGTTTTCGGACGACGGCGCGGGGCAAACATTTTTACTATCGCCAGATAATTTAATGTTTTCGGCGGACATTTTTTAAGTTTAAGAACGCGAATAAAATGGTTTTGTGGCTTGCTTGATGTCTGACGCAATTCTGTCAGTGCCGAGAAACGCATAACGAATCTCAAAATTGAGCCGGAGACAATTCCGCAAAGCTTGTTCAAGGCCAGCAGGAATCTGTGCAGGCACGCCAACAAAAACTTTAGTGCCAGTCGGAACAGTTCTTGATTGGGGCTGCATTTTTTCGACTGTGTTGCGCAACCACTGAATCTCCTCTGGAGTAAATTCTTTTATAAAATCCGTGCCGGTATTCAGCATGAAATATAAGTCGCCATGAAATGCACGCACTAGCGCATGAGCAGGCATCGCAACATACGTTGCTTGTTTTCGAATCCATTTGGAAAGTCGTTCAAACGAATCAAAAATTGGTAAATACTTTTTGCCGTTGTGTTCAACAATATAGGGCGAGAATTTTTCTCCTGCTTGGCTTCTGCGTGGAGTCGAATCCTGAATTGGCTGATCCAAAGTTGGTATGAACAATTCCGAGCCAAGAAATATATTATAAAAGGCAGATTTCTTTTCGGCATTTTGCCTTGCGGCGTCGAGCGCCTTGTCGAGCGGAGAAATTGGTGCGTTCATAAATATTATTTACTGCGTCCGGCCAAACTTTTTCTCCAGTTCTCGGTAATTCATTTCAATCAGCGTCGGGCGGCCGTGCGGGCAGGTGTAGGGCATCGCGCAGCGGCGCAAATCCTCGACGAGATTTTCCAGCTCCGGCCCGGCCAGCGGGTCGTTGGCCTTCACCGCGTGGCGGCAGACGGTCTTGGCCACGGTGTGCTCGCCGAGCCGCGCGAGATTCACCTCGCGGCCGGCGGCGCGCAATTCGTCCACGAGATCGAACACAAACCGGCGCGTGTCCGGCACCTTCACGAACGGCGGCAGCGCATCGAGCAGAAACGTCCGCTCGCCAAATTCGCTCAAGCCGACGCCGAGCCGGGTCAGCACGACAAGCTGCCCGCGCAAAAACTGGGCGTCGCGCGGCGGCAGTTCAATCGTCTCCGGCAGCAGCAATTTCTGCGACGGCGCGGAGCCGTTTTGCTCCAGCCGCGTCAGCATTTGCTCGAACAAAATCCGCTCGTGCGCCGCGTGCTGGTCCAGCAGCACGAGTCCGCGGTCGGATTCCAGCAGGACATAAAGTTTGCCGATGACGCCGACGAGGCGGAGCGGGACGTTGAGCAGCGGCGTGGCTGTGCTGGAAGCTGGAAGTTGGGAGATGGCAGATGGGGAAACATCCGCAGATTTCACCGCCGGCCCGTATTGCGGCGAGGATGGAGGATGGAGGCTGGAGGATGAAACTACATTTTCGGCAGCCGCCGGGGACGCCGGCGGGAAGCCGAGTTTCGACAGCGCCCGCGCGACGGGTGAAATTTGAGATGGAATCGCCGGCGACGGCATTAATTTCTCCGGGAAATTCGGCAGCGCGGGCGCGGAAGCTTCCGGCGACGGTTGAAGTTCCGCCTGCTCGACGACTTTGGACTTTGGACTTTGGACTTTGGACTCCTGCCCATGAAATGCGAGCAGCGCGTCATGCACGGCTTGCGCGACGAGCTTGCGGATTTCGAATTCGCGGTGGAATTTCACCTCACGCTTGGCAGGATGGATGTTCACGTCCACGGCGGCGGGATCAATTTCCAGAAACAGGCAGCAGACCGGGTAGCGGCCCTTCATCAGCGACGTGTGGTAGCCCTCGATGAGCGCGTAATTGATGCCGCGATTTTCCACCGGGCGGCGGTTGACGAAAACGAACTGGCCGTCGCGCGTCGCGCGCGAGACGCCGGGCGAGCCGATCAGGCCCCAGATGTGAATTTGAGATTTGAAATTTGAAATTTCAGACGAGGCGGATTTTTCCGACGAGGCGGTTTCAAAAATGTCGGTTTCGTCCGGCGCGGGAGGGTTGCCGTCATCCGCAAGCGTGGCGGAGAAATTCACGGACAAAAGTTTTTCATCGCCGAGCAGGGCGCGGAAACGCTCGCGCAAGGCTTCGATGCGGCTGGAAAGTGGAACAGGCGTCTCGTCTGCTCGATTCAGAGTTGCAACACACAGGCGAGGCGCCTGTGCCACCACGGCGGGCAGTTGCCAGACGTTGCGCCCGTCTTTGACAAACGTGAACGCGACTTCGGGAAACGCCAGCGCGGCGAGCGTGAGGTAATGCTGGATGTGCGCGGCCTCGGTTTCTTCCGTTCGCAAAAATTTCCGGCGCGCGGGCAGGTTGAAAAAAAGCTGCCGCACTTCGACGCTCGTGCCGGGCGCGCTGCCGGCAGCCTTGACCTCGGCAATCGTGCCGCCGTTGACAATGATTTGCGCGCCTTCGGGCGAAACGTTTTCGCGTTCGCGCGTGGTGAGCATGAAACGGCTGACGCTGGCGATGCTGGGCAGCGCCTCGCCGCGAAATCCCAGCGTGGCGATGGACGCCAAATCCTCGGCGCGCTGGATTTTGCTGGTGGCATGGCGTTCGAGGCAGAGCAGCGCGTCGTCGCGGCTCATGCCGAAGCCGTCGTCGGTCACGCGGATGAGGCTGCGCCCGCCGGCGCCGATTTCGACGGTGATTTTCCGGGGATCGGCGTCGAGGGAATTTTCGACCAGCTCCTTCACGACGCTGGCGGGGCGCTCGACCACTTCGCCGGCGGCGATCTGGTTGGCGACCTGTTCGGAAAGGAGGCGGATGCGGTTCATCGCGTGGCGTCGTTGAATCGTGAATCGTTAAATCGTTGCATCGTCGGTCCAGTTTGTCGCCAGACCGCCTCCGATGCAACCCTTCACGGTCCATGGCGCGGCATGTTCGGCGAGAGAACACTTTGACACTGCGCCCGCGCCGCGTAAAATGCGCGCCGGATTTTCTCTATGGCCACACATTATCTCGCCTGCGACCTCGGCGCCGACAGCGGCCGGCTGATGCTCGGCACGCTCGACAACGGCAAAATCGCCGTCGAGGAACTCCACCGCTTTCCGAACGGCCCCGTCAAGACCAGCGGCGCGCTGCACTGGAACATTGACGGCCTGTTCGCCGAATTGAAGAACGGCCTGAAAAAGGCCGCCGCGCGCCAGTTGCCGATCGCCAGCATCAGCAGCGATTCGTGGGGCGTGGATTATGTGCTGCTCGACGAGCGCGGCCTCGTCATGCAGCCGGTCTGGTGCTACCGCGATTCGCGCACGGCCTATGGCGTCGAAAATGTCCGGGCCAAGGTGGACTGGCCGACGACCTACGCCGAGACCGGCATCCAGTTCATGGGGCTGAACACGATTTACCAGCTTGCCGCCGAACCGCCCGAACGCCTCGCCCGCGCCAGGCAACTTCTGCTCATCGGCAACGCCTTCAATTATTTCTGCTCCGGCGTCGCCAAGAATGAAATTTCCCTCGCCAGCACCACGCAGCTTTACAATCCGCAGACCAAAACGTGGTCCAAGCGGCTGCTGGATGCGCTCAAGCTGCGCGAGGATTTGTTCGCGCCGATCTGCCCCTCCGGCACGCGGCTCGGCCCGATGAAAAAAAATCTCGCCACCGAGACCGGCCTGCCGCAGATCGAGGTCATCGCGTCCTGCTCGCACGACACCGGCGCGGCGGTGGCCGCCGTGCCCGCCAGCGGCGCAAACTGGGCCTACTTGAGTTCCGGCACCTGGTCGCTCATGGGCGTCGAATGGCCGCAGCCCGTCATCAACGACCAGTCGCGCTCGCTCCAGTTCACCAACGAAATCGGCTACGGC
>CAYYWB010000047.1:0-15219 GCA_964475285.1 uncultured Bifidobacteriaceae bacterium | reverse complement strand
GCAAACGAACCTTCGTCGCATCCTTGACCACATGATAATTTGAAATCAAATAACTACCGTCCGTGATGAAAACACCGCGCCGGTGTGGCCTTTTGAAGTCAATGATGCGGACTCATTCCTTTCCGGCCTAAAGCCTCCAACCTTTGCCCTTTGGCATTGGCAAATATCTCGTTGCTACCTGCCTCCTCGCATTCGAATGAATCTTGTGCGGTGCGAGCGGTTCACCTTCACAATGTCAAGTGCTTCTCGATAGCAAGGATGAATTTCCCACATAACACCAAAGTCTTCGTTCGTCCGAGATGTCAGAAAATCAGGCATCTGGTCAAAGGAATAATGCTCATATGCTCCATCCGCTTCCTCGCTCCGCGCGACTATGAAACCAATCCGATAAAGGAAATGGGCAACGTCGCGTGGTGATTTTACATTTCTCCCCTCTATTATCGGGGAAAGATGGTTTATGATTTGATTATTTATCCTAGTGAATAGCTCTGATTGTTTGTAAAGGCGGGCGCCGCCTCGAAATGCATTCAATAATTCTTCAACATCACGGCATTGATGTTTATGCTCTGAAACTAGATCGGAAATCCGCTTCGCACCATATTCACCCCAAACATCATCAATTAAATCCTTACTGATTAAATCAGCCCCAATGGTCTCGGCACGCTTCTGAGCCAATTTACATAGTTGGATGGCCCAGCGTGGCCGCTCATATGCAAGGGTGTAAATGACTTTATATGTTGGCTTCTCCTTCAGCCAAATCTGGTTGCAACGCGATGGCCTTTGAGAAATCGGCTATGGCACCGTCGAAATCTTTTTTCGCCTGCTCCGCATTGCCGCGTTTACCATAGGCTTCAGCATAACCCGGTTTTTTTAAGATCACTTGGGTGAAATCGGCGATAGCACCATCGAAATCACCCTTGGCCATCTTCGTTTGACCGCGATTCCAATAGATTTTATAGCCATTCGGTTCTAATTCGATTGCCTTTGAATAATCTGCAATGGCACTGTCTAAATCACCTTTGACTTGCTCTGCAGTTCCGCGATTATTGTATGGTTCAGCTAAACTTGGTTTCAATTTGATGGCTTTGGTGAAATCCTCGATGGCACTGTCCAACACTCCTTTTGCTTTATTGGCGTTGCCGCGATTATTGTAGGATTCAGCCCAATCTGGTTTCAATCCGATGGCTATGGTGTAGTCACTGATGGCACCATCCAAATCACCTTTCGAATATTTTGCATTGCCGCGATTAAAGTAGATTGCGGGTTCATCTGGTTTTAATTGGATGGCCTTGGTGTAATCAGCTATGGCACCGTCCCAATCGCCTTTGGAAATTTCGGCATTGCCGCGATTAAAATCGGCTGTAAAATTGACAGGGTGATGGGTGGCGCAGCCTGCCAGCGCCATCATACAGGCGAGGAGCAGAATTTTTATTTTCATAACAGATTTGCGGCAGCATTTATGCGTTAAATCAGGCTGGCGCTTCAATTGGAACAGTCACGCGGAATGTTTGTTTTCAAAAAATCCCGGCCTGGATAAATCATTCGGGATTTCCCATGCGGTTTCTTGCCCACCACCAACACGGGTGTGTTTTCCTGATTTTCTTCCTGACTCACAGTTTTGCAAGTCCTTTTTTCAGTCCGTTTCGGTTACAAAAGAGCGCGCCGGATTTTGTCCGGCGCGCCCGCTTTGCAAATGATCCGGGAATTACGCCGGTTCAGTCGGCGAACATGCTCACCGGGCTGCTCTAATTGCCCGGGCTGGCGGCGCCAACGGCATTGGCCATTTGCATATATTTTTGGAAATCACCTTATTTTGCCAGTCAATTAGCCAAAAGCGTGGATTGACAGGATTTTGGAATTATGAGCTAATGAAGCCGCTGTGACAGGTTCGATCACAACGAGTCGGAGCAGCGCCATCCGGTCTTCAAACCAAAAATGGTTTTGGACTCCAGAATCTTGTCCCCGCAGCACAGGCCATGCTTTCTATCGTCGCAATAACCCAACGGAAATCCCATGAAAACCAACCGAACCATCGCCGGCTGGCTGACGCTGCTGGCGCTCTCAATCCTCAATCTTCAACCTGCAACCACTTTCGCCCAGAATACGAATTGGAGCAACCTCGTGACGAACTGGACCAGCACCAGCGCGCCAGGCAACAAAGATTGGTTTGCCATCGCCTCCTCGGCGGATGGAACCCAATTGGCGGCGGTGATCTATCCCGGATCCGGCGGGATTTACACTTCGACCAATTCCGGTTCCACCTGGACCAATATGGGCAGCGCAGCGGCGAGCGGTGCGTGGACTGCCATCGCCTCGTCGTCGGATGGAACCAAACTGGCGGCAGCGTGGTATGGGGTAGGCGATGGCTGTGGAATTTACACTTCGACCAATTCCGGCGTCACCTGGACCAATACGGGCAGCGCACCGGCCGCATATTGGCAGTGCATCGCCTCGTCGTCGGATGGAACCAAACTGGCGGCGGTGTCCTGGACCAGCGGGATTTGGATTTCGACTGATTCCGGTGCCACATGGACCCAGGCCAGTGCAACGGGCACACATTATTATTCCGTCGCCTCGTCGGTGGATGGAAACAAACTGGCGGCAGTGGCCTGGAACGTCGGAATTTATACTTCAACGAATTCCGGCGTCAACTGGACCAATACGGGCAGCGCACCAGCGATAGCCTGGTCTTCCATCGCCTCGTCGGCGGACGGAACCAAATTGGCGGCAGTGGCCGATAATGGCAGCGGGATATGGATTTCGACCAATTCCGGCAACGCCTGGATCCAGACCAGCGCACCGGGCACCGCAGGTTGGTATTCCGTCGCCTCCTCGGCGGACGGAACCAAACTGGCGGCAGTGGTCTATGGCGGCGGGATTTGGACTGCGCAAGCCACCATATCCCAGCAGTCCCAGCAAACAGGAAACACCTGGTATGTGTGGCAGGACAGCCCGGCCAACGGGCCCGGCACAGCTTGGAACAATGCCTTCCACGACATCCAGAGCGCCGTGAATGTGGCCACCAACGGCGACACCGTGCTGGTAACCAATGGCGTTTACAGCACTGGTGGCATGGTGACTCCGGGTGGATCTCTCACCAATCTGGTTTGCATCACCAATGTAATCACCCTCAAATCTGTCAATGGGCCAAGTGTGACAACTATCATAGGCAGCGGTCTTAATCTAGGTCTAGGTTTGGTGGGTGTGCGCTGCGTGTATATGGGAACCAACGGCGTGATGTCAGGGTTCACACTGACAGATGGTTTTGCAAATGGTCCAGGAACTTACGATCAATTGGGTGGTGGCGTCTGTTGCATGAATGGCGGCATCATTACGAATTGCATATTGACAGAAAACTTTTGCAGCTATTTTGGAGCCGGTGTTTATGGCGGGACGCTCTACAATTGCACGTTGACAGGAGGTTTTTGCGACATGGGCGGGGGCGCATGGAATTCCACATTATACAACTGCCTTATTTCTGGCAATTCGGCTGTTGCTGGCGGTGGAGCATGGGAGTGCATACTTTATAACTGCACTATCAACAACAATTCTACCTACCCAGGGTATGCTGGAGGCGGAGCTTACGCCTGCACATTATACAACTGCACACTCAGCGGTAATACGGCAGACAACGGCGTAGGTGGGGGCACATACGACTGCATACTATACAACTGCCTTATTTCAGGCAATTCGGCTTCTTATGCCGGTGGAGTATCTGGGGGCACGCTCATTAACTGCACGGTGGTATCAAACACGGCCTCTTCCATCGGCGGTGGAGTTTCGAGCTACACCCCCATTGGCAATGGTTTTAGCGATGCAGTAATTTTAACCAATTGCATTATTTACAACAACAATGCGCCCAGCTACCCCAATTATGACACAAACTGCGTGTTGAGCTACTGCTGCACCGTCCCGCTCCCGCCCGGCTCCGGCAACATTGCCAGCGATCCCCAATTCGTGAACTCCGGCACGGGCAATTATCGTCTGCTGGCCGGTTCGCCCTGCATCAATGCCGGCAACAATGCCGCTGTCGTTGGTTTGACAGATCTGGACGGTAATCCGCGCATCTATGGCGGCATCGTGGATATGGGCGCCTATGAATTTCAAGGCGTGCCTCTGGGACTGCCCGCAATCACGAATACGATTGCCAGCGCGACCTTGTCCAGCGGAGGCAGCGTGACGCTCACCGCCGGCGTTTCCGGCACGCCGCCGTTCACCTATCAATGGTGCTGCAACGGCACACCGGTTGCCGGCGCAACCAACGCCATACTCACCATCAGCAATTTCTGTCTGGCCGACGTTGGCACCTACACCGTCACCGTCAGCAATGCGGCCGGCAGCGTCACCAGCCCGCCCGCCCTGCTGGCCAGCGTGGGCATCGGCATGTTCAGCACGTTCGCCGGTGTCATCGTGAATGGGCCGCTCGGCTCGAACTATCTCATCCAAGCCAGATCCGATTTGTCGGGCGGCAATTGGAGGACGCTGACGAACGTGGCGCTGCCCAGCCAGCCTTACATATACATTGATTACAATTCACCGGCGAATCCACATCAATTTTACAAGGCTGTGCCGCAATAGCGGCTTGATCTGGAAAACGTTCTAAACCAAGCGCGCTTCGCCAGCCGGATACGAAGTTCCGCCTCCTTCCAAAATCAGGCCGGGCGCGTTATATCGTTTCCCATAATAACGGCGACGGTAGGGTTCTCCCAAGCGCAGAAATGGAATTGTCGTTTCCTTGACTTAATGAGAACCTGCGGTATCAAAGGATTAAATATGCAAAAGCGCAAACTTGGAAAAAGTAATCTGGAAGTCTCGGCCCTCGGGCTGGGCTGCATGAGCATGAGCTACGGTTACGGCCCGGCGGGTGACAGGCAGGAGATGATTTCCCTGATCCGGTCGGCGGTCGAGCAGGGCGTCACGTTCTTCGACACCGCCGAGGTCTATGGCCCGTTCACGAATGAGGAACTCGTGGGCGAGGCGCTGGCCCCGTTCCGCCAGCAAGTGGTCATCGCCACCAAGTTCGGCTTCGATTGCGACAGCGGCAAGCAGGGTGGCTTGAACAGCCAGCCGGCGCACGTCCGGCAGGTGGTCGAGGCTTCGCTCAAGCGGCTCCGGGTCGGGACGATTGATCTGCTCTACCAGCATCGGGTGGACCCGAACGTGCCCATTGAGGACGTAGCGGGGACGGTGAAGGAGTTAATCCGCGCGGGCAAGGTGAAGCATTTCGGGCTGTCGGAGGCCGGGGCGCAGACCATCCGCCGCGCGCACGCCGTGCAGCCAGTGACGGCGTTGCAAAGCGAATACTCGCTGTGGTGGCGCGAGCCGGAAGTGAAAATCTTGCCGGTGCTTGAGGAATTGGGCATCGGCTTCGTGCCGTTCAGTCCGCTGGGCAAAGGTTTCCTCACGGGTCAAATCAAGGCGGACACGAAGTTCGACAGCACGGATTTCCGCAACAATGTCCCGCGTTTCAGAGAAGAGAATCGCAAGGCGAACCAGGCACTGGCGGATTTGATCGGCAGATTTGCGGCGGATAAGAAGGTGACGCCCGCGCAGGTCGCGCTGGCGTGGTTGCTGGCGCAGAAGCCGTGGATCGTGCCGATTCCCGGCACGACGAAGCTGAATCGCCTGCGCGAAAATTGCGGGGCGGCGGCGGTCGAGATCAGGCCGGAAGAATTGCGCACGCTGGAAATCATGGCGGCCAAGATTCCGGTGCAAGGCGCGCGTTACCCGGAATATTTGCAGAAGCTGGTGGGACGCTAATGTCCTTGCGGACGGCCACCATGCCGCCTTTGAATCCGCCTTCGCCCGCCTGCAAAACGACATGGAGGCGGAAAATTCAAGGAAATGAGTTTAACGCGCCACCTCACCCGCCATAGCCGCTGTCGCTGCTCCCCCAACTCCGTTGGCGGAGAGGGAAAAAACTTTGCGCGTCTTGTGCTTTTTTGCGGCCAATGAATCTGTGTCCACCCGCCGTGCTCGCCCCGTCGCGGCAGGTCTGTGTTAATCTGTGGTTCAACTGCGTTTTTCAGGTTCAAAATCAGACGGCCATGCGTTTTATTTTCCCACAACGCCAGCGAGCGCGTTCTGATTTGCCACGACGGCGCGCACGGAGTGACTTGCCCCGCCTTTACCCGCCGCCGTTTTTCCCGTCAGCCCGCCAAACTGCGCCTATTTCCCAATGACTATGAGATCAAGAAGCCCAGGGCCACCACCACCGCGTCCGCCGCCGCGCCGGCCGGCCGGTTGATTGGTGGCTGCCGCCGCAGGCGGTGCCGCCCCGGCGGTTGACGGCGCGGGAGCCGCCTCAATGGCGGACACAAGGATATGACCGGTCTTGGTGTCGAGGGTGCTGCATTTGCCGCCGGATTTGGTTTGCACCGTCTGCTCGACTTCAAAGGTGGTCGGACTGGTTTCCTTGATGATGGACAACGTGCCGTTGCCGTGCGAGCTGAAGGCTTCCATCGTGTCCGGGTTGAATCCGCCGCTGTCGCTGCCGCCAGCCAGGGGAAGCGTGGTGATGATTTTCCCGTCGTCGGCGCTCATGATGACGCACGTGGCCGGCTGCCGGCACATGGCAAACAGGATGTGGTTTTTCACATCAATCGCCAGTCCAGCCGGGGTGGTGGCCTTGCCTTGCAGCGGGTAAGTCCCCGTCAACTTGAGCGTCTTGGTGTCCACCACGCCGATGGCGGCCTTGTCTTCAAGGCAGACATAAACATGGCCGTTCAAATCGCTGACGGCCTGCTCCGCCGCGCCACCGATGTCAATGGAACCCACCACCGTGCCGTCCTTGGGGTCAATCACTGAAATTTCCGGGGTTGAATGACCGAGGATGTAAACCTTTTCGGTGGCCGGTTCAAACATGATGCCGTCCGGGCCGGTTGGCACGTCAATTTTCTTGATGGGCAGCATGGTCTGCGCATCAAACATGGAGACGGGCCGGCTGCTGCTGAATCCGTGCTGGGTCTTGGGGTCCACCACCGCGCCGTGGCCGCCCGTGCCGGGGATTGCGCCGAGGCATTCGTAGGTGTCCAGATTGAAAACCATGATCTGGCTGCCGCGCGGAATATAAACCCGGCGGTCGGCGCTGTCGGCAATGACATAATCAATCCCGCCCGTGCCGTTGGTCTGGGTGATGTGGAGAATTTTATACGGATCCGCCGCCGAAGCGGTCTGGGCCTGAATGCAGTTTGTGGCCAGCACGGCTCCAGCCGCGACGAGGCCGCTTGCGAAATAATTTTGAAGTTTCATGAACTAATTTTCCGGCCATCCCTTGGATGAAGCAAGACCAAATAGATGACAGTTTTGTAATCTCATTTGGCGGGATTTCCGCAACGGGTCAAACCGCTTAAAACGGGAAGATGTCATGGCAAATAGACTGGTTTCAAAAATACTGTAGCCGTTTCCTGGAGCGCGGCGTTCACGCCGCTTCATTGTCCTCCAAGCAAATTCACGTCGAAGCGGGCTGAAGCCCGCGCTCCTCTGCCTGCCACCTGCCGCTCCTCAAGTGAAGCGGCGTCGGCTCACGCCGATTTTTCGCAATGTGCCCGTTGGGGATTTCAATTTGACGGGCGAGACCCCGTCGAGTCCTGAATGCCACATCATTTCAAGGTGCCGAGTTGGCGAGAGATTCATTCCAATTGAGATGCCAGTAATAAGTCCAGAGCGCGGGCAATTTGGCGAGTTCGACATGGCCGTCGGCCATTCCAATATTGACCGCACCCCTTGGCGGTGAAGTTTTCAAGTCGCCGTCGTAATCCGCATTTGGCAGCGCGGGTCTCCCACCGTGACGCGCAATGGTGACCCGTCCCATTTCCGTGCCCATCATGTAACCGCCGGAACCGAAGTATAAATTCCCCGCCGGCGGATCGGTTTCCAAAGGCCAGGCATCGCTCCAGGTTCCGTCCAGCAGCACCGGCGTCTGTGAGGGCATTTGGACGGCTGATTCGGTCAAAAAATAATTGGTCACGTAGTTGGGATAGCCGTCACTGGTCGCCCAGCCGGTCACGTCATCGGCAGTGGGTTCGCGCGCATAAAACCAGCCGTTGTATAAATAGCTGCTTTGAATGGGCTGGTTGTTGAGGCAAATCCGGATATAACTGCGGTCGGCGGTGCCAAACGACCCGAAGGTGCCTTCGGTCTCGCCCATGCCCGGAGTGACCGGCGTGGTGGCGGTGGGGCAAAGCAGCAATGGCAGCGGATTGGTGAGCGATCCGGCCTTTTCGATGTCCGGCACCAGCGCGCCCAGCCATTGCGAACCGGGATAATTGGGATCCGCCGCGCGGGCGGGCAGCATCCAGACTCCGTTGTGCTCGTCGGCGAAGATGACATTGGCGATGATCAGTTGCTTGAGATTGGAAAGACAATCCGCCTGCTGCGCCTTCAACTTCGCGGCCGACAACACCGGCAGCAGCAGCGCCGCCAGAATGGCAATGATGGCGATCACCACCAGAAGTTCAATCAAGGTGAAAGCGCGCCGCTTTCCGCGCCCGATGCTGGAACTGATGGTTTTCATTTTCGTGGCCGGATTCTCCGCTCTTTGCGCCGTTATGTCCAGCCTCCGCATTGGCAGAAGAGATTCAAAAAATTGATTGGAAACCGCCGCCCGCTTTGGCGATTATATCCTCATGGCACAGAGCGAAAACAACGCCGCCCCGGTTCCCGCAGTTGAGGAAATTCAGAGGTCGTGGCACGAATTGACCCTCAAGGTGCGGCAACTGGACGCCGAGTTGACGATGGTGGAGCAGGAGAACAAGGTGCTGCGTTCCCTGCTGGAGCGCATCGTCGAGCACCGCCAGAAATCCCACGCGGAAATGGTCAGCATCCTCACCACGCTCGTCACCAAGCTGCCCATCAACGACATCGGCGTCATCGTTTCCCGGCTCGTGGAGCACAACATGCACGTCAACGAGGTCTGCGCCGCGCTGGCCAAGGGCAAGATGGATGACAACCAGCTCCAGCCGGTGATTTTGAAGGTGCTCGAAAAAACCAAGGACGAACTCGCCGCCAATTTGAAATCCACCGTCGCGGAATTGCTCAAGCTGGACACGCCGTTCGACGCCGCGATGCTGCAATCGCTCATGGAGAAGCTGGATGATTTCTTCACGCCGGCGTTCCACCGCGCCAGCCGGGGTTTCGTCAAGGGCCAGATTCCTCGCGAGCGCGTCGTCAAGGATTTCGGCGCGGAGGCGCTGATTTTCTTCAAGGATTTGACGACCGACCCGAAATTGAACCCGCGCCCGAAGCCGGATGAAATCATGCTGGCCTTCCAGAACGATTTCGAGAAGCTGCTGGAGCAAAATCCGAACGTCGCCGCTGCGAAACGGAATGAACTCATCGCCTTGCACAAGAAAGTCCAGGCAAGCAAGGCCGCCACCGAGCCGGCGCGCGTGCAAAAGAGCGCCTTCCTGCGGCTCTCATTTTTCGCCGAGCTGCTGCATTACTACGAAAACCAGAACACCGAGTCGCCGGACGTGGTTTTTGCCCAGCGCCTGCCTCCACTGATTGAACAACTCGTGATCACCGGCGAGCACGACACGCTCGATGAAAAACTCATCAAGCAGGCCGAGGACCTGCTGGCCTATATCATCAAGCCCGACCATCGTTACGCCGTCATCAACAACGTCGGCAAGGCCGGCGGCCTGGCCCGCACGCTGCGGTTTGTGCTCACCTTCCGCGCCGTGAAGCTCACGGAGATTGACCCGGTGACGCTTGAGCTGATCAAGCACATGATTTCCGCCGGAAAAATCCCCAGGACCGGTGACATACTCCCCATCCTGCGCCTGATTCCGCAGGACATGCAAATCGTCATCATCAGCGCCATCATCGCCACCGAACGGTTGCGACGCGAGGACGCCGAAGCCGTCGGCAAGGCCATCACCAAGGAACTGGGGCTGAAAAATCTCGAAGAGCGGTTGAACACCCGGTCCGTTTTTTCGGCGGAACAGGAACGGAAGATTGCCTGGGGCAACATCGAGGAGCTGATCACCAAGCGCGCGACGCCCCACGAAATCGCCGCGGCCTTCCGCAACCGGCTGCAAACCCGGTTCGACGCCGACGAACTCAAGCAAAGCTGGCTGACCCTCACCGGAACCGACCCGATGTCGTTTGTCCGCATCTTTTGCGCGCTTCCATACCTGCCCGACGGCCAGACCGACCCGGCCGCGAGGCCCATCCTGGAATCCTATGTCCAGCGGCTGACTCACGACAAATATGCCGCCACCTACGCCAAGGTGCTGACCACGCTGCGAAACATGTTCAAGGCCAAGGCCGACGGCCCCGCGCTGGTGAACTTCATCGCCCTCGTCAAATGGATTGACCCCGAAGCCGCCGCCAAGCTCGGCCGGGACATCGGCATGACGGCGTGAGTGAAATAACAGTTGGGACTGACGCCTTTTAGCAAACTTAACCCTGCTTAGTCTAATTGCCCTGTCAGGGGATATTTATTTGAATTGGGCATGAATTTTTCTGGAACGGAATTTTTTTAGAATGAATTCGATAAATGTTTTTGTATTTACCAAAATAAATATCCAATGCAAAACCAGTCCATAAACCAGTTGTTACATCGCCCAGTATAATCATTTTTCCGTTTTCAATTCTAAACCATTTGCGTTCTTGAATTCGTGGCTTAATTTGTATCGTTCTACAATAGTTACAATACGCGCCATCTGGAATTTCAAACCTGCAATAATTAACCCTGTCTTTCCTGTAAAATTCCTTCATTAAAATAAACTCATATTCCGAATGGATTATTTCCTTTTTTTCGTGGTCTAGTTGAATGTCACAACCTTGAACCAAACAATTTGCATTTATGTAACCTTTGCCAGCATTTCCCACGCATACAATTTCAACAGTCGCTGTATTCATTTGAGCAATCAAGTCAGACAGATTATTGACTTCAAATATCAAGCCGCCGCTGGCCGGTTCATGGGGCGGTTGCGTCCTGGCTCCGGCGTATTGTTATGCGGATGGCTATTTTCTAATCCGTCCCGACTTTCTATTCTGGTTCGCATCTTTTATCTCCTCCAAGAACAGCTTGCTTTTAAGAGCAGATATTTCATCGTCTCTTTTTTTAGACGCCTGAATATATTCTATCTCCGCCTTAGCGTGATCTATTTCTGCTTCCAGTTGCGCTTGCTTTTGTTGGTTAATGCGGTGTTTCAGCACCGTGATCATTCTTTGGTCTTTCATAAATTTAAAAAACGGGAATCCGCCTAATTATTTATTCTGTTGCATTCTGTAGAGATAATCATGGTCGGCTTTTGGGCATGGTATTTTAAGCTTTCTGATTTGTCAACAATCGTTTATATGAATTTTTGTGATGAATATTGATCTGGCAAAAACCGCACTTCAACAAAAAAGGGTCAGTCCCAACTGTTTTATCCCAGCCTGAATTTGTTTTGATCCATAGATTCAGGATTTCGTTTGCCGATAAGCCAATCATTTCAAAAACTCGCGCTGGAGGACGTGCATCAGGTCGTTCACGGCCAGCATCAATTCGCCGCGCGCTTCGCCCGCGTCTTCGCCGGCACCCAAATCAATCGGCTGGCTCATCACCCGGCTGTAACGCCTGGTCAGGGCCAGTTGTTCATCCTTGTCGCCGAGACGGCGGAGCAGCCGCCGAACTTTTTCCGCAAGTCTCTTCGCGTCGGCAATGCGTTTCAAGGCGTCGGTCACGTGCATTTCACCGGATTGGACACGCTTGAGCAGGCCGCATTCAAATGTCGCGCAGCGTTTGGGCCGGTCGGCGTAAATCCGGCAGAGCTTTCCATCGAAACAGCGGCACGGCTGGACGAACGCGCGTTTCATCCCCTTTTTCTTGAGCGCCATTCCGAGGTCAATCAATCGTCCGGCATTGTCGCCCTTCTGCAATTCCACGTCGGCGAACAGCACCCCGTTGCAGCACAGGCCGCAGGCGGGACAGAGTTGGTTAATGGCTTTCATTTCAAGATGCCTCACGCAAAGGCGCAAAGCCCGCGAGATATTTCAAGTCAGGATTTCCTTTGCGTCTTTGCGTCCTTGCGTGCAATTTCGTCTTCATCGCCAGAAATGTTTCGGATATTTCCGCGCCAGCTCGGATTTGATTTTCGGATAATGCTCGCGCCAGAAACTCGGCAAATCCTGCGTCACTTGAATCGGCTTCATCCCCGGCGTCAGTATGTGAACCGTCACCGGCACCCGGCCCATCGCAATCTTCGGCGTCTGGTTCACGTCGTATAGCTCCTGTATCCGCAGCGAGATGAACGGCGACTTGCCCTTTTCATAAACCACCTTCGGCGTCCGGTCGTTCGGCAGCGACAATCTTTCCGGCGCGTGCTTGTCGAGCAGCTCCTTTTGCGTCGCCGAGAGCCACGACATGACGACGGGCTTCACTTCGCGCTCCTTGATGTCCTTGTAACTCACCGCGCCAAGGCAAAGCTGGCCGATGATATGCGTCTTGTCGTCGTCGGCAAAGGGCGGCAACTGCAATTCGGGACAATTCGCGCAAAGAAAATCCAGCCGCGCGAGCCATTGCTCAACGGAATGATCCCAATTCGGCAACAGCAGCCGCCCGGCAATGATTTCGTTAGTGAGAAGCCTTGCCGCGGCATCAGCAGGAGGCGGGTCAACACGTTTGGCGGAGAGCGCCAGTCCGCGAAATTTCAGCAACTCGGCGGCCACGACCCGTTTCTGCTGCGCGTCGAATTGCACGCGCAAATCGGACTCGATGTCGCCGGGGAAAAACTCGCGCAGCCAGGCGGCATCAATCGCCGTGGCCAGCGATAAAATGGTGTTCACTTCCCTGCCCTCGACTTCACGAACCTCGGCGACCACGATGAGTTCGCTGTGGCCGACTGCGCTTTCGCGCGCCAGCACGCCGCGGCGGTTGTGGACGAGTTCGCAGCGCAAGGTGCCTTGATCCAGCCGCCGCGCCACGCGGTCGCTGAAGCCGATGAGGATGCATTTCTGCAAAGCCTCGTCCTTCACCTCGCGCGGCTTGGTGTCGAGGCCTTCGCTCTTGGCGATACGGAGAAATTGTTCCAGCAGCGGGCCGACCTGCCTCGCGGTGACGGCGTGGATGCCCATCTTGCGGCAGGCATCGAGGCGGAACTGGTTTTGCGCGGCATAATTCCAAGCGCGCATAAGAATCCAGAAATCGGACGTGGCCTTTTCGCCAAGCAAATCCTCGCGGAACTGGCTGGTGATCTTGTCCACGTTTCGCAACAGAAGGTCACGCCCCTGCGTGAGTGCGGCCACAAGGCTGGCTTGATGGACGCAACCGAATTCCTGCGCCGCCAGCAGCATCCGTGCGTAACGCGGGTGCATTGGAAACGCCAGCATCTTGCGGCCAACGGGAGTAATTTGCAGGGGAGCACACGCCTCTGGCGTGTGGTTTTCGGCGTCACGCCGAAAACTTTGTTCATCTGACTTTAAATTAGTCCCAAGAGAATCCGGCGCGACGCCGGATTCGGCAAGCGGGACGCTTGCTCTCCCCATTTTTCCCAGCGCGCCCAAATCCATCAACAATTCCTCCGCGTGAGCGAGGGAAATTTCATCCGGCTTTTCCAGCCAGCGGAATTTTCTCAAATCCTCCACGCCGGCGGCTTTCAAAGTCAGCACGACTTCGGCCAGATCGAGGCGTTTTATTTCGGGCAATTCCTGGGCGGGGCGATGCGAATGTTCGTCGCGCGACCAAAGCCTCATGCAAACGCCCGGCGCGGTGCGTCCGGCGCGGCCCGCGCGCTGGTCGGCGTTCGCCTGCGAGATTTTATCAATCAACAGCGTGTTGATGCCGCGGTTGGCGTCGTAGCGGGGAATCCGCGCGAGGCCGGAATCAATCACCAGCCGCACGCCGTCAATCGTCAGCGAGGTTTCGGCGACGTTGGTGGCGACGACGACCTTGCGTTGTTCGTAGCGGGCGACCGCCGCGTCCTGCGCGCGTGGTTCCAACTCACCATGAAGCGGCAACAAGATGAAACCTTTCGACCCCGGCGCGTGGCGGATGGCTTCGAGCGTCTGGGAAATTTCAAATCCGCCCGGCATGAAGACCAGCACATCGCCCTCGCCGCCGGATTGAACATAATCGCTGAACGCCTCGGCAGCCTGTTCCCAAACCGGGCGCTTGTCGTTGTAAC
Source organism: uncultured Bifidobacteriaceae bacterium (assembly GCA_964475285.1). GTDB lineage: Bacteria > Verrucomicrobiota > Verrucomicrobiia > Limisphaerales > UBA11358 > UBA11358. The sequence continues at coordinate 1,105 of CAYYWB010000047.1, read as the reverse complement.
TCGGCTGCGCGGCGTAGGCGATTTCGACCGGATAAACCCGGCCTTCGGACGAAAGAACGGAGCAACCCGGAGCGCCGGTCTCCGACCCGGCGTGTTTCGAATCCGAACCGCCAACGCGCCGGGTCGGAGACCGGCGTTCCGACAAATACTTTTCCAACTCCGCCGCGTTCAGCGTGGCAGACATGACGACGAGGCTCAAATCCGAACGGTGCTGCTCCTGCAAATCCAGCGCGCGGGCCAGCGTGATGTCGCCGTAAAGATGCCGCTCGTGAAATTCATCGAAGACAAGAACGGAAACGCCCTTCAATTGCGGGTCGTCAATCATTTGCCGCAGCAGGACGCCCTCGGTGACGAAGCGGATTTTGGTCCTGACCGAGGTGACATTCTCAAAACGAATCTGGTAGCCGACTTCCTGGCCGAGTTGAACGCCCAGTTCCTGCGCGACGCGCGCGGCAAGCAGGCGGGTGGCCAGACGGCGCGGCTGGAGGATCACAACTTGTCCGGCGCCCAACATTCCGTGGCGCAACAGCATTTGCGGCACCTGCGTGGATTTGCCGGAGCCGGTGGGCGCGGACAAAATCAGCCGCCGGCCGGATTTCAACCGCGCGATGATGTCGCTCTCGATGTCGTAAATGGGCAAACGTTCGGGCATGAACGCGCGGAGCCTAGCATTTGCAGGGCGTAGAGAAAAGGATGGTTGCAATTAACGCACAGCTACAACAACCAGTTCGACGCCGGAGATATTATTGTTGATTCATTTGACCACAATAACAACGGGCCGCAAAGCCGGAAGAAGCAGGACGAACAAAAAGGCGCGGACGGTTGCCCGTCCGCGCCGTGATTTCAAATCGCAATTACTGCGCTGGCGCAGCTTCCTTTTTCTCCGCGGCCATTTCCTTGTCGCGGTCTTCCATCGCGGCCCGGCGCGAGAGGCGCACGCGGCCCTTCTCGTCCACGCCGAGACATTTGACGGCCATGTCGTCGCCAACCTTGCAGATGTCTTCGGTCTTCTTGACGCGGAAGTTGGCCAGTTCGCTGATGTGAACCAGACCGTCCTTGCCGGGCAGGAACTCGACGAACGCGCCGAATTCCTTGATGGTGACAA
>CAYYWB010000046.1:0-15531 GCA_964475285.1 uncultured Bifidobacteriaceae bacterium | reverse complement strand
TTCGTGTCCGCGAACAGCGAATGATACGCTCCCGCCGCAACTGCCACCACATTGCCTGCCACACAGACCGGCCAGTTGGTCCCATAGACCGTAGTGCCATTGCCCAACTGGCCATAGTTGTTATCCCCCATTGCCCAGAGCGTCCCGTCCATCTTCACGAATAGCGAATGATAATATCCCGCCGTCACCACAACCACATTGCTCGCCACACAGACCGGCAGGTTGGTGTAACCACTCGTTGTGCTGGTGCCCAATTGGCCATAGACGTTCCACCCCATTGCCCAGAGCGTCCCGTCCGTCTTCACGAACAACGAATGATAATATCCCGCCGTTACCGCCACCACATTGCTCGCCACATTGACCGGCGTGGGGTTTGGGACCGGAAAGAACCCTCTGGTGTTTGTGCCGTTGCCCAACTGGCCATTATCGTTATCCCCCATTGCCCAGAGCGTCCCGTCCGTCTTCACAAACAGCGAATGATACAGTCCCGCCGCCACCGCCACCACATTGCTCGCCACACTGATGGGCCGATTGGTGCTGATGGTCATGCCGTTGCCCAATTGGCCATAGACGTTATTCCCCATTGCCCAGAGCGTCCCGTTCGTGTCCACGAACAGCGAATGATGTCCCCCCGCCACCCCCGCCACCACATTGCTGGCCGCAATGATTGGCAGGTTGGTGTTGATGGTCGTGCCGTTGCCCAACTGGCCATTGTCGTTAAGCCCCCAAGCCAGCAGGGATGGATTGCCCACCGCCACCAACGCGGGCAGGCTGATGACCATCCCGCTCGCATTGGTAACAACCACATAATAGGTGCCGGAATTGGTCACGCCCGCGTTCGCCACCGTCAGCGTGCTGTTCGTCGCGCCCACAATCAACCGGCTGTCCTTGAACCACTGATAGGCTGGCGACGTGCCGCCCGCCGTCACGCCCAGCGTCAGCGTCCCACCCAGCGCCACAACCTGGTTTGCCGGTGGCTGGGTGATGGTGGGTTGCGCCACCGCTGTCAGCGAAGCCCATAAAACGATTGCGAAGAAAATTATCTGTTTCATTTGCTCTTTCCCGCGTTTCCGATCCGCCAATCAAGAGGGCGTGACCACTCACTGCGGGACGATTTCGGTTCTACTCCCTTCACTGAAAATTAACAAGTGTTATTTCAAAGAAAAACGCCGAGGCCTTCCGGCATCGGCGTCGTGTGTTTTGTTCAACGGTTATTTTTCGGGCAATATGAAGCGTTGCATCTTCATGCGATGCTTCCGCACCGTGGCGCGGTCGAGGCGCGAGGCCATGCGATTGAGTTGCATCAAGGCGCGGCAGTTCCGCCATGGGACGCAATTGAGGAACAGAGGGGCAAGGCCCGGCGGATTTACAAATCCGGCATCGAGTTGACGATGTTTGTCCCGAATTGCCAGTCCACGGGCGCAACGTGGCCGTCGGCGAACGCCACGTCCGCCCTGCCGTTATGCCGCAGGGTCAACGGGTCGTAGGAACCGTTGTTGCTGGTGCTCCACGGAATCCAGCGCCCGTCGTAAATGAAATCGCCTTCGGGACTGTCCCAGGCGGCGGTTGACCCCGGCTCCTCGGCGAGCATGATTTTGAGCGACGGATTGCGCACGGCGTTCTCCTTGAAAAGATACGCGTTGGTCGCGCCGCCCTGGACATAAATCACCGAGGACATTCCGACGTTCCGGTTGCCGCTCAAGCCGTAGCCGGTGAAGCTGTAGCTGAAAAAATACGGCCCTTCCGCCGACGGGTTCTGCGTCAGCCGGTCAACATCGCTGACATCCAGCGGGCAGCGGAGCGAGGGCTTTTGCAGGCCGGGAACCGCGGCGAGAATCGGGCTTTTCTCAAACGGCGGGGAAACCGCGGTGTTCGTGCGCCAGTAAATCCAGTCTTCGGGATGATAGCCATACATGCCCGATGCGATGCCGGGAAAGGTGCCGCTGTTGTCGTCCACATACATTTTCATGCCGAGGGCGAGCTGCTTCTGATTGTTGATGCACGTCGTCTGTGCGGCCTTCTTTTTGGCGTTGGCCAGCACCGGCAACAGCAGCGCCGCGAGAATGGCGATGATGGCGATGACGACGAGCAGTTCAAGCAGGGTGAACGCGCGGCCATTTACGGGTCGCGCGAAATTTTGATTGTTGTTGCAGCATCCGCGCATTTTGGCAATCACGGAGCGGCGCCGTTGTTGTTCTTGGCCCACAAAATGGCGCCGCTGGTTCGGGGCAGATCGTAACGAATGGCGCTGTTGCGCAGCATCGTAACATGGCCGTCGAAAAATGCGGCGTTCAACTGCCCCGAATGTCGCGGAACCGAGCGCGAGTCGCCGCCCGGATAACCTTGACCATCGCTCGGCACGCGGAAATAGGCGCAGCCCGTGGCCGGGACTTCCTGCCAACTGTCGGGATTGGACTCGTCGAAACCCTGGGCGAGTTCCGCCGCATCCGCAAACACGATGGACTGGCTGGGCCTGGCCACCTGGTTTTCATTGGCGCTGTTATAGACGGGAAACGTAAAATCCGGCGGCGGCGCCAGCCATCCGTATTCGGGATAATTCATGCCGATGCCGAGGACGTGGTTGGTGCTGGTGGACCCGCCGCTGGCAGCCGTGGCCGGCTCGGTCAGCGCGGGACAATCAAAAATCTGTGGCGACTTGATGAGGCCGTCCAGGCGGAACTTGTCCTGCCACCAGAGGAACGACGGGTATTGGATGATGAAGGCGGAGGCGTCGTAGTTCCAACCGGGCCAGCCGGAAGCCCCCTGTGCAACCCACAACGGAATCATCACACCGCTGTTGTCATCCATGTAAATTTTCGACGCCACCATGATCTGTTTCATGTTGTTGAGACAGTTGGTGGCCTTGGCCCTTTCCTTGGCCCTGGCCAGCACCGGCAGCAGCAGCGCGGCCAGAATCGCGATGATGGCGATGACGACGAGCAGTTCAAGCAAAGTGAACGCCCGCCTCGGATTCAGGCTCGATGACGCGCCGGCAACCGGAATTTGGCCAGCGTTAATTTGCGTCGGTTTGTTCATCATCAATTCACGGTTCCAATGGCCTGCTGCACTCTTGTCAGGTCTGTGTCTCCCGTTGCGGGATCGTTGTCCTCCTGTTCATCGGTTATGCCGTTCCAATGCCAAAGCTCCGCATGCCCGTCCGCAAAGGACAATGTCGCGCCGTGGTTATGGCGGGCGGTAGGGGAATTCTGCCACGTCGTCACGTCAGCCCCCATCTGGACGATGAAAAAGCAATCATCCACCGTGTTCAAGCTTTCGTCCATGAACACAAGCGCGTTCACCGGCGGCGGATTTCTGATTGCCGAGGCGGCCCGGATTGGAGGATTGTTGTCTCCGAACATGGCTGAAGTATCCCAGACCGCGCCGGCCGCGGATGTATCGCCGGGCAAGGCTCCGCCCATTCGCCCGTTCATGGAAACTGATCTGACCAGCAAATCGGCAGGCACGCCAACTTCAGCAATGCCCGTCAGGCTTGGACAACGATAGACCGCCGTTGATTTGATGTAATTATAGAGTCGTCCGTTTTGGACACAAGCGGCGTTGGTCGCTTCGGGCAACTTTTGCTCGTTGCCCGTCACCCATGATTCTGGAGCTGAAGTCCAGTTTGGAACGTTAAGAATCCAATTGGGAACGAGCCGGTCATTATTATCACCCGAATACATGATCCAGCCCAGGGTCAACTGCTTCATGTTGTTGAGACAGTCGGTGGCCTTGGCCCTTTCCTTGGCCCTGGCCAGCACCGGCAGCAGCAGCGCGGCCAGAATCGCGATGATGGCAATGACCACGAGCAGTTCCAGCAACGTGAACCCCCGCAAAGTTTTTTTACCAATGGGCGGGTTCATGCGGTTGAAGGCAAATTCATTTCACAAATCCGGTTCGGAATTGGTGATGTTTTCCCCAAACTCCGAGGTCTCCGGTTCCACATGACCATCGGCAAACGTCACGTCCCCCCTGCCGCCATGCCGGGCGGTCAATGGATCGGGGTCTTGAGGCATCCAGCGCCCGTCGTTGATGACCGACGCGCCGGTGGGATTGTCACTGCTGCTGTCGGACGCAACCTCCTCCGCGAGCATGATTTTGCCCGCGGGATTGTGAACGGAGGACATTTTGAATGGAAGAGACTGGCCGCCCGTGAAGACCGACGACATTCCGGGATCTGCGCCGTCGGCGACATTGTAGCTGGTCAAACTATAGCTGTAAAGATAAGGGCCGTTGACCCCGTCCGCCTGGGCGATTCGCGCACTGTCGTCGGTGTCCAGAGGACAACGGAACAACGTGGTGCTCGCATTGGCCAGCGCGATGACAATCGGGCTTTGTTGAACCGGGTGGGCCGTGTCGTTCGTCCGCCACCAAATCCAATCGGCCGACTGAAACCCGCTGTGCTGCGAGGCCATGCCCGGAAATGTGCCGCCGTAATCATCCAGATACATTTGCATGCCGAGACCCAGTTGTTTCAGGTCGTTGATGCACGCGGCCTGCGCGGCCCGCTTTTTGGCCGCGGACAACACCGGCAGCAGCATCGACGCCAGGACGGCGATGATGGCGATGACCACCAGCAGTTCAAGCAGCGTGAATGCCCCGCCACGCCTCGCTCCAGCCGGACTTGTATTGTTCGTTTTCATATTATATGGACACTTGAGTTGTTGATTTATTAGACACATTTCTGTCCAACCATCCAATTTTGCGCGACGCGCATGAAGACAGACCGGAAACCGGAGGCTGGAAACGACACTGCCTCCCACATCTGACTTTCGACGTTCTGGCCGTCCGGCATCATTTGTTTTCCCCGATTATACTAACAACGCCCGGGGAAATATGTTACAAACAAAATGAAAAATTATAACGCCAGCCATTCCTGCCGCCTGATAGAATGATGCGCCAAACCTTGAAATTTGTCCTAACCTTCTTGATTATATGTCCGCCCAGCCGCAAAACCGGACAATTTATTTCACCTTTTCGATTCCGGGCGTTTCAATGTGCTTGCGACTCGGCACAAAGCCGGAGCCACTTTGATCGAATGTGGCTGGATCGAACCCGTTTCCATCATTCTGCCATCAATCATTCTGTCAGCGGAAATGACAGAACAAATGCCGGGCAGAACGATGGACGGCGGCGGATTCCCGCACCAATGCCAGGTCGTTGTTTGTCATTCCACCGATATATGGACACCGACGGGCAAAAGGAGACAAATTATTTCGCCTTTTCGACCACGAGCCGCGGTTGAACATAGAATGTCGTATGGATGTTGGGAACGACGGCAAAGGTCAGCTTGGTTGGCCGGACGTCCACCATGCTCATCATGCCGTCTCGCTGGACCAAGAAATCACCTTCCCGGAATCGGTATTGGCTCCCACCGCCGGATGGATTCAGCATTTCGTTGCCTTGCGCATCTGCCGCGCCGACAAATTTCAATGCGAGGTCAGGCCGGTTGGTTGGCATGTCGGCGTCAATCCAAGTTCCGTCCCAGGAAATCGTCACCGGCTGGCCCATGACCTCTGTGGAGATTTTGCTTCCCGCCCGCGGCAGATTGACCGTAGCCATGTTTTCCGCCGTGAAATTCGATTGCGGCTCAAAATCCATTTCCAGCTTCCAGACGTATCCGGGATCAAGACTGCGATGTCTTTGGAGGATCGGATTCCAGTTGCCGCTGGCATCTGCCATTTGGTCGTAAACTGCACCCCAATTGGTCAGCAGAACGCCATGATCAAAAACTTTCGTTGGCACAGTGACGACGTGATTCCAAATGTCTCTCGGCGAGAAGGGGCGTGTTTCCACCGTGACTTCGTCGAGCACAAATTCCATTCCGTCAACGCTATTGGTAATGGGTATGGGACTGGCCACCCACGGATTATTGGCAATGCGCGCCGGGTTTGGGACCTTGAACTCCGCCACGGTCTGCCACGGGCCGTAGGGGTTGTTGGTTTCCGATTTCTCCACCCGGAACCACAGCCATTTGGAGTCGCGGGGAAAGATGCTGGTTTGCACGGAGATGCTGGTTTGCGGCATGGTATTGATGTTCCCGCCGGAAAGCTTCTTGATTCCTGGTGCCGGCAAAAACTCCTCGGCGTATTCAATGCCGGTTTCTCCGTGAATAACGCACCGGAACTGCCTGAAGAAAGGCGGCTTCACGAGTGGATTATTCGCGGCATTATTGCCGGTGATACCAAACTGCACAGCCAGTCGGTCGCCAAATGACACCTTGTCCAGCGACAGCACCGAGCCGTCCAGCAGCCGCTGTTTCAGTGAATTCGCGTGTGCAACTTTTTCGACCACCACCGTTGCCGTTCCTGCTGTGAACAAAACAACCACACAGGTGACGATTGCCGTTTTCGCTTTTGTCCAAGCCATAATTTTCAATGCTCCTTTGATGAGGGTTAAGGTTGAAGCTGAAGCCGCCGCGCCTTTGGCCAGCGCCACGGCGGAAATCGTCTTGGCCAGCGCCACCGGCGCGGCGTGGACCGAATTCGCCGAAACGGCTCCGGCAATGATCGCGCCGGAAAGCGTCACGCCGCGCTTGCTGAAGATTTTTCGCAGCTTTTCCAGCGCGCGATTCACGCGCATTTTCGCCGCGTCCTCGCTCACGCCGAGCGCCAGCCCGACTTCGCTCAAGTTTTTATTCTCAAAAAACCGGAGCACAATCGCGTTCCGATCCTTCTCACCAAGCCGGCCCATCGCGTCGTCCAGCAGCGGCGCGATTTGCCGCCAGACTTCCGATTCCGGTTCGTTCAAAATCGCCTGCATATACGCCTCCTGTTCGCGGCGCTGGCGGCGGATTTCCGTCCGCAAATAATTCGCCGCCGTCAGCCGCGCGGTTTGATAAAGCCAGCCGCACAGAACCGTTTTCGCGCCGAGTAATTTCGCCTTGCGCGCCAAAATGATGAAGACGGCCTGTGTGATTTCCGCCGCCGCATGCGCATTGCCGACACTGCGCAGCGCTGCGGAATAAACGAGATTCACATATCGCGTGACAAGTCCGGCAAAAGCCGCCTCGGAATTTTCCTCGGCGTATTGCTTCAGCAACGCGATGTCGTCCGGTTCCGGCATTTGCCAATAAATGTCCGCCGATGCGGAAAAGGGAACAAGAAATTAAAGGAGGAAGGCGGAAGGAAGAATGAAGAAATTCCTCAAGGCGTTTCACGCGCCCTGCGCCTCTGCATTCTTCATTCTGCCTTCTGCCTTTTCGCGGCGATCCCCAGCGGCTCAATATGCACCAGCACGTCGCTCACTTTCGGCATCGTGTCGCGGATTTTGTCCTTCACGGCGTGGGCGATTTCGTGCGAGCGCAGCACGGTCATTTGCGGGTCCACCTCCACGTGCATGTCCACGTAAAATTGATAGCCCATCTTGCGGACGAAACATTTCTCCACGTGCGCGACGCCGGGAATCGTCTCCGCCAGCCGGCGGATTTCATTTCTGATTTCAGGATCGGGCGCGGTGTCCATCAAGTCGCCGAAGGTCGAGCGCAGCAACCACCAGCCGTTCCACGCAATGACGCCCGCCGCCGCCATCGCCGCCGCGTCGTCCGCCCACGCGAATTTTTCCCCGCCAATCAGCGCCGTGCTGATGCCCATCGCGGCGGCGATGGACGTGATCGCGTCGCTGCGATGATGCCACGCATCGGCGCGAACGGCGGCGCTTGCCACCGAAGCGGCCTCGCGCGCCACGAACCGGAACAGCCCTTCCTTGATCACAATGACACCGAACAAAACCAGCAGCGTGAAGATTTTGGGCGCGGGCCGCGGCTGGCCGAGATTGTGGATCGCTTCGATCGCAATCCAGCCCGCGACGAACAGGAGAATTCCCGAAACCACCGCCGCAGCGAGTGGTTCGGCCTTGCCGTGGCCGTAGGGATGGTCCTCATCCGCCGGTTCCGCCGCCACGACGACGCCGCGCCAGACAATGATGGAACTGAAAATGTCCGTGAGCGATTCGCAGGCGTCGGCCACGAGCGCATGGGAATGTCCCGCGACGCCCGCGGCCAGTTTAGCCGCCGAGAGAAAGACATTCACCGCCAGTCCGGTGAAGGTGGCGCGCAAGCTGCGTTCGAGGCGGTTGGGCTGCACGCGGAGATGAAACACTAACGCTTGCAGTTCGCCAAGCTCGTAGCGGCGGAACGTCTGTGCGTATCACGGTTCAAGCAAGGAGCGGTAAGGCGCGGCGGGATTCGCCCTGTGCTCGCGCAGGATTTTTTCCAGCCGCTGCTGGCAGACCCACGCCTCGATGTCACGCCATGTGATTTCACCTTTGGCGACGCCAACTCGGCTGGGGCGGAACTGCCATTTGTCCAAATCCTTCACGCGATCCAGCGCGCCGAGGATGCGGAGCGATTCATACGCGGCGATGGTGTCCTGCGCGTTGCCGTCAATGTGGTATTCGTTGTAATTGCCCGAACTGGGTGAGGTGAAATAACCTTTGCCTTCATGACGGCGGAGAATCCCCTTGATGCACGCCTCGCGGTCAATCCTGTCCAGCCCGCCGAGAATTTCCAGCGCGGCGAGCGAATGATAAGTGTCCTGCAACGCCGGAAAACACGGCGTGAAAAACAATCCGCGCACGTCTTTCCAATCGTGAATCGGCGGATTTCCCGGAGGATGCGCGGAAAGTGTTTGCACGGCGGCGATTTGCGCGATGAGTTTTTCACGATCAACAAGGTCGAGCGAATTTACTTCGCTCAAAAAACGCAAGTCCCAGACGCCCCAGTTTTGAATCCGCATCACGTCGTAATGCTGCGATTGAACCCACGACCACGCATCGCATCGCGACAGAAAAAGATTCCAATTTGCTCCCAATCCCAGAAGCGCGCCCGCGTAAATTAAAGAGCGATTCGTGTGCAAAAACGCCTCGCAATCGGCGGGCTGTAAATTCAATTCCTGCCAGCTTATCCATCCGTCATCTATTGCACGATGAAACTGGCTGTTCATGAACAATTGCAGGCGCTTTGGATTTTGCCGCCAAGCGTCAAGGTCGCTTGTGCCAAGAATTGTTGAATGAATTGCGTCGAGTCCGCTGGATGTGAATAAATTTGTTTCCGGCAATACAAAACAAGCAAAACCAAGCAAGGCATTGCGGGGATCCCATGCAAATCCGTTTTGCGTGTAAGCGCCCTCGCCCGTCTTTATCAGCGGATTCGGGTTGGTGCTGACCAGACTCATGAATTCATGCACTTGCGCCTCGGTGAGATTCACCGGTTTCACATCTTCCATCCACGCCGGCCTGAAAAATAACAATCCATTGAGAGCGAGCATGAGCGCCAGAAAAAATATCATGACGCCCCGTTGCAATCGGACGGCCTTCGACCGCGCCGGTGGCACGATGAAAATATCCGTTTCCGGCACCTGACCGACGGCGCGCTCGGCCAGAGCGGGTTCGCCGTTCCGAAAATGCCGCCAAGCCGATTCGACAGCAGCCGCCACTTGATTTTCCAAATCCTCCGAGCCAGGTAATGAGCGCCCTTCTGAAGCCACCAAAGCCTCTTCGTCTTTGATTCCCAATTGCGCGGAAACGGTTCCATTCCATTCCAACAGCAAAAACGAAAACCGCCGCCCGGAAATGGAATAAAAACCCAAACTTCCCAAGACATCCCCGAAAGAGGTTTTTAACGGAGACAATCGAAGTATCAGTCCTTGCTCACGCCACAGATAGTCAACGACCAGCAGGCGATTGCCAAGAAAACGGGCGAATGCAAGCAGTTGCGATTTGTTCAATCGAAATAAGGTTCCGGTTGAAGCTTTTTCCGCCGGAGCAGGTTCAAAAAGTTTTTGCAAGGCCCGCCGGAACAAGTTGTAATCCATCCGCATGGGACGCGAGCCGCAGCCGATGATGAACAGCAGGATGTAAAACATCATGAGGGTGCTGTTCGCGCTCACCGGCAGCCAGCCCAAACCAATTGCCAGCCAGCCGGGAACCATGATCAGCGACGACAGAAACGTGGTGACATGCAAACGGTCGCGGTTGATCACGAGTTTCCGCGCCGAAAAAAATAACAGGAAGACGGAAAGCAAGGCGATGCCGAGAAAAAAACTTTTTATCCCGGACAAACGCATGGCAGACGCAAAGTAAATAATAATGAACCAAGGCGCTGCGAGCAACAGGGCTATCAGCCATAATTTTCGCCGGTTCGATTTGTGATGCATCCGCGCACGAAAACCTCCGGGGTCGCGAAAATTGCGCTGTTCCATTCGCGTCGTCATCATGCTTAAAAGCAGGCCGGGCAAAATCATGACCAGCGGCAGGATGAGCGGGATAAAAGCAAACAACGTGAACAGCCATTTGAACGGCGTGAACTTTGCCAGCGTTCCGAAAATTGCCGCGCCAATGCCGCCCGCCGTGACGGCTTTGGCGGAAGATGACGCCAACACACCGGCCATGACGGCGGGGACAAACGTTTTGGCCGGACGCAAATTGGCCAGCGAGCCTTCGAGTTTTTCTTCCAGCCGCTCCCGCAACGCGGCACGGGCGCGATGCAGGCGCACCCGCAATGCTATTTCCGAAATTCCCAGCGTGGCGGCGGCTTCCGCGCCGCTTTTGCCTTCGAGATAAAACAACACCAGACATTCGCGGTGCGCGGCTGGCAATTCGGCCAGCGTCTGCCGCAGCGTTTCCGGCGGGCAAAGTTCGGCTGTTTCGCCGGTGGCCGGGCTGGCGGCGGCGGGTTGTTCCAAGGCCCAGCGTTCGCGTTTGTTCAATTCGCGGCGGTGGCGCAATCCCAGATTGATGGCGGCATGGCGGGCGATGGTGGTGATCCACGCGGCAAATTTCGCGCCGTCGCCGAGCAGCCACAATCGCCGGTAGCCGCGGATGAACGCCTCCTGCGCCGCCTCCTCGGCCAGCGCGGCATCGCCAAGCCGGCTCCACGCCACGGCAAACACCCGCCGTTCGTGGCGCTCGACGAGTTCGCGGTAGCGTTCCGCGTCGCCGCGCCGCACAGCCGCCACGGCGGATTCGTCCTGTTGCGCGCTGCTGGTCATTTCGATTGGCATCATTTAACCGCAAGACAGCCGCGAAGGGGAATTGTTACAGGCGGCATCGTGACGCGTGATGCGTGATGCGTGAAAATATTTTGCGCGCACCGGAAAATTCACGCATCACTCGTCACGCATCACTTTCCCATCAAATCAGGTGGCAAAACATCCCGTCGCGCAGCTTTGGCTCGAACCAGGTGCTCTTGGGCGGCATGATTTCGCCCGCGTCGGCGACGGCCATCAAATCATCCATGCCCGTCGGGAACATCGAAAACGCGCATGCGTATTCGCCGCTGTCCACCAGTTTTTCCAGCTCCGACGTGCCGCGTATGCCGCCGACAAAATGAATGCGGTCGCTCGTGCGCGGATCGTCAATCCGAAAAACCGGTTTGAGGATGTGTTCCTGCAACAGCGTCACATCGAAGCTTTCAACGGGGCTATGTTTTTTTCGGGCATTTTCGGCCTTCAAATTTTCGTCAGGGTTGTCCAATTGCAAGAATTTTTCGCGGAAAGCAAGCGCGCGCCATTTGCCGCGCATATAAAAGCCGATTTCATGCCGGCGCGCGGGTGTCGGCGAAGCGTCCGGATTGATGGCAAAGGCCGCGCCAAAAATATCCAGCACCTGCTCCGGCGTCCAACCGTTCAAATCCTTCAGCACCCGGTTGTAGGGCAGAATCTGCATCCGGTCGTGTGAAAATATCACGGCGAGAAAAAATCCGCTGCCGCCCGCGCCCTCGCGTTTTTGAAACACGCGCGCCGCCGCCGCGCTGCGGTGATGGCCGTCGGCGATGTAGAGCTGCTGAATTGCGGTAAACGTCTGCTCAATGAACTTGATTTCCTCGGCGGCGGAAACCGTCCACGACGTGTGCCGCACGCCGTCCGCGGCTGTGAAATCCACGTCCGGCCTTCGGGAAACTTTTTTGGCGATGAACTTGTCCAGCACATTGCCGGCGCGGTGCGCCAGAAAAACCGGGCCGGTCTGCGCGTTCAGCGACTCGATGTGGCGGACGCGGTCGTCCTCCTTGTCCACGCGCGTCAGCTCGTGTTTTTTGATGACGCCGCGCAGATATTCCCCGCAACTCGCGGCGGCGACGAGGCCGGTTTGCGAGTGTTTGCCCATGATCTGGCGGTATAAATAAAAACACGGCTGCAAATCCGGTTTCAGCGCGCCGTCGCGGATGAGTTTCTGAAAATTGTCCCGGCCTTTCGCATAAACCTCCGGCGCATGGGCGTCCGTGCCCGGCGGCAAATCCACCTCCGGCCGGCTGACGTGGAAAAAACTCAACGGCTTGCCGGCGGCGATGGCACGCGCCTCGTCTGATGACAACACGTCGTAGGGCAGTTCACATATTTGCGGGGCGAGCTTGGGACTCGGTCGCAGCGCGGCAAAAGGTTTTATCGTCGCCATTAAACCGCGTCAGGATACAAACAGCGCCGCCGCCGCGCACGGAGAAAATTCAGATCGAAAAGTCGTCCGGGAAGATTTTTACGTTTTTCAACTCCACAAAAATCTCCTCGCCGGCCTTCAATTGCAATTGCTGGAACTCTTCCTTGGCCAGTTGCACGGTGAACGGCCCGCCGCCGTCCAGCCGTTCCAGCTCCAGATTCGCCATCGGCCCGGCGGCGTTGCAGCGGACAACGCGCGCCGGAAAGGTCTTTTGCCCGCCGGATTCGCGCGTGATGCGGATGTCGTGCGGACGCACGAACGCCACGGCGTCCGAGTCTGTTTCCCCGGCGGTTTCCGGCATGGCAAAATGCGATTCGCCAATCACAACCTTGCCGTCATGCACGCGGCCGCTGAACAGATTCACGTTGCCGAGGAAATCATAGACGAACGGCGACGCGGGATGGTCGTAAATCTCCTCCGGCGTGCCGATCTGCTCGATTTTCCCGTCGCGCAAAATGGCCACGCGGTCGGCCACTTCCAGCGCCTCCTCCTGGTCGTGCGTCACGAACAGGGTCGTGATGTGGATTTCGTCGTGCAATTTGCGCAGCCAGCGGCGCAGATCCTTCCGCACCTTCGCGTCGAGCGCGCCGAAAGGCTCGTCCAGCAGCAACACTTTCGGCTCCACGGCGAGCGCGCGGGCGAGCGCGACGCGCTGTCGCTGCCCGCCGGAAAGCTGGGACGGATACCGCTTGGCAAGCGGTTCGAGCTGGATGAGTTTCAAAAGCTCGCCGACGCGGACGCGGATTTTTGCCTCCGGCGGGCGCGTGGTCTTCGGGCGGACGCGTAAACCGAAGGCGATGTTTTCAAACACGCTCATGTGCCGGAACAGCGCGTAGTGCTGGAAGGCGAATCCGGCCTTGCGTTCGCTCGCGGGAATCTGCGTCACGTCCTCGCCGTAAAATAACACCTGCGCGCCGCCGGGATCGGGAAATTCCAGGCCGGCAATCGTGCGCAACAGCGTGGTCTTGCCGGAACCGGACGGACCGAGCAGCGCGACCAGCTCGCCGGACTCGATTTTCAGGTTCACGCTGTTGAGCGCTGTGAAACTGCCGAATGTTTTCGTGACGTTGCGGACTTCGACGCTCATAAATTATTAACCGGCTTTTTTGCGACCGGCACGGGCGTGAATGCCGTTCCGCGCAGTTCGTTGTTCCGATATTCCACCCACGTTTTCAAGGCGAGCGTGACGAGCGCGAGAAATGTCAGCAGCGACGCCACGGCGAACGCGCCAGTGGAATTGTTCGATTCATACAAAATCTGGACGTGCAGCGGAATCGTGTTTGTCTGGCCCTGGATGTGGCCGCTGACGACCGAAACCGCGCCGAACTCGCCCATCGCGCGCGCGTTGCACAAAATCACGCCGTAAATCAGGCCCCACTTGATGTTCGGAATCGTCACGCGCCAAAAAGTCTGCCAGCCGCTCGCGCCAAGCACGCGCGCAGCTTCTTCCTCCGTCCGTCCCTGCGCCTGCATCAGCGGAATCAATTCCCGCGCGACGAATGGAAACGTGACAAAAATCGTCGCCAGGACAATTCCCGGCACGGCGAAAATGATTTTCATGTTGTCGGAAAACCACGAACCAAACCAGCCTTGAGCGCCAAAAATGAGAACATAAATCATGCCCGAAATCACGGGCGAAATCGAGAACGGCAGGTCAATCAGCGTGAGCAGAATGTTTTTGCCGCGAAAATCAAATTTTGCAATCGCCCACGCCGCCGCGACGCCGAAAATACAATTCAGCGGAACGGAAATCCCGGCGACAATCAAGGTCAGCTTGATCGCACTCACCGTCATCGGGTCGCGCAGCGTTTGAAAATAGAAGCCAAAGCCCTGTTTCAACGCCTCGGCAAAAACAGAGGCGAGCGGCACGACCAAAAACAGCGCCATGAAGGCCAGCGAGATTCCGATAAGCAGTCGGCGCACGAACGGCGGTTCGCTCATGCGATGCGGCGCGTTGATTTTTTCGGCGGCGGTCATTCGAGATTGCTGGTGTTGTAACGATTGCTCCACCATTGCAGCACGTTGACGGCAAGAAGGAGCAAAAATGAAACGATAAGCATCACGATGGCGAGCGCGGTCGCCTTCGCGTATTGGAATCCGTCGAGTTCGTTCATGATTAGCATTGGGACAATTTGTCCGCCTGGAAGACCGCTGGAAATGAATACCACCGAGCCGTATTCGCCAAGCGCGCGGGCGAACGCGAGCGCGAAACCGGTGAGCAGCGCCGGCGTGAGCGTCGGGAAAATGACGCGCCAGAAAATCTGCCAGCGGTTCGCGCCGAGACTCGCGGCGGCATCTTCAAGTTCCGGATCAAAATCTTCGAGCACCGGCTGGATGGTTCGCACAATGAACGGCAGGCCGATGAACGTGAGCGCGACAAAAATGCCGAGTTGCGTGTAGGCGACCTTGATTCCCAGCGGCGCGAGCAGGTGCCCAATCCAGCCGTTCGGGGCGTAAAGCGTCGCCAGCGTGATGCCCGCGACGGCGGTCGGCAGCGCGAATGGCAGATCCACAACCGCGTCCACAAATTTTCTCCCGAAAAAATTGTAACGCACCAGAACCCACGCGACGATCAAACCGAAAACCGCATTGACCAGCGCCGCGCAAAATGACGCGCCGAAGCTCAAGCGATACGCCGCAAGCGCCTGCGGCGAAAAAACGGTCTGCGAAAATTGCGCCCACGAGAGCGTGCTGGTTTTGATGAAGACCGCCGACAGCGGAATCAGCACGATGAGGCCAAGATAAAACAAAGTGAAGCCGAGCGTCAATTTGAAACCCGGCATCACCCTGAATTTTTTCACTCCTGTCTGTCTGATCGCCACAATTTGTTTTGAAACCGCGAAAGCAAAAGCTTTTACGCCGGCGTTAGCAAGCCGCTAATGTCGTCCGAATCGGTGTTCACGTCGGCGAACAGCCACGTGGACAGGTAGCGTTCCGAAGACGACGGCACGATGGCGACGATGGTCTTGCCCTTGTTTTCCGGCCGCTTGGCCACCTGCAACGCCGCCCAGACCGCCGCGCCGCTGGAAACGCCGACGGGAATGCCGTCAAGCTGGTTGACCTCCTTGGAAATCGGGCCGGAATCCGCCTCGTCCACCTTGATGA
>CAYYWB010000045.1:0-15537 GCA_964475285.1 uncultured Bifidobacteriaceae bacterium | reverse complement strand
CTGGCCGAACTGGAATCGCGCGAACGCGCCGGCCAGGAAAAAGTCGCCGCGCTCGCGGCGGAACTGGAAAATCTCCGGCAGCAGCGCGACGCCGCCAACACCGCGCTCACCGAGAGCCGGGTGGCGCTCGCGGCGGAGCAGCAGCTGTTGGCGTCGTTCCGCCAACAGCAACAGGCTTTGGAGCAGCGCATCCGCGAATTGACACAGGCGCTGGAGCAGCGGCGAGGCGAGGTTTCATCTTTTATCGGGCGCAAGGGGCAGGCGGAATCCGAGATTGTGGACTCGCGTGCGCAGGTTGAAAAATTGCGGCACGAGCGCAAACAGGTAGGCGCGCAAACCGCCGAACTTTCCGGGCGGAAAAATTCGCTGGAAACGGACATTTCATCGCGCGAGGAAAATTTGCGCGGCCAGCGGAACCGGTTGACGGAATTGCAGAACCAGCGCGGCGCGGTTGAAGTGGAACTGGCGCAGAAAAACATGTCGGTTCAAAATCTCCGCGAAAAAATCCAGCAGAAATACCACGTCAACCTCGATGACATCCGCAGCGAGTGCATCACCATCACGTTTGCCGACGAGGGTCCGGCGAAAGTCCACGTCCTGACGCCGGAAGAAATGGCGGCAGCGGGCGCGGCGACGGATTGGAACGCGGTCGCGCAACAGATTGAGTCGTTGCAAAAGCGCCTCGACGAAATCGGGCCGGTGAACCTGGTGGCGATTGAGGAATACGAGGAGACCGAGCAGCGCTACCAGTTTTTGACCAAGCAGCACGACGATTTGGTTTCCGCCAAGGCGCAATTGCTCGAAGTCATCAATCGCATCAACGTCCAGACCCGGCAGATGTTCGTGGAGACGTTCGAGAAAATCCGGGACAATTTCCGCAGCCTGTTCGTCGAGGTGTTCGGCGGCGGCAAGGCGGACCTGGTTTTGCTGGACCAGAACGACGTTCTGGAAAGCGGCATTGACATCGTGGCGCGCCCGCCCGGCAAGCAATTGCAAAGCATTTCACTGCTGTCCGGCGGCGAGCAGACGATGACAGCGGTGGCGCTGCTCTTTTCAATTTATCAGGTCAAGCCGAGTCCGTTCTGCGTGCTGGACGAGTTGGACGCGCCGCTGGATGAGGCGAACGTCGTCCGCTTCGTGAAAATTTTGCAGCGGTTCCTGGGACGCTCACAATTCGTCATCATCACGCACAACAAGCGAACCATCGCTATGGCGGACATTCTTTACGGCGTGACGATGCAGGAGCACGGCGTCAGCAAGATCGTCAGCGTGAAATTCCACAAGGAAGCCGAGCAGGTGGCAATTCCCGAACCGGTCGGGGCGTAAATCAAGAGCATTGGAAGTCAGAGATCCGGGTTGTTCGCCTGCTCACACCGGCGTCGCAACTTCGGCTCCGTGATTATCGGCATTACTTCGCAGATGTCCTGGCCGATTCGATCAGCTCCCAGAATTTCGGGTTTTCCTGAAGCGCCTCGTCCTCGCCGATTTTCAGCCCCGACCGGAAAAGGAAATCCTTGAGCGTGTGCCGGCTCAAGATTCGATGGGCGAGAACGCCGAGTTCGTGCCGTTCAAAATACACGCGGTAATCACCCACGCGGAACCGGTGCAGGATGCGCCCGCCCTGCTCCAGTTTGCCGAAATCGTCCAGTTCCGTGCCGAGCACCTGCTGCGGCAGGCCGCGAAACTCGCCAAGGATTTGCAGCTGCAATTCCTTTGGCATCCGCGCCAGCTCGGCGGCGGCGGTCGGCGTAAAGATGATCTGAAATGTGTTCATAATCCGTCGGGGAACGAGGGTCGAAAGACGGGCGCCGGGAGTCAAGAATCAAAACGCGAATCAAACGAGGCAATTGACAGCCGGCAATGCTTCGCTAGGATTGGACTGGCTGGCGTGCTCGTCTATCGGTTAGGACACGGCCCTCTCAAGGCTGAAAGACGGGTTCGATTCCCGTGCGCGCTACCATTGCCTCCAATTGACAGAATTTCGCTTTTGTCACGACCAGAACCCAACAATGGGCAAGTGTATTCGATTTCCGCCTCATTATTTCGGATTCCAATTCGCCGCACAAACGAGCGAAGGAAACTTTTTTGCTGCATGACCGTGCCACGCTCCAAAAACAACGGCAAGCCACAAATTTTTCAAATCACCGTCGGTTTGATTACCGGTGTTGATGATATACAGGGATACGGTGAGATTCATTGCCAGCGGGCTGGGGAATTTCATTCGAATTGTCGGCAAAAGCCAAGTCAACAGGTAGTTCGCCGGCACCGCTGCCGGACGCAGTTCTTCGTTGCGGTTGGGCTTGCGCATAATCCCACATTGGCAATGTTCCGTTTTCCCGCACCATGACCGTAGCCCCCGGCTCCAACAACACCTTCCCGCCTCAATGATTGACCGCGCGGAGCGGCAACCGATCTTGAAAGTATGGAAGACAGCCTGCGGTTGAATCGTGGCCGTTGGCTTTCTGGCGAGTGTCAGCAAAATCGCGGTAAAGGGTGATGGCCACGTGTTCGTTGCGGCGGATGCAGTCCTTGATGGCTTCGGGGTCTTTCGCGGCATGGATAAGCGTCTTCCACGAGTAAATGTGCTTGGGCTTGTGGAAATCGCTGTTGGCAATGAACGGCAGGCGTTTGAGGCCGATGTCGTTGAAGATGTTGTTGCGGTTGGCGATTTCCCACGCGTCCAGTAGCGGCGCAAATTGCTCCTGATTTTCCCAGAGGTAAAGGGTGTTCTTGCCCCACTCGCTTTTCATGATGTGCGGGTGCGAGGCCACGGCGAGCGCGCCCTGCCGGTGGATCTGCTCGATGATTTCCGGGATGTCGAGCGCGGCGGAAATGGGCGCCTTCAGGTCAATGCCAAGCAGGTGCGCGGAAGTTTTGCGCGTGTAGCCGTCCTTGTTGAACTCGATGCCGGTCAGCACGAGCATCTTGTAGCGGCGCCACGCGCGCTGGCGTTCGCGCTCGATGACGGCAAAGTATTCGCCGATCTGCTCCTGCGCGAGCGTCATGTTGGACAGCTCGGAGAGTTTGCCGAGCAGCCGTTTCGGGTCGGCCAGATGGTCGGTGATGCAGATGCAGTCGAATCCGCGTTCACCGTAGAAGTCAACCACCTCTGGCACGGAGAGTTTGCCGTCGGAATAATTGGTGTGGATGTGGAAATCGCAAAGGAGCATCTGCGACTGCCGGTTGCCGTTGGCCTGAACGGGATCGGGACGCATGACGCGGTCGGGTGCGGTTTCAAAAAGTTTGACGGCTTTGCGTCCGGGCAGTTCGTGGTCGGCGGCTTCGAGGATAAGTTCACCGATGCGCAAAGCGGCGTCGGGCCGGGAGATTTTCTTGAGGTTCCTCCGCCACTCGTGCCAGAGCGTCGCGCGCTTCTCAAAGGCGAGTTCGACGGCCTCGGCCACTTCCTTGTTTTTCTCGACGACGGCGCCGAGGTTGAACTTGGTGATGAGTTCGGCGTTGCCTTCCTCCTGACCGGGGATGACCTGATTGACAATCATCGGGCAGCGCGCGGCGATGGCCTCCTGAACGGTCGCGCCGCCGGCTTTACTGATGACGAGGTGATGGCTCATCATCAGCTCCGGCATTTGATTCGTCCAGCCGAGGACTTTCACGCGGTCGCCGAAGTCGCGCGTGCGTTCGATGAGCTTGGCGCGCAACTCGGGGTCGCGCCCGGCGGTGATGGTAAGATGGACATTTTCGAGTTCGAGCAAACGGTCAACGGCCTTGCCAGCCTTTTTCTTGCCGGTGTTGATGATGTAAAGAACGCGGCGAGGTTCGTTGCCGGCAGGCTGGGGAAGCTTGTCCGGGTTGTCGGCGAAAATGGGATTGACCGGAAAGCCGAGCGCCTTGATTTGTCCTTCCGCGACGCCGGCCTTGAGCAACACGTCGGCGGAGGCGTCGTTGGCCACGCAGTAATAATCGCTCGGCGCGCGGAACCACGAAGAATTGATGGTGATGGAATCCGTGACGATGGTGATGAACTTGAACGGGCGTTCGTGGCTGTTGAAAATCTTTTTGATGACGTGGCCATAGACCGGATAAGTCGAGACGACGCAATCGGGCTGGGTCTCGTTCAGGATTTTTTCCAGCATCACCTGAAGGCGCGGGAAACTGCCGAGTTGTTTCTCGACGAACGGGTTTTCCAGCATGGAATAAATGCCGCCCCAGAGGCTGGGCGCGTATTGGACCATGCCGAGATAGGTCTTGCGGGCGAGGGTGTTGAACGCGCCGTAGCTGTCGGCAAAGAGGTCGAGGACTTCCGCGCGCGAGTTTTCATCCAGAAATTCGATGGCGTCACGGAGGCTGCGGGCGGCAGCGTTGTGTCCGTCACCGAATCCGGCCGTAAGGATGAGAATCTTTTTCATGGTCTGGTCGGACGATGAGAGGCTAAATGGAGCGTGTTACGGGAATGTGACGAACAGGTGAACTTCTGTTCACAATTTATTCACAACAAAGTAGGACAGGCGTCCCGCCTGTCTGGCGAGCGCTTCAGCGCGAGCGTTGATTCTCACTGATGGAACAGGCGGGACGCCTGTCCTACTTTAAGCCATGGCAGACGCCGCGGTAAAATTCGCCGACGCGCGTCATCTTGCGCGGAAGTTTTGCGTCGCTGAAATCCACCGTCACCAGGCCGAATTTTTTCGTGTAGCCGAACTGCCACTCGAAATTGTCCAGCAGCGACCAGTAGAAAAACCCGCGCACGTCCGCGCCGCCGTCCATCGCGGCGCGCAATTCGCGCAAATGCGCCGTCAAATCGCGGATGCGGAAATCCTCGTCGGTTGAGGCCGCGCCGTGCTCGGTGATGTAAAGCGGCAGGCCGTAGCGCCGGTGGAATTTTTTCAGGAGCTTTCCAAAACCGGATGGATGCCGCTCAAACATGTCGTCGCAGACAATGCCCAGTTGCTTCAATCGTTCATTGGAAACGCCATTTGTCGGAACCAGCGCATGGAAATGATTCAGCCGCGCGCGGCCATAATAATTGACGCCGAGAAACGTCGAGGCTTCGCTCCGCCGCCCGCCCAGAAATTCATCCAGCACGAAACGGTTAAAGGCATGGTGGGAAATTTCCGCGAGCAAATGATCCCACAACGCGAACGCCTGGAACGCGCCGAACGAGGTCCAGTTCTTCGCGATGCCGACTTCCGGCGTCCTGCCGCCGGAGCAGCCTTCGAGCCGGATGACGCGGCCCGCCTGCGCGTGCGCCTCCGCCATGTGCTTGATGGTTTTCTGATACGCCAGAAATTTCCATTTATGGAACGGCGGAAATCCGCCGAGCAGATACGTCAGCGACGCGTAGGTGTCCGGCTCGTTGAACGTGTTCCACAAATAAACCCGCTCCTTCAATGCCGCCGCCAGTTTCGTCGCGTAATCCACGAACGCCGGAACCGCCGCCGGATTCAGCCAGCCGCCCGCTGCCGTAATCCACGGCGGATTGGAAAAATGATGCAGCACGACCATCGGCGTGATGTCCGCCGCCTTGAGACAATCGAGCAGGTGGATATAGCGCGCGAGTTCCGTCTGGTTGAGTGGCGCGAACGGCGCGGATTGCAGGCGCGACCATTCGATGCCCATGCGGTAGGCGTTCACGCCGAGCCGCGACATCCAGCCCACGTCCTCCTCGTAGCGATGATAATGGTCGCACGCCACGCGGCAGTTCCCGCCATCCGCCGCGACATAATCCGTCCACTCGTTGGCGACGTGGCCCTCCACCTGCGTCGGCGACGTGGCCGCGCCCCAGAGAAAATTTTTTGGAAATTTCAAATCGCCTGCCATTCTCGCGGACAATTCGAGGCGGAATCAACCGAATAAATCGCGCCGGCTCATGGAGCGGTTGCGGCTTCGGTGGCCAGACCGATCTTGGTGATGTCCAATTGCTGGAGAACGTCGAGGACATTAACCATGTTCTGATAATCCACATCGTCCGCGCCCTTGACGACGACGCTTAAATCCGTCCTGTCGGCGTTGAATTGATCCACTTTGAGCTGTTGCAGCTTGTCCTTGAGCGCGGCAACGGTGACCAATTCGTCGTTCAGGAATGTCCCCCGTGAGTTCACGACGATGTTGTTGATTTTGGGCTTTTCATTTTGCGGCGTCGGTGGCTTGCCGGACGGCAGGTTCATTTCCAGGTTGTTCATCATCTGCGGCGTGGTGATGATGAAAATGACGAGCAGCACAAACACAAGGTCAAGCAGCGGCGTGATGTTCAACTCGGTGAGCGAGCTGTGGTGCGAGCGCGATGTTTTTTTGAGGCTCATGGCAGCACGGGTTCGGTTTCCTCCTGAACATCGAATCGGATGGTGACGCGCGGCGGGAAATTCGTGGGCGGCGGAATATCCATGGTTGTCACGGCGGCAATGGCGGCGCGCACCGAATCATCCCAGCGCGAATCGCCGGAGCCTTTCTGCCAGGCCGTGTCGCCGATCTGTCCGTCGCGGCCCACCGAGACCTGCACCTCGGCGGTGTAGTTGTCGTCGGCCATGTTTTCGGGCCGGTTCCATTTCGAGCGGAAGGCGTTTTCGAGCGCGTTTTTGTAAACATCCACCGGATCGCCGCTGATGACGGCCTTGCCGCCTTCGAATATAAACGACGGGATTTCGGCAGCGGGCGGCGCGACGACCGGCGGAGCAACCGATGGCGGGGCCTTGACCGTCTCGACCGGCTTGGGTGTCTCGACTGGTTTCGGTGTTTCGACGACTTTCGGCGGTTCTTCCTTTGGCTTGTCCGGCTCCTTCGGTTTTTCCGGCGGTTTGGGTTTCACCAGTTCGACGGAAAGATTTTGCGCCTGTTTGCCCAGCCAGCCCTGGCGCGCGGCAAAATAGAGCACCACCAGCGCGAGCGCGGCGTGAAAGGCGAATGAAATGAAAAAATTCACCCTCGACGAGTTGCGCTTTTTGCGGGCCTGTGTTTGCGGCAGCATTTTTATCAAGGCAGAATGAGGAATGAAGAATGAAGAAACAAAGCCACGCGCGGTTTGCGCATGACAAAATTCTCCATTTTTCCTTCTTCCTTCTTCATTTCAGCGTTTCGGTGGCCAGATTCACTTTGGGCACGTTGGCCTGCTGGCAGACATCCAGCACGGCGCGGATTTGTTTGTATTTCGTCTTGCCGTCGCCGCGGATGATGACGCTCAAATCCTGCGCCTCTTCGCGCAACTGGATGAGCGTCGCGAGCATTTCGTCCGTGGACGTGAATTCCTTTTTGTTCAAAAACATTTTGCCGTCGGCCTGGACGGTGATGTAATTCGCCTCGCGCGGCGGATCCTTCAGCCGCTTGGATGCGATGGGCAGGTTCAAGTCCAGGTCCGTCACCGGCGGGATCGTCGTGATGATGAAAATCACCAGCAGCACGAACGCAAGGTCCAGCAGCGGAGTGATGTTCAACTCCGTCAGCGAATGATGCACCGGGCGCGAACACTTTTTCATGCGTCAGGCTTTCCCGGTTCAACGCGCCGCAGTCGTTTCATTGTCCTTCAACGCCCCGACAATCTGTCCGGCCAGCCGGTCGTTTGCGTCGCGGATTTCTTCCGCCAGCGGGCGGTGATCCACATAGACGTGCTCAATCTGGTTGGCGTAGCGGCTGGCGAATCCGTCCAGTTCCTGCGTGATGTGCCGGATGGTGGTGACCATGAAATTGTAGGCAAACATCGCCGGAATGGCCACGAGCAGGCCGGTCACTGTGGCGACCAATGCCGCCGCGACGCCGGGCGCCATCGCCGTGAGCGTTGCGGCCTTGCTTTCGGCGATGCCGGCGAAGGTGGACATGACGCCCCAGACCGTTCCGAGCAGCCCTATGAACGGCCCGCCCGCAACCGCCGTTGACAGGACAATCATGCCTTTCTCCAGAGATGTCGCCTCCGCGCCAGCGGCTTCCTCCAATATCACCTTGACCGCCTCAAAAGAGGCCGTGCTGATTTTGGTGGTGACCGAGCGGGCCAGATGATCCGTATTCCCGTCCGACGCCACGGAGTTGAACTTCGGGATGGCCTGCACCTGCACCGGATTGTTTTTCAATTGATACGCCAGTTCGTCCGCGCCGCGAATGTAGAGCTGATACGCCGGCGCGCCGTCAAACTCCTCGCCCTTGCGCTGGATGTCCAGCGGGTCGCGCGTGGAAGTGTAGGCGGCGAAAAACTTTTTGGTCGCCTTCCGCGCGATGTTCAACTGGCGGAACTTGGTGATGATGATGGTCCAACTGAACAGCGAGAGCACCAGCAGCACGAGGACGGTGATTTTGCCCTCAGTGGTGGCGTTTTGGATGGCATAGACCGCCGCGTTGTTGGCGGCGAACATTGGATGGATGAGTATGGTCATAAATCAGGTTCTAGGCTCTGGGTTCTGGGTTCCGGGGTTTGAGGTTTTGGGTTAAATTTTCTTTGGAGGCAAAATTACCGTCACGCGGCTCACTTTTTGGGCCAGCGTGATTTGTTTGCCCCCTTTTTTCTTCGTCGGATCGTCGGTGTTGTCGTCCGATGTCGCGGCGGTTTTGGTGGTTTGATCATTCGCCAGGCCCGTGCTCGCCGCAGCGGCGGCGGTTCCTGCCGTGAAACCTTCCTGTCCCGAAGTTTTGACGCCGGGGCTGATATTTTGCGAGAGCAGTGAAGCATCAATGCTGCCTCCGCTGCTGGCGCTAAGACCGCCCACTCCGATGATTTCGCCGGATAGGTTGCCGCCGGCGCTGACGTTTGCGTTGCCCTGCGCGAGCACCGTCACGTTCGCATTTTGCTGCACGATGACGTCGGCGTTGTTGCGCGTGACAATGAGGCCGGTGATGTTCCCGCTGGCGTCCATCCTGGCATTGCTGGCAACAACACCGGAGCCGTTGACGTTGATGTTTTCGCCGGATGAAACCGCGCTGAAATAGTTGATGGAATTAGCGAGGCCGACCCCATTTCCGAGCAGTGCCGCCACAAAATCCGTGCTATCGCCGATGACGTGGAGGTTGACAACCTGGCTGTCGCCGGGCGCGCCCAGCAGGGCCAGAAGCTGCGCCCAGACCGTCGCGGAAGGTTGATACTTTGTTCCATCCACAATGGCCGTGTGCGGCGGATCGCTCAAATCATCCACGGACACCGGCAGCGGCTCAACCACCGCCTTCTCGCTGCCCGCCGCATCCACCGGATTGCCGCCGGCGTCACGCAACTCATATCCGGCCAGAACTGTGGCAGTCGCGGCGGACGAATCCACGCCATTCAATGGCAATTGCACAATGCCGGCGGCGTTGGCGGTGATGTTCCCCTCCGGCGCCTCCACGAGGACGTTCCCGACCGGATACGACGGCTCGGTAAAAGCCGGAGCGCGCGGCGGAAACGTCATCGCCAGAATGCCGCTCAACGGGATGATGGGAGCGAACGACTCGCTGGTCCCCGTCGCCGGGTCCACATAAAACTCGTCCACCGTCACCGACCCGCTGCCGCCGTTGCCCGCGTCCACATTGCCGTGCAGCGACTCCACGGTGACGTTGCCGCCGTCGTAGGCCGCGATGCGCGAGCCGGCCACCTCGACGTTGCCGCCGGCAATCACGCTCACGTCGCCGTCCCCCGTGGTGAAAATGCCGCGGGCATAATTGTCGTTGCCCGCCACATAAGTGGAACCCACCACCACATTCCCGGCGGCCTGCACCGAAATGTTCCCGCCATTCAGCGTGGAAATCGTCGTCGCAAACATGTCCAGTGAATCCCCGTCGGCGTTCACACCCGTCAGCGTCACATTGATGTCCGCGCCGTGGGAAAAATGACCCGGCAGCGTCGAGACATAATATTGTGCCAGCGCCGGATTATTCGCCGGCCCGACCGTCTGGACGCCGTGCGTCGAGCCGAGATCCAGCGTGTTCGCGGTGATGTCAAATGCCCCGCCGCCGCCAAGGATGTAGCCGGGGTTTGGCGTTGGAGGCGCGTTCTGGCTTTCGCTTTGCAGCAGCGAGGCGGTGGCCGGATCCAATATGTGAACCGTCTCCAGCACCGGCGTGGCGACGCCAAATTGATCGTAAGTGAACTCCGGCTGCCCGTTCGCATCCAACGCCTGAACCGTCAAACTCGTCAGCGCATTGTAACCATCCTGGCTCAAAACGCCCTTGAGCGTCAGCTTCCCGCTGGCGGGATCATAAAACAAGTTGTTGAACAAATCGCCGTAAGATGCCCCGAACGCCTGAAGCAACAACGCCAAATCCGGCGCCGTCTGCAACGTCACGCTGTTGTATTGATTCTGGTTGAAAACGTTGCCCCCCACGCGAAGGCCCGTGTCCGTGGCCGGATTCAACAGGCCGCCGGCCTCCATGTTGACCTTGGCCGACTCGCCCACGTTGATGCTCGTCAATCCCGGATAAACCGTCGCCACGCCGAGGCTGCCATCCGCTTCCCGCACCTGAACCACAACGCCCTGATTTGGGTCGGCGGAAAGATTTTGTCCCTTGAAACTGCAATTATTCATGTCGCCCACCACATTGATTTGCGCCGCCTCCGGCACCGCCAGATAAATGTTGTCCATGTCGCCGGAAATGTTGAGAGACACCGGCGTGGGGCTGTTCAGATGATTCGGCACGGACGCGAAATCCGCCGGGCCAAAACTCGCCTGTCCCGTGTATTGCGGCCGGCTTGCGTCGGCGTCGGACATCACGAAATCCGGCGTTGTGCTGGCCAAATCTCCCGTCAACCCGCCTCCCCCCGTCGTGGAAATCTCCAGGCTGCCTACGGACGACGGAAACAAAATAATCTCGCCGCCAATCTCCACTCCGCCCGCGCCCGCCTGGATGTTCAGTATCGGCGGATAGATTGAGAGGGATTGAATTATCCCAACCGAGTCCGACCGCGGCAAACTGTTGCCCCAAAGGTGAACCTCGTCTCCGGCGTTGAGATTCACGTAATCGTCCGGGCCATAATCGAAAAGGTGGTAAGACAGCGAAGAGCTGTTGTTCACAGAATTGAGAACGCCATTGGGATTGCGGACTTCCTGCAAATTGATGTCGTTCGCCGCGTTCACCGTCCAGCCGCTCACCGTCCAAACACCGTTGTTGAGCGTCCAGACGCCGTTGTTCTGCGCCCAACTGCCGCTGGTGAGCGCGCTCGCGAGACTCAACGCCAGCTCGCCCGAACTGTCCCCGGCGTTATTGCCGGCGTTGATGATGCCCATCCCGTTGGCGACCACGAAATGCCCCTCGACGTTGCGCCCTGCCGTGAGCGTCACATTTCCAGGCTGCGGGCCGAACGCGCCGCTGCCCGCGTCATACAGTCCGGCATCATTTCCACCGGAAACCGGGGGCGGCATGAAACTGATTATGTCCAGTCCGGCGGTGATGTTCACGTTGCCGCCGGCCGCCGTGCTGATGCCGCCAAGACTGAAAATGCCAACCGGGTGCGACGACTGTTCCAAGGGCGCGGCCGGGTCGGACATTGAATCGAAAATGTAACCGTTCGGGTTGGACCCGGCGTTGACGCTGCCCGCCACCGCCGTCACGCTGATATTCCCGCCGGGGGCAAGCAGCACAAGATTGCCGCCGGCGTCATATCCCCAGCGGCCGGTGGTGACGATGGAAGCGATGCCGGTTGAGCTGGCGTCCAACAGCACATTCTGCCCGGCCAGCACGTTGATGGAACCCGTGTCCGTCTGAATGGGGGCAAAAACATTCAAACTTCCCGATGTCGCGGTGAGGGCGATGTTCCCGCCGGCGGTTGCCTCCACGAAACCGTAGCCGATGTCAATGTCCCGGCCCGCCGTCAAGACGATTGGGCCGGAAGCCGAGGCAATGGCGAAAGTGTTGTAATTGGCATCCTGCAAAACACCCGCGCCCGTTTGAATATCCTGACCCGCGACGAGAGTGATCGCCCCGCCGGCGGATTGAATCGAGCCGCCGTTTTGCAGCCCCGCGCCACCGTTCAGATAAATGTTTCCGGTGCCGGCCTTGACCGCGCCGGTGATGAAATTGTTGACCCCGGCCTCAAGCGTCACCGCCCCGTTGTTGCCGTCGCTGATTTGCGAGCCGTCTCCAAACAGAATGTCGCCGCCCGCCAGCCATGAGATGTTGC
This sequence comes from uncultured Bifidobacteriaceae bacterium, assembly GCA_964475285.1. Classification (GTDB taxonomy): domain Bacteria; phylum Verrucomicrobiota; class Verrucomicrobiia; order Limisphaerales; family UBA11358; genus UBA11358. Next base: position 3,518 of record CAYYWB010000045.1, on the reverse strand, counting down.
CGCCGACGGAGCTTGCGGCGCCGGAACCGATTTGGATGCCGTTGCCCGCATTCAGGCTGATCGAACCGGAGCCGGTTTGAATCGAGCCGTTCCCCGTCTGTCCGCTGCCGCCGTTCAGGTAAATGCTGCCGATGTTCGCCTTGATCGTGTTGTTGGCAAAGTTATATCCGGCATCCAGCGTCACTCCTCCGTTGTTTCCATCGGAAATTTGCGAACCGTTTCCGAACAGGATGTCGCCACCAGCCAGCCATGTGATGTTGCCGCTGCCGGAGCTTGCGGTGCCGGAACCGATCTGGATGCCGTTGCCCGCATTCAGGCTGATCGAGCCGGAGCCGGTTTGAATTGAGCCGCTTCCAGATTGTCCGCTGCCGCCATTCAGATAAATGCTGCCGATGTTCGCCTTGATGGAGTTGTTGGCAAAGTTATATCCGGCATCCAGCGTCACCGACCAGTTATTGGGGTCAAAAATCGAAGAGCCGTCCCCAAACGTGATGTTGTTGCCAGCTTCCAGCGTCAATGTCCCGCTGGTCTTGCCGCCGGTGGAGGTGAACAAATTCCAGGCCGTGCCCGCCGTCAGGGTGATGTTGCCCGAAGCTTCCAGAAGAATCTGGCCGGCGGTGATGTTTTGAAACGTGGTGTTCACGTTCACGCTCAATGTGCCGGAATTGCCGGTGCCGTTGATCGTGCCGCTCGTGCCGCCCGAGGTTGATCCCGAGGTTCCCAGGACGATGTTTTGCGGATCCAGGACAAATGCGCCGCCGGTCCAGCCGGGTTGCGCGCCCGCATCCACGCTTGAATTCAAAGACAAAATGTCCGGCGCGCTGATTTCAACATTGCCGCCGTTGCCACCTTGCGCGCCGCCACTCACATCAATCCCGCTGCCGCTCGCGTCGCTGAACGTGCTACCGGATTGCAGCGTCACCGCGCCGCCGCCGCTGCCGGGCGATGAATCATCGCCGCGCGCGACAATTTGGGAATTCGCGCCGAGGTTCAATTCATCGGACGCAACCAGTTCAATCACGCCGTTGACATTGCGGACGGCGTTGGCCTGGACGATTCCGTCCTGGTTCACGACTTGCGCGTTCACGGAAATCGTTCCGGCGTCGGCCACGAGCCGGCCTTCGTTGTCCACCGCGCCCTTGGGCAAAGTCACCTTCATGCTCAAGCCGCGCCCGTCGGGCCGCTCGCTCACCAGCACGTCCTGTCCCGCCGCGATGCCGATGGTTCCGTCCGGCGCGGCGATGTCGCCAAAGTTCGCGACGTTTTCCGCGATGAGAAACGCCGGGCCGCCGTTCACAATGTTGATTTTTCCGTAATTGATGATGCTGGCCGCCGGCGGCGGGCCGTTGAATTCCCACGCGCCGCCGGTGTTCTGCGGCATCGCTTGCGCCGTCGAAACAATCAGGCCGGCGGCCTGCACATACGAATTCGGCCCGAAATAAAATCCCGAGGAATTCATCAGCACCACCACACCGTTGGCCTGAAGGCTCCCATAAATTTGGGACGGATTCGGATCGTTGACGCGGTTCCAGACGATGGATTGCGCGGACGGCTGGTTGAAGAGGGTCGTCTCGCCCGCCGCGATGTTGAAGCTCTGCCAGTTGAGAAACGCATTTTGCGATGCCGTGATGGCCAGTTGCGGGCCGTTTTGCACAGCCGTGGCCGAGCCGGAAGAAACGGTCATGCCCGTCGGATTGGCCGGCGCGTGGCAAGTCCAAAGTCCAAAGCCAAAAGTCCAAAGCCAAAAAATGCCGCGGGCGATGCGGCTTTGGACTTTGGAATTGAGACTTTGGATTTTTGCTCCGGCCATTGGGTTGGAATTTAGGCGACGCGCGCCGGACGGCACGTTACAAATCGGTGACAAATTCGAATTGTGAATTCCGAACCCCGAATTATTCACGCTCTCGCAAGGCCGCGAAGAACGCAAAGTCGAATTATTTCTCCGCGAGCCTGCCGCCCTGGCGAAAGGTTTTCCCCGGCGCTCCGTTCTCCCGGCGCGGCTTTGGACTTTGGACTTTGGACTTTGGACTTTCATCTGTTTTAGAATTGTCCCCCGACGCCGAAATAAATGTGGATGCCGCCGACCGGCGTTTGCGGCGTGGCCGTCAGCGGAAAGGCCATCGAGACCCGGCCGTCCAGATGGGTTCCGATATTGGCGGCAACGCCCCAGCCGACGCCCCAGAATTTCTGGCGTCCGCTATTGCCCGCCGGCGGGTCGAGCAGATAGGTTTCGCCGTAATCCATGAAGACCGAGCCGCGCAGCCAGCACGGTTCCTCGCTGTCTTCGTTGCCGAACATGCCGATGTCCAGCGGCGGCAACTGCGGCTCAATCATCACGCGCCAGCCTTCGTCGCCGTAGGCCTCGCCGTCGGTGTAGCCGCGCACGCCGCTGACGCCGCCCATCGCGTATTGTTCGTTGCTGAAAAGCGGGCCGTCCGCCCACTGCCCGTCGGCGTGCAGCTTCACCGTCCAATCCTTGTAAATGGTCTGCTGGCGGTCGGCTCCCGCCTGCACGACGACATAATTCGCCCGCGCCTTTGTCGAATAGGAGGCGCCGCTGAAAGCCGCGTCCTTTGAGAAGGCGGCGAACGGATCGAAATTCGCCGAGGTGTTGAAAAAGGTTGTCCCGTATTTGTCGGGCAGGACGCCGTTCCAGCCGGCGTTGAGCGGCAGGTAATCCACTCCGATGCGCCGCGTGGGCTGGGGCGAGGAAACCGTCTGCACAATGCTCGTGGGGCCGCTGCCCTGGTTGGTGTAGGTGAACGAGGTGATGAAATTGTTTGAGTTGTAGCTCACGAGCCGGTAACGCTTGAAATCCAGCCCGACCGACAGCGTGCTGGTGAGCTTGGAAATTTGCGGCAGCGGCATGGACAACCGGCCGCCGAGATTTTCGTTGAGCGTGAGATTGTCGCCGGAATCCTGCGACACTATCTGCAGAAGATGATTTGTCGGCGGGGTGACGAGGCTCGCCGGCCCGAATTGCACGCCCGTGTCCGAAGTCGCCCGGCTGCCGTAAAGCGTTAGTTCGGGCCGGCCGGCGGGCGCAGGCAGGTTGAACAGGTGCGTCGCCTCATTGTAACCGAAGCTGCCGGGACGGGCTTCCACCTCGTCCTGCACCGAGGGATAACCGCCCAGCGGCATGCGATAATAGCCGCTGTAATTGGCGACCTGCGGCGCGTCGAACGGCAGCGTGTTGTAATTCGCACCCTGCTTGAACTGGTTGAACGAAAAACCGTATTGCAGCCCGATTTGATGTTCCAAGCCCCAGAGATTGTCGTATTGCGAACTGAAACTGGCGCGCATGTCCGGCGTGCCGGGCGTCGCCTGGTTGTTGACTTCGAGCCGCGCGTGCCACGGCAGGCGGTCATCCACCTTGAGCGTCAGCGCACTCGTGCCCGGCTCCGGGCCTTTCTCAAGGATCGGGCGGATTGTCCGGTCGCGGCTCATGTTCGCCGCATCCAGTTCGCGCTGGAAAATTTTCGCGTTGAGCAGGATGTTCGTGCGCAAATCCGGCAGCG
>CAYYWB010000044.1:0-15586 GCA_964475285.1 uncultured Bifidobacteriaceae bacterium | reverse complement strand
TCACCGTGAGCGTGGACGTGAAAAACACCGGCAAGCGCGCGGGCGACGAAGTCGTGCAGCTTTACGTCAAGCATGAGAAATCCGCGTTGGAACATCCGGCGGAGGAATTGCGCGGCTTCAAGCGCGTCGCCTTGCAGCCCGGCGAAACGAAGACCGTGGGAATTCCCCTCGCGGCCAGTTCGCTCGGCTATTGGGACACCAACAAGAACATCTCCGTGGTCGAACCCGGAAAACTGGAACTCCGCATCGGCGCTTCCTCGGCGGATATTCGCCTGAAAAAAACCGTCTCCATCATCAATTAAACCCGGGACAAAAACGCTTTTGAAAGGCGCTGCCATCGCGCTGGCAGCGGCCACAGTATTCCCGCCAGCCGCCGTGCCTGCCGAGTCCGTAGCTGGAGCCGGCGGGTTGATAGCAGCCACCGCCGAGTTTGTAGCAGGAACATCCGACCTTGTAGCAATGCCAGCCAACCCCATAGTTGTCGCCGCCGACCCTGTAGTAATGAACCGACTCCTTTTTGGTGACAATCTCAATGGGCTGCGGGTTTTTTATTTCGCCGAATCTTCCACGATTTTAATTTCGGCAGGGGTGAGGCCGTAAAGTTCATAGACACGCGCGTCAATCTCGGTGTCGAGCTTCTTGATTTCTGATTCAATCGCGGCGAGGTCGGCGCTGCCGGATTCTTCGGCGACGGCTTTCATCAAATCGCGGATGGAGCGCAAATTGTCTCCGGCACTGGCGCTGAAATAAACGAGCGGCTCGGGTTCGAGCGTGTTGACGATGAGCGGATAAACCGCTTCCGGCTTTTTGCCCGTCGTCCATTTTTTCTTGCGAGAATTGCCGCCGAGAAATTGCCGCAACGACGCGTAGATGAACTGGCGAAGCGCGTCATCCTTGAAAACCAGGCGAAGAATTGGCTGCGGCTGTGGCTCGGCTTTGGCGTCGGCGGCGACGGTGGCGGACAAGGTGATTTGCGAATTGGCCGATTCGATTTTGATTTCGTGGACGAAGCCGGTTTGCTGCACGTCAGCGATCAAAATTTCATGTTTCAATGAATCGGCGAAATCTTTTTGCAGGTAATGAGCGAGATTGCAGGGCGTGCGGTTTTGCGTATGAAGAATTTTCCGGTGCAGAACTTCAGGTAATTTCGCACGCTGATGATGCGCGGTCTGAATCTGCTCAACGCGCTCGACAATTTCCTTTTCTAGCTTCAATTCGCTTTTCTTTTTCCGGTCAACCAGCTTGATGGGAAGTTGGCCGAGGAATTGACGGTTGGCGGAAAAATAATTGCCACGAAACGGCACGCTGACGAACGGGAAAAACCAGCGAAGCAAACGTGAGTTTAGCAAGGCCAGCAGATATGGCATCTCCAAGCCATCAAACTCCGGCTTCACGGTCACGCCGCCGACATCCACGTTGTCGAGAAACACTTCGCCATTCTCATCCCAAGCCGCATGAAGTTGATCAACAAGGCGTGGAACGCAGAGCTTGGGAATCGCCTGCCGAGTTAAATTTTGAAGCCGACCAAAACGATGCCACTGTTCATCTTTGAATTTTGCGCCTTCGCGTTCCTCCAAAGTGATTCGGTTCTTAAGCAAGTATTCCGCTGTTTTGGGAAACTTTTTTTGAATCTCGCTGAAGTCAATCAACTCGGCTTTGTCGCCTTTGACTCTGTAGGGAAAAATAATGAATTGCCGATGCGGCAACGGCCCATAGGCGGGAACGTCCGTTCCGCTGACGAGCGGATGCAGTAAATCTTTTTCAAACGTCCACTCCACGCCAAGCGACTGTGATTGCAAACAGATGGTGCTTTTGGTTTCGCCCAAATAATTCAGGATGAATACGTCGTCCGCGCTGGTTTGCAATCCGACGAAGATGTCCGCGACTTCTTCCAGCTTGTGCGGCTGCCGGTTGATTTTCTCAAACACCGGCTGGCTTGTTCCGGGCACGAAGTTCCATTCGGCGGGAGTGAGCAATTCAATCGGCACTTGCATCTGCGCCGCCTGCCCTTTTTCCCGCCACAGTTCCAAATCTTCAACTTTGTGGAAGGCGAGAGCCGTCTGCGCCTGTCGGCGCAGGAACAAAAGGCAGGTATAGATGGTCGCCTGTGAAAAAATTTGCAGGTGGCCGAAGTTGACGAGATGACTGACGTTTCGACCTACACTCAAAAGCTGGCGTGTTTCCTGTCCGTATTCTGATTGGAAGAATTTGTTTGGGCAAATGTAGCCGAAGAATCCATCGGCATTGAGCAATTCCAATCCGCGTTCGATGAAGCAAACATAAATGTCGAAGTTGCCGGATGCGCCCGAACGGTAATTCGCCTTCAGAAATTCCACGACTTGCGGCGCGTTGCCCGTCATCGTCTGGATGCGTTCGTAAGGCGGATTGCCGATGACGACATCGAAGCCGCCGCGTTTCATGGTTTCAGGAAATTCCTTTTCCCAATCAAACGCCGCGTTGCCCGCCACTTTCGCATCGTCAATGAGCGAGTTGCCGCGTTTGAGGTTGCTGGCGAGCGCGGGCAGCAGGTCGCGCACCTTGCGGCGCAGTTTTTCCTTGAGGCCCTCCTTTTCCAGTCCCATGTAGCGAATCCAGAGATTGAGCCGGGCGACTTCGACGGCCTGCTGGTCGAGGTCAACGCCAAAAATGTTTTCCATGAGCACGTGCAGCGGCGCTTCAAGGATTTCCTCGGGAATGTCCACGCCGGCATCGAACAGCATTCCATCTCCGTTCCGCTCTTTTTTCAACCGGCGACATTCGCGGTTGTAATCGTCGTAGGTGTCGGCCAGCCAGTCGAACGCGCGCAGCAGGAACGAACCCGACCCCATCGCGGGGTCGAGGACTTTGATTTGCGACAGTTCGCGGATTTTGGCGAGGGCGCCCTTGAAATTTTTGTAGCCGAGCAGCGTCCTGGCTTCGGCAAGGATTGGTTTGGTTTTTTCGCCGAGCGTGTGCGCGACGATGTAATCCACGATGTAGCGCGGCGTGTAATAAATGCCTTCCTTTTTGCGAAGTTCGTCGGTGTCCTCGATGACGATGCGCCCGCCTTGCTGCAAAAGTTTGTGGGCCAGGAAGCGTTCATAGACGGCGCCCATCACGTCCTGCGACATGCGGGTGAAGTCGTAGTTGTAAAGGTGGCGGAAGGCGAGGAGTTCGCCCTGGCCGGATTCAAAGCCGCACTGCGCGGCGAGTTCGGGCGCGAGCGGTTCGTGGCCGATGACGGCGGCGAGCACGGCGTTGTCAATCTGCAACTGGTCGCAAAGCAGCGGCTGGACGAAAAGCTCGGTGTTGAAATCGTTTTTGATCTCGATGAAAAGCGAATCGCGCAGGACCTCGGAAAAAGTTTTGTCGGCGCGGGAGTAAAGGACTTCGTAATGCGAAAAGGCGCGGGCGAGCTTGTTGTATTCGATGAGCCGGTTGGTTTCGAGCATCCGGCAAAAGATGAAGCGGTCGAGCAATTGCTGGCTGGCGAGCGTTATTTCGTCGAGCGAACGCTTTTGATTTCGCAGCGCAAAGCCGTTGGCGATGAGCAGCCGCCAGCGTTTAAGGTCGGCAAGAAAACGCTGGTCGAGGCTGGCCTTGAGTTGCTGGTCGTAAAGTTCGTCAATGCGATTGGCCTCGAGATTTTCGAGCGCGAGCAGTTCCCAGAATTGTTCGCGGCGTTCCCAGAGATTTTCGAGCGTGAAGGAAAAAGTCGGCGCGATTTCATTCCGGCGGACGAAATGGAATTGGGCAAAGTTCGCGAGCAGAATCCAATTCACCGGCTGCTCCATTTTGGTGATTTCAGGACTGATGCGGTAGTTTTGGAGGTAGCGGCGGATTTGCGGACTGTGACGGTCGAAAAGCGCGTTCGGAGAATCGAGCAGACTTTTGGCCTCCAAAAAAATCAACGGGCGGCTGGATTTGAGAAGGTAGTCAACGGAGTCGCCGAGGATTTTGAATTCGCGGATATAATTGGCTTCGGACGTAAAACCCAAAGCCTGCAAAAGCGGTTCAAGCAGCTTTTGTTTGGTCGCTTCTTCCGGCTCTTGTTCGTCAAAACCGTGGACTTTGAGGCTCCTGGCTTCGGCAATCAACGATTCGAGTTTGGCGAAGAATTTTTCTTTTCCGGTTTCGACTGGCACGGCGCGCAGTGTGCGCTGGAAAGCCAGCAGCGTCAATGTTTGGAAAAGCGGAAGGTGGAAATTGATCAGAAGCCCTCGTCACCCCGACGGCTACCGGGCTTCGCGGCTTTGCCCTTTGCGTTAAATCTGATTCCCAAGTTGAAACCGCTAAAACAACCCTGGCACGTCCGCTTTTGGCTGTCCGCTTTCGGCTTGACCGGCGATTCAGTTTCCATCAAGACTTCCCAACCACCATTCACAAAAATGAAATCATACTTGCTCGCTTCCGTCTTTGTCCTGTCCGCCGCAACGGCAGCGACGAAAGTTTCGGCGCAAACCACCAACCAGTATCCGTTCCAAAATCCCGCCCTGCCGCTCGAAGAACGGGTCAACAACGCAGTCTCGTTGATGACGTTGGAGGAGAAAATTGCGTTCCTGACTCAATCGCCTTCGTTGCCGCGCCTGGGCATTGCCAGGGTGGGCTGGGTCGAGGGGCTTCATGGCGTGGCGCAGGGTGTGCCGGGTAATTGGGGCAACATGGGCGGACGCGGTGGCCCGGTGCATACGACCACGTTTTCCCAATCCATCGGCCTGGGCGAAACCTGGGATCCGGCGGTGCTCCAACAGGCCGGCGGGGTGGAGGGTTACGAGACCCGCTACCTGGTCCAGAGTCCGAAGTATCAACGCGGCGGACTCGTGGTGCGCGCCCCGAACGCCGATTTGGGCCGCGATCCCCGCTGGGGCCGGACGGAGGAGTGTTACGGCGAAGACCCGTTCTTCAACGGCACGATGGCCACCGCTTACGTCAAGGGTCTGCAGGGCGACAACCCGAAGTATTGGTTGAGCGCCGCGCTCCTGAAACATTTCTTCGCCAACAGCAACGAAAACGGCCGTTCCGGCTCCTCCTCGGATTTCGACGAGGCGTTGTTCCACGAATACTATGGCGTGCCGTTCCGCATGGCGATTGAGGACGGCGGCGCGCGCTGCTTCATGGCGTCCTACAATGCGTGGAACCATGTGCCATGCACCGTCCAGCCGGCCATCAACGACATTGCGATGAAGCAGTGGGGCCTGGATGGAATTGTTTCCACGGACGCGGGTTCGCTGCCCAACCTGGTGCGGGCGCATCGCTTCTTCACGAATGAAGTCATCGCGGCGGCGGCCTGTGTGAAGGCGGGCATCAACCAGTTCCTCGACCGCAGTTATGTCGCGGACTTGAACATCGCGCTGACCAACAATCTCCTGACGGAAGCGGACATTGACAAGGCCATCAAGGGCGAGTTGCGGGTCTTCGTGCGGCTGGGCGTGATGGATCCGCCGGAAGTGAATCCTTACTCCAAAATCGGCGCCGCCGGCGAAGTCGAGCCGTGGACCACGGACAAAACCAAGGCCACCGTCCGGCTCGCCACGCAGGAATCCATTGTCCTGCTGAAAAACACGAAGTCGCTGCTGCCGCTGGACAAGTCGAAGCTCAAGACGATTGCCCTCGTCGGTCCGCGCGCGGACGAAGTCTGTTTCGACTGGTATAGTTCCTGGCCGGCTTATGCCGTCACCCCGCTCGACGGCATCAAGGCCAAAGTCGGTCCGAACGTGATCGTGAATTGCGCCACGAACAACGATGACGGCCAGGCCGTGAAACTGGCGAAGTCGGCGGACGTGGTCATTGTCTGCGTGGGCAACAACCCCGGCGGCGGCTGGGCCAAAGTCGCCGGGCCGAGCGAAGGCCGGGAATCCATTGACCGCAAGGCCATCAATCTGGAGCAGGAAGAATTGATCCAGCAAGTCTTCGCCGTGAATCCTAAAACCGTGGTGGTTCTGATTTCCAGTTACCCCTACGCAATCAATTGGACGCAGGAGCACATCCCGGCCATCGTCCACCTGTCACAAAACAGCCAGGAGCTTGGCAACGCGCTGGCGGATGTGCTGTTCGGTGATTACAACCCGGCGGGCCGGCTGGTCCAGACGTGGCCCAAATCGCTGGATCAATTGCCGCCGATGATGGACTACAACATCCGCGACGGCCGCACTTATATGTATTTCAAGGGCCAGCCGCTTTATCCCTTCGGCTTCGGTTTGAGCTACACGTCCTTCAAGTATTCCGGTTTGAAAACCAGTTCGCCGACACTCTCGAAAGACGGTTCAATGACCGTGAGCGTCAACGTGAAAAACACCGGCAAGCGCGCGGGCGACGAAGTGGTGCAGCTTTACGTCAAGCATGAGAAATCCGCGCTGGAACATCCGGCGGAGGAATTGCGCGGCTTCAAGCGCGTCGCCTTGCAGCCCGGCGAAACGAAGACCGTGGGAATTCCCCTCGCGGCCAGTTCGCTCGGCTATTGGGACACCAACAAGAACATCTCCGTGGTCGAACCCGGAAAACTGGAACTCCGCATCGGCGCTTCCTCGGCGGACATCCGCCTGAAAAAAACCGTCTCCATCACCAATTAAACCCGGAACAAATCAGGGTTGAGCGGGGACATATGCGGCCCGTGGACGAGGGCTTCTGGTCAATTTCCGCCTTCCGCTTTTCCAAACATTGACCCTGCCGGATTTCCGGCGCACAATCGCCGTGTCCTAAACATGGGTTTTAAGATGAGTTAAGCACCTCCAATGAGTGTTCAACAGCGCAAACCATTCGAGAGCGGCCAAAGTCAGAATCCGCCGGCGAACAAGCATGGAAGAACATGCCCAAGGGACTCGATTTGGCCGGGTTTGTCGGTGTGGAGCGTTGGACAGCCTTTGTCCAGCCAGCCGTGATACATTGGTGCAAATTGAACATGAAACATGAGTGATAATTCAAAAATCGAATGGACGGATGCGACGTGGAATCCGGTGCGGGGCTGCTCGAAGGTCAGTCCCGGCTGCGTCCATTGCTACGCCGAAACGTTTGCGGAACGGTTTCGCGGCGTGCCCGGCCATCCGTTTGAGTTTGGTTTTGATCTGCGGCTCGTGCCGGAAAAGCTGGGCGACCCGATCCGCTGGTCCAAGCCGAAGAAGATTTTCGTCAACTCGATGAGCGACCTCTTTCATGAGAAAGTGCCGGATGAATACATTGAAAAAGTCTGCCGGGTGATGCTGGCGGCAAACTGGCACACCTACCAGATTCTCACCAAACGGGCCGACCGCATGGCGGCATTGCTGCAAGGCAGGCTGCGGAAGGCGGCGAAGGCGGCGCACATCTGGTGGGGCGTCAGCGTGGAGAACCGGCAACATGGCCTGCCGCGCATCGCCAAACTGCGAAGCGCCAGGCCGGCGGTTGCATTTCTTTCGATTGAACCGCTGCTGGAAGATCTGGGCAAATTTGATCTGCGCGGCATCCAATGGGTGATTGTCGGCGGCGAGAGCGGGCCGGGTGCGCGCCCGATGTTGCGGGAGTGGGTGCGAGATATTCGTGATCAGTGTCAAGGAGCCAATGTGGCATTTTTCTTCAAGCAATGGGGTGGTGTCCGGAAAAAGCTGGCCGGTCGCAGGCTTGACGGCAAGACTTATGACGAGTTTCCAGATTTCGCCGAGGTGGAAGTCTTGGAGTCCGCGCAAAGGCTGATGCTGTTGCATGAAGTTGAAACAGGATACCGCGTGGGGGTCGGGTGATGAGCAATGATGAACTTTACGCCGGGCGCGAACAGACCCTCGTCAAACACTTCATCCTTCAGAAGTATTTGGAGCGTTTTGCCTACAAAGTCGGGTCTCATTGGGACACGCTGACGTATGTGGATTGCTTTTCCGGCCCTTGGAATGCACGGTCAGAGGTATTTGAGGACAGTTCCTTTGCCATCGCCTTGAAGCAACTCCGCAACGCCAGAGACACATTGGCGGAGCAACGGGGCAGGAATGTGCGGCTGCGATGTTTTTTTCTGGAGAAAAACCGGGCAGCGTATGCCCGGCTCAAGGAATTTGCAGACAGTGTCACGGATGCAAAAATTGAGACCCGAAATGCCACGCTGGAAGAATCCGTCCCCGAAATCACGGATTACGTGCAACGCGGCGGCGCGAAAGATTTTCCTTTTATTTTCATTGATCCAACGGGCTGGACAGGATTCGGAATGGAAACGATTGCGCCTCTGCTCCGGCTGAATCCCAGCGAGGTATTGATCAACTTCATGACCGGCCATATCCGCCGCTTTCTGGAATCGCCGCAAGAGGAAACGCAGGACAGTTTCAAGCGGCTGTTTGGATCGGGCAGCTTCCGGGAAAAAATCGAAGGCATGGCTCAACAGAACCGGGAAGACGCAGCGGTGCAGGAATACACCCGCAACGCGAAAATAATTGGCGGCTTCAACTTTGGGTGCAGTGCAATTGTGTTGAATCCCGAGAAAGACCGGACGCATTTCAATTTGATTTATCTCACGCGGCGTCCCGAAGGTGTCGAGGTGTTCAAGGAAACCGAAAAGAAAGCGATGGAAGTGCAGGAGACTGCTCGCGCCGATGCTCACAAGCGAAAGCGCGAAGCTCGCACCGGGCAACTCGATTTGCTCGGCAGCAAGGAACTTCATGATTCGTCGCACTTTGAATCCCTGCGCGAACGGTATCTCGCAAAGGCGCGCGGTTTGGTTTTGCAGGCGTTGGAGTCGAAACACCGGCTGCTTTACGACGATGCGTGGACGCTGGCAATGTCAGAACCAATGTCGTGGGAAAGCGATTTGAAGCAGTGGATTGAAGAGTGGAAAGAAGAAGGCCAGCTTGAAGTAGTTGGGATGCAGCCACGCCGGCGAGTGCCACGTCGCGGCGAGGCAAATTATCTGATTTGGAAAACCATGACGCCTTTGAATCCGCCTTCACCCGCTTGAAAAAAGATTTGGAGGCTGAAAATTCAAAGAAGTCATAATTCAGCATATTCGAACATTCGTATAAAGGTCGCGGTTCAGCGATCTTCCGAGAGGCCGGAGCGGGCTGTTTTTTTGCTGGTTTCGGACGGCAGTTCGTGATAGGTTTACACCAACGGTGAATGGTGATGACGGATGGATTTAACCGCCCGTTAAATGCTGTTTAATGTTCTTTGAAAAATGGCCGGTGCCACATTTGCCGGCGGGGAGGAGGGTTGTTGCCAAAACGGTTATTTTACAAAACGAACCCAAATGGGAAACCGGATAAAAGTCAATGGCAGCGGGGTCAAATGTGGGTTTTCAGCCATTCAGAACCGGCCAAAACGAAGCCAAAACGAAGCCAATCGAACCCAAGTCGGCTTATCCGGGTAAATCCGGGTAAATCCGGCCATAGAAAGTCAAACCCAGTCAAACCTAATCCAAGCTAATCCAACCCGTTTTTGATCCAGTCACACCGATTAGCGCCAAAATGGCACACTTAATGTTCGTTTTCGGCTTGACCAGCGATTCGGCTTCCTTCAAGACTTCCCAACCACCATTCGCAAAATGAAAATTAAAATTGTCTCCCTCATCATTGCCGCCGCCTGCCTGGCCATCACCAGCCGCAGTCTGGCGAAGGATTCCTATTCGTTGCGCGACGGCGCGCTGATGCTTGGCAGCCGCGTCGTGCTCCAGCAAATTCCCGCCGGCTACACCCTCGTGAACGACCCCACCGGCGCGGGCGTGTTCCTGCGGCTGGCGGTTCCCAGCGCCGCCGCGCGCATCGAATCGCCGCTCGGCACGATTGCCGGGCTGCGCCGCTTCACCAGTTGCCACCGGGACGAACCGTTCTGGATGGTGCCCGCCGCCGGCAATTCGACCGCCGACGTGAAACTGGAAACGCAATGGCTGCTGGCGGAAACGGACTCCGGCGATTGCGTGATGCTGGTGCCGCTGATGACCGGGCCGTTCTGCTTCACGTTGAGCGGCGAGGCCGCGGGCTTGAAATTGACGGCGGACACCGGCGATCCCGCCGTGACCGGCAAGGGCGGCGTGGCCTTGTTTGTATCCGTGGGCGGCGACCCCTACGCGCTGGCCGACGCGGGCGCGCGCGCCGTGATGAAGGAATTGGGAACCGGAAAATTGCGCGCGCAAAAACCGCTGCCGGATTTCGTGAACGAATTCGGCTGGTGTACCTGGAATTCATTTTACGACGCGGTTACGGCGGACAAGGTGCGCGCCGGGCTGCAATCCTTTGCCGCCGGCGGCGTCCAGCCGCGCTTCATGATTTTGGACGACGGCTGGCAGGATTACAAAACGGAGCCGTCGGGCGAAAAGCGGCTGGTCTCGCTCGCGCCCAATCAGGAGCGGTTCGCCGGCGATCTCCGGCCCACCGTTCAACTCGCCAAGCAACAGTATAAAATCAACACGTTCATCGTCTGGCAGACCTTCTTCGGTTACTGGGGCGGCGTGGACGGCAAGGCGTTGCCGGCTTACAACGTGCGTGAAATCGGACGCTCCTTCAGCCCGGACATTTTGGCGATGCATCCCAATTTGAACACGGAGTATTGGGGACACAACGTGGGCCTGGTGCCGCCGGACAAAATCGCCAGTTTCTACAACGATTATCACAGGCAAATGAAGGCACAGGGCGTGGACGGCGTGAAAGTGGACAGCCAGTCCGCCATCGAAGGCATGGCGGCGGGACTGGGCGGACGCGTGGCGGTCACCAAGGCATTTCGCGCCGGGTTGGAGAAATCGGTCAACAAATATTTCGACGGGCGGCTCATCAACTGCATGGCCAACGCCATGGAAACCTATTATTGCTCGCCGCGTTCCACACTCATGCGCACCTCGATTGACTTCTGGCCGACGCGGCCCGAAACCCACGGCCAGCATCTTTATTGCAACGCGCAGGTCGGCGTCTGGTTTGGCGAATTCATGCAGCCGGATTGGGACATGTTCCAGTCGGGGCATCCGATGGGAGCGTTCCACGCCGCCGGGCGCGCGGTGTCGGGCGGGCCGGTTTATTGTTCCGACGAGTTGGACGGGCACAATTTTGACCTGCTGCGGAAACTCGTCCTTTCCGACGGCACGGTGCTGCGGGCGGACAACGTTGGCCGGCCCACGCGCGATTGTTTGTTTGCCGATGTCACGCGCGACCCGGTGCTGCTGAAGGTTTTCAACTACAACCGCGACTGCGCCGTCATCGGCATCTTCAACGCCAACTATCACACCAATGCCGCCGACCAGAAATTGCTGGCCGGCAGCGTGTCGCCGTCCGACGCGCCGGGATTGAAAGGCGTGGACTTCGCGGCATTTTCACAACAGGGCAACCGCGTCTGGCATTGCCGCCTGGACGACCGCCAGCCGGTGCAACTGCCCGAGGGCGGCTGGGACATCGTTTCCTTCGCGCCCGTGGAACGCGGCGTCGCCATCCTCGGCCTCGCGGACAAGCTCAACAGCACCGGCGCTGTCACGGACAAACAATGGAACAGCGACGGCAGCCTCAAGGTGAGCCTCCGCGACGGCGGGAGCTTCGTGGCCTGGACCGAAAAACCGCCGGCTAGCGTCACCGCCAACGGCAAGAGCATCGAGTTCCAGCACGACCCTGCGAGTGGCCGGCTTTCCGCCTCCGTGCCGGTTGGCGGCAAAACCACCGTATTGTTGCGCTGGTAAAAAAAATTCTGCAAATTCTGTAAATCCTGAATTCCGAAATGGCGGGGAGGACGGCATCCTGCCGCCCGGAAAAGACGTCTGGACACAAATGTTCTAAGAAATCAACGACTCAAGTGTCTTAAATAGCATGAACAAGATCATTTCCAACGCCGTCCAAACAGCCGTGAACCCGCGTTTTTTCATCCTTGGCGTGTTGGCTGCGTGTTGCCAGTTCCACGCTCAAGCAGCCGAAACCAACCTGATTGTTGAAACTTCAAGCGGGCGCGTGACGCTGGTGGCGCCGCGCCGGGTTGGCAGCAACTTGATTTTTGAAATCAATCCAAAGGCACCGGCCTACTCACCGTCGAACCCGGTGCGCGACATCAATCTGCTTGCAACCGGCTCATGGTCGGAACCTGTCTCTGACGGCCAGGGCAACACGCTCCGGGGACGCCTCTTGGTCTATGATGGAATCCACCTCACCAATGCATCGGGTAATAGTGTCTGGAGCACCGCTCCGGTCTTTTTGGAAATTCAGGATGTGACAGCCACGAACCCTCATCCAACCCGGATTTACTTTGATTTTACGGAGGGACTTGCCTTCGAACTGCGCGACGCAAAAGGAGTGACCGCCGACAATTTGCCCCATCATGGTTCCAGAGGAGGAATACCGCCTCCGATATGGGCGACCTTGCCTGCCCATGGCCTCTTGCGCTTGCGCGCGGACGCGGCGGGCGGAATCTCGGAGGGCAGCGACGGTGAATTGCGACTTTATTTCCTCGACCTCAAGGGCCGTCAGTCAAATGTGAACTGGACAATACCGGCGGGCGATACCAATGCCTGGTTTCTGTCCGCCACACTCCTGCCGCCGCCGCCGCCAACCAATTCCATTCCTTACAATCCCGATGTCTGGCAGGGAAAGCTTGAAGTCCCCGCCGTTAAACTTTCCGTCGTCAGACATTGAGCCGTAATGCGTCAGCCCCAACTGCGTTGTTGCATGGGTGAACTGTTCCGGTTAGTTTTCCGCCATCCAAACATTTCAAACACAAACATGAAAAAAACTTCCTTCCCATCGTTGTCGAAACATCGCGCGCCGGTCGCCCTGGCGCTGGCCCTGGCCGCCGCCGGCGGTTGCCTGACCTTGCGCGCGCAGGATCGCCCGGTTTATCTGGACGCAAGCAAACCCATTGAGGCGCGCGTGGATGATTTGCTGTCGCGCCTCACGCTGGAGGAGAAAGACGGGCTGGTCTATGGCAACTCCACCTTCACCACCGCGGGCGTTGCCCGGCTGGGCGTGCCGGAATTGTGGATGGACGACGGCCCGATGGGCGTGCGCGAGGAGGTGGGCGTGGGGTTCCGGAACATGAACCGCACGGATGATTTTGCCACGGCCATGCCCGCGACGCTCGGCCTGGCGGCGACGTTCAACACCAATCTCGCCAACGCCTACGGCGCGGTCATCGGCCAGGAGGCGAAGCAGCGCGGCAAAAACATCATGCTCGGGCCGAGCCTGTGCATCCAGCGCACGCCGTTGTGCGGCCGCAATTTTGAATACATGGGCGAGGACCCGTATCTCACTTCGCGCATCGCGGTGAATTACATCGAGGGCGAACAGGCGCAGGGCGTCGGCTCCTGCGCGAAGCATTACGCGCTGAACAACCAGGAGTATCAGCGCGGCAGCATCAACGTGGAGGCGGACGAGCGGACGTTGCGCGAGATTTATTTGCCGGCGTTCCGCGCGGCGGTGCAGGAGGCGGGATCGTTGAGCATCATGGGCGCCTACAACCAGTTTCGCGGCCAGCATTGCTGCGAGAATGATTATCTGCTGAACACCATTTTGAAGGGCGAATGGGGTTTCAAGGGACTGGTCATGTCCGACTGGAGCGGCGTGCATCACACCGACCTGGCCGCGTTGAACGGCATGGACATGGAAATGGGCACCCGCACCAGCCCGCCTTACGACACCGCGTTCCTCGCCAACCCTTACCTCGACGGCCTGAAATCCGGCAAGTTCCCGCTCTCCTCGCTCGACGACAAGGTGCGCCGCCATTTGTATGTGATGTTCAAGCTGAATTTGATTCACGATCCGGCGGAAACGAATTCCCAACCCCTGCCCACCGGCTCTCCGACATTGAGCACACCGGAACATCAGGCCGTCTCCCGCAAGGTCGCCGAGGAATCCATCGTGCTGCTGAAAAATGAAAAAATTCTCCCGCTCGACCCGGCCAAAATCAAATCCGTCGCCATCATCGGCGTGAACGCGGTGACAAAATTTGCCAGCGGCGGCGGCGCGGCCAACATCAAGGCGCCCTACGAAATCACCGCGCTGGAAGGCATCAGCAACCGGCTCGGCAGCGGCGTGAAAATCACCTACTCGCCCGGTTACGCCCTGCCTCGCGGCGGCGGCGGCGGGCGGCGCGGCGGCGGCACGCCTGCTCCCGTGGTCAACGATACGAATTTAATTGCCGCCGCGGTGGAAGCGGCGAAGGCGGCGGACATGGTGATTTTTGTCGGCGGCCTGACCCACAATGGTTACGACCAGGAAGGTTCGGATCGCCGCGACATGAAACTGCCCGGCGGCCAGGACGAATTGCTGAATCAAATCGTGAAGGCCAATCCCAAAACCGTGGTCGTCTTCAACGGCGGCGGCGCGGTGGAAATGGGTCCGTGGCTCGCCAAGACGCCCGCGCTGCTCTACGCCTGGTATGGCGGCTTGGAAGGCGGCAACGCCCTGGCGCGCGTCCTCGTTGGCGACGTGAACCCGTCCGGCAAATTGCCCTGCACGTTCCCGAAGCAACTGATGGATTCCCCCGCGCACGCGCTGCACGCCTATCCCGGCACGAACGGCACGGTCACTTACGTCGAGGGCCTGCTCGTCGGCTACCGCTGGTTCGACACCAAAAAAATCGAGCCGCTGTTTCCGTTTGGCTACGGCCTGTCTTACACGACGTTCAAGTATTCGGGGCTGAAGCTCGTGGCGGACAAGGACGCGAACAATCCGGCGGTCACGGTTGAGTTCACGCTGGCCAACACCGGCAAGCGCGCCGGCGCGGAGGTGGCGGAGGTTTATGTCCAGCCGCTGAATCCCAGCGTGACGCGGCCGCTCAAGGAGCTGAAAGGGTTTGCCAAAGTGACGCTCCAGCCCGGCGAGAAGCAGACCGTTTCCGTGCGGCTGGATCAAAGCGCGTTCTCGTTTTACGACCCGGACAAAAAAGGCTGGGTCGCGGAGAAAGGCAGTTACAAAATTATTGTCGGCGCCTCCTCGCGCGATATTACCTTGTCGGGCAACACCAAACTGGCGGAAACGGCCTTTGCGAAGGACTGACAGCATTTGGCAGCCTGGCGTCGAAAGTTTATACAAATTTGGCAGGCATCGGTGTCTATTTAGTGATATGAAAATGAAAATCATTCTCATTGTTTCAGTGGTCGCCAGTCTCGCAGTCGGATTTTTGGCAGGCTGTAGCCACCAAGACCCGATTGACAATATCGTCAAGAAAGCTCCTGCCGATCCAATTGTTCCAGCTTCTGATTCATTTGCTTCTTTTGTTCAGTTGCGTGCGACAGCCCCGGTTGCGGAAGTTACTTCACAAGCCTTGGGATTGGATGGAACACTGGTTCCGACCATACGCATTCTTCCGGAGGACATTAATCAAGACAGCATCCAGATACGTCGATTCTCCACGAACAGTGTCTACGTCAGCTTTACTTACACGGTGGCCGGCGCAAAGAAGGTGCTGGCCTTTAACCGAGAGAACGCAGGCTATGAGATTAGCACGCAGGTCGGCACTTACGAGAGCCGTGGTAGGCTTGCATCACTCAGCGCCCCACCACAGGGACAGGCTGAGGAGATTTTGGTTAAGGGTGGGGCTTTCAGCGTGCGTGAGGACGACGCCAAAAAGATTATTGCAGGTTTAAGAGGCAAGTGAAGACGTTCGCTAACAAATCGCTGCAGGCAACGCGGGATGGCCGTTCCAGTTCCGCTATCGCGGTTCACGTCGCGAGTCGGCGGTGGCTCAGCTTTTTTCG
>CAYYWB010000043.1:0-16042 GCA_964475285.1 uncultured Bifidobacteriaceae bacterium | reverse complement strand
GGATGCGCGCCTTGGGCTGGAGCTGATAATTGTAGCCGCGCAGTTCATTCAGCGACGTGATGGCGACGTCCGCCGGGCAATAGGCGTAGTGAACCGTCGGACGATAAACCGCCTTGCCGTTTTCCCAGACGGTCAGACGGTCGGAAATGGTGAACGCCTCGCCGTGCCGGACGACCATGCCTTGGATGCAATAATCCGGCACCCACGACGCGACCCAGGTATTGATGCCCATTTGCGCGAGACAAATCTGGTTGCGCGGGCCGTCGGCGTGCTCGAACGCGCGTGCCGGCAATGTCTTCTCGTGCGTTCCCCAGCCCATCTCGGCGGTCGTCGTGCCTTCCTCGCGAAAACCCTCGACGCTCCAGGTGTTGGTAAATTCGTCCACTTCCTTCGGCTTGTTCGTGATCTGCGTGTCGCGCTCGCTGCAATGAATCACCTTCACGCCGAGCTTCTGCGCGAGATTGTTGAATTTCAACTCCGATATCAACCGCCGGATTTCATCGGCGGCCTTGCCGGTGATTTTTTTGTCCTTGATGGAGCGGTTGCCGATGTCGATCAAGCCCTGCTTGGTGAAATGCGAGATGAGGCCTGGATTCGCGCCATGTTCCAGCACCGCCGTCGGGCCGGGCTTGGCCCATTTGGAAACCATCTTCCGAAGATTCATGTGCCGCCAGTAAAGCGTCATCTTCTGCGGCGATGCGCCTTTCGAATTTTCATACGGGTCCCACAACTCGACCGACGTGTTGATATACAGCACACTGCGGTCGTGGCACCACTGGAGCAGTTCGCAGCAGTCAATGTTCCAAGCGAGGTCAATCAGGACGTCGCCGGCGGAAAGGTATTTGCCCAGCAACGCGCCCATATTTTCGCGCGTCACGCGCTTGCGCGCAAACTTCACGCCGCGTTTCAGCCACGGCGACAGCACGGCGCGGCGGTCCTCGAAATCCATCACCGTGATGTTTTTGGCCGGCGTCTTGAGGTGCTTGACCAGGATGGGCAACGCGCATTGCGCAACCGCACCGTAGCCGACGAACAGGATTTTGTTTTTGAATTCGAGCATGGCAAAAATTTTGACGCGCAACTTTGTCGTAAATTTTTTGGCGGGACAAGAGTTTATTGCAGAAAGCGGAGCCAAATCTTCACACTCCGACAATTTCACCGGCACGGCGGCCAAATCGCCGGCTGACATCGGCTTTCTAATCAGACTAATTTAAGTTCGCGAAGGGTCGCTCCGACCGCGCTCAAGTTTTCCGGCTGCATCGCCGCATGGCTGGTGGAGATGACCAGGCCGCTCCCGCCGGCCTTGAACACGGCTTGAACCGCGTCACGGACGCTTTCAGGTGTGCTGTTCTTCAGTTGAACGTCAATGCCGAGGCCCGCGCAGATTTGCGTCTTGGAACCGGCGACGCCGTCCACGGCGCGTTTTGTCTCGCGATAAACATAATCGCCGGAGAACGGCGCGAACTGCCCGCGCGGAGTTCCGTTGATCGGCTGTTGACTCAATTGGGATGTATAGTCGGCCTCGGGCCGGCCGATGATCTGGGCATACGATTTTTCCTTGAGGTCCATGACGCTGTATTCGAAATCGAGCATCTGCTGCCGGCTCAAATCGCCGAAAATATTCTGGGTGAGGCTGTCCACAAACGAGGTCATGCGTTCGCCGGCCGGATTGTCGTAAAGCGCCGGTTTCAGAAAATCGGCATACTCGGTGTAGGGGCTGTAATCCTGCTCGGCGCGATAAACCGGGTTGAAGGAAATATTTTGCCAGATGTGATAGCCGATTTGAATTCCGGGCCGGATTGATTTTGCCTTCGCTGAAAATTCCCGCTGCATCTCGCGCATACTGTCGGACCAGAAAGTTTCCCAGACGAGCAATTCGGGATTGCGGAGCAGGATGCGCCAGAACTCGACATAGTAACCATCCAGCGGACGCCTGCCCGCGCGTCCGTTCCTGATGTAAGGCTCAAGCGCGAGATACGCTTTTTTGACGCGCTCGAAATCAATGCCCAGCTTGGCGGCCTTGGCGGCGCAAAATTCGCAGAAGCAGGAAGTGTGGCCGGGGTCGCTCTTGGCGCCATGATGCCACGCGCCCAGCGCGTTGCCCAAAGGCCCCTGCCGTTCGGAGCCGCGCTGCAGGCCGTCAACGTCGTAGGAACGGATGAAGTCCTCGACTTGTCCGGCGATGAGGTTGCGGAAATAGGGATTGTTCAGGCACGGGCCACCGGGATGGCCGGCGGTTCGGCGTCCGTAAAGATCAATTTCATAAAGCTCGTCCATGCCCTTGATTTCAGGGCGGGCACGGTTGTCCTCCTCCATCCACGGAATAATTTTGACGCCGCGTTTTTTTGTCTCGGCGGTGATCTGCTGCATCGCGTCGGGAAGATTGAAGTCGCCCGCGCCGAGGCCGTGCGGCTCCATTTTGATGTCGCGATAGTATTGCGGATGGGCGGTGACAAAGTTGCCGGCGGGATTGCTGGCGCGGTCAAGACCGGCCCAAGAGGCCTCGAATGGATTGCAGTGCAGCATGAGCGTGTTGACGCTGGCGCGGTTCTGAACGTCGTCGAGAAAACGCGCGATGCCGTATTGCAGCAGATACGTCACCTCGGCCTGAAACCCGATCATGATTTTCGCCGGAGCGGCTGGGGCATCGGCGGCGCGGACGCTCATCGGATCGAGACCGAGGCCGGTCGTGACGGCGGTTGCCGCCAGAGAAGCCGTTTTGACAAAGTCCCGGCGGGAGATTGGGTTCGTATCATTCATCATTGCACCTTTCGGTTGAGGATTTACGGCGACGGCTTGGCCTTCGCAACTTCCACTGCAAAGGCGTAATCCGGTCCAAACATATTTGAACGGAAAACGATGTATTTCTGGTCGGGCGTAAAGCTGGGGTTCGGTTCGAGGCGATAATTGTGCTTGGACATGTTGACCAGTTTCTCCGATTCCAGATATCCGCCCTTGATCAGATGTTCGCCAACGGTGCCCTGGTTGCGGACGAGCACGGGACGGAACAGGAAAATCCAAGGAGTGCCGGTGTCGCCATCGCCGCAGAAGAGTTTGCCGTCGGGCGAGGAGTTGTCGTGGATGGAAGTTTGATCGGGTCCGTATTGCAGCCAGACGCGCTCCTCCGTCTTGACGTTGTAGCTGGCGATGAACGAGACGTGTCCGCCGCGTGGAAAATGGAGCTGGTAGAACAGCGTCTCGCCGTCGGCGCCCCACCATTCGTGGCCGGCGATTTCCATTTCCATCGTGCGTTTGTGGATCAATTGATTCTGCGTGCCGTCGGTGCGGATGGTCCAGATGCGGTCAACCATCTGCCAGTTGCCCTCGTGGCAATACAGCAGCAGGGTCGGATCGGCTGGCGAAAACTGCAGGTGGTTCAACCAGTCGGTGCTGTGCTCCAGCAGCGTCGTCAATTTTCCGGTCTTCAAATCAATGGTGAACATTGTCATCGGCAGTTTCGCCGCCAGGCGCGTGGCCATCATCTGGCTCTTGTTGGCTGGCTCGCCGAGATTCGTGGCAGTCATGCGTCCCAAATTTGTCGTGCCGTCATACGCGCCGCCGGCATTGGCGTCACCCTCGATGAAGGTGCCGGCACCGAGGGTCTCGTCGGCGTTGATGGTGACGACGCTGGCGCGGCGCGGAAGATCAGCGAGCTTGCGGTTCTCGCCGGTGTCGAGGTTGACGCACCACAACTGGGAGAAAAATGGATCGTCCGTCGCGCGGGTGTAGTAGAGGTTCGGCGTCTTGTGACCCACGATGATCGTCTTGGTCGGCCCGGTGACAAGCTGCTTCGCCTCCAGGGTCGCAAGATTCAGCACCGAGATGCCGTTGGGCATGGAGTAAGCCATTTTTTTGCCGTCGGGCGTGTAGGCGTTGTAGTTGAAATAAAAGCTGTCCGAGCCAGGCTCGCGTGTGAGGCGGATGACACGATGGCCGGTGTCGGGGTCAATCCAACTGGTCGGCGGTTCGGCGGGAGCTGTAGTCGCAGGTGCCGTGGAAGCAGGAGCGTCGGCGGCAAGCATCCGAAAGCTTGCAACGCCCAAGGTCAGGAGCAATCCGGTCAATTTACGCATACGTTGTTTCTTCCGTTTCGTTCGGAACAAGTATCATTTGGCCTTGGCGATTTCGACGGCATAAACTTGGGAGCCGCCCTGGATGTTGGAACGGAAGACAATCCATTTGTTGTCGGGCGTGAACGTGAGATTGGGTTCGAGGGTGTAGTTGTGCCTGGACAGGTCCACCAGTTTCTCCACGTCGAACTTGCCAATTTTCACGTCGTCGTTTCCGACCTTCATCGTGTCCATCTGGCCCGGACGCGGCGTGAAGAGGTAAAGCCACTGGCCGTTGCCCGGCGGATCCAACCGCTGGCCGTCGGGTGTGCGATTGGAAACGCCGTTTGGCCCGCCGCCGTCGCCGGCGAAAAGCTTGCCGTCGTGCGACTGATTGTAATGCACCGACCATTGCGAGCGTTCGAGCGGATAGCGGATGCGTTCACCGGTCTGGACGTTCACGCCCGCCAGCCAGAACACGCCGGACTTGGGCGTTTGCAGGTCATACCAGACCGTCTCGCCGTCGTAGCCGAAGAATTCGTGCCCGGCGATTTCCATGGGCATGGTGCGCGGGTGCATGAGACGGTTGCCGGTGCCGTCCGTGCGAATCGTCCAGATGCGGTCCACCTGATCCCACGCGCCCTCGTGACAATACAAAATCAATGACGGGTCGGTAGGCGAACACTGGTCGTGATTGAGATTGTCGGTCATCGGCATAAATGTGCGAACCGCGCCGGTTTTGACATCAACGGCAAAAAATTGCAGCGCCCGTCCGCCGCCGCCGCCGCGACCGCCTCTGCGGCCCGGGGCCGGGGCGTTGGTCGTTGCGGTGGGGGGATTCGTTGGCAAATTGATCTGGGGCGGCGGCTGTGACAGGTCGGCAGGAGCGCCGCGCTGAACACCGGCGCCACTGGGAACACTGCATTTGCCGATGATCAAGGTTTCGTCCGCATTGACGCCGCCGAAATCGCCGGTGAAGCCAAGTTTGGAAACCACGCGCGTGGCCTTGGTGTCCATGTCGGTTGCGTAAATTACCGTCTGGCCGTCCTCGTTCCTCTCGTAATAAACCGTGGGGGTCTTGCGTCCGACCTCGATGCCGGAGCTGCTGCCCGGCCCATAGCGCACGCCCGGCGCGACCAGTTCGATCTCGCGCGTCTTGAGGTTGACGGTGGCAAGTCCTTCCGGCGTGTAAATGATCATCTTGTCGCCCCGCGGCGTGTAGGCGTTCTGGTGGAAATACAGGCTCAAGCTGCCGGGCTCGTTGGAGAGCCGGATCACCCGGTGGCCGGTCGCGGCGTCAATCCACTCCGTTGCAGTTTCGGAAAACCCAGAGGTCGCGGGCGCGTTGGTCCCTGGCGCATCGGCGGCAAACGCCCGCGACCCCGCGAGCGTGAACGTCAGGAACAATCCAGCCATCGTCGGGGCGGTATTGAGAAATCTATTAAACAATTTTGTTGCGGTTTGCATAAATTGGCTTTGTCGTCTGGCTCGAATCGAAAGTGAACTTCACGGATTGTTGTGGAACATGGCCGGAACCACAGGGCTTTGTCAAACGTTTGTTGCGACAACTGTGATTGTCACTTTTCCAGGGCCTTTCCCGTGAGTCCGTTGCAGGATCACTTTCTGAACCAGCCGACGCAGCCGCCGCGCGGCGACAAGTGCAATTGCACGCGATCCGCCGGGGAAGGCTCCGGCGTTTTTCTTTGAAATAACACTTGTTAATTTTCAGTGATGGGATTATAATCGGAATTGTCCCGCAGTGAGTGGTCACGCCCTCTTGGTTGGCGGATCGGAAATGCGGGAAAGATAAAATGAAGCAGATAATTTTCTTCGCAATCGTTTTATGGGCTTCGCTGCCAGCGGTGGCGCAACCGACCATCACCCAGCCGCCGGCCAACCAGACGGTGGCGCTGGGTGGGACGTTGACGCTGGGCGTGACGGCGGGCGGCACGTCGCCAGCCTATCAGTGGTTCAAGGACAGCCGGTTGATTGTGGGCGCGACGAACAGCACGCTGACGGTGGCGAACGCGGGCGTGACCAATTCCGGCACCTATTATGTGGTGGTGACAAATTCGAGCGGGATGATCATCAGCCTGCCCGCGTTGGTGGCGGTGGGCAATTCCTTCTTGTCGGCTTGGGGATTGAACAACTATGGCCAGTTGGGCGACGGCACGACGACCGACGCCAACCTGCCGGTCACTGTGGCGAGCAACGTGGTGGCGGGTGCGGCGGGAGGAAATCATTCGTTGTTCGTAACGGCGGACGGGACATTGTGGGCGATGGGGCTAAATGTCTTTGGTCAGTTGGGCAACGGCACGACCATCAGCACCAATCGGCCCATCAGTGTGGCCAGCAATGTGGTGGCGGTGGCGGCGGGACTGTATCATTCGCTGTTTGTGAAGATGGACGGGACACTCTGGGCGATGGGGTATAACGGCGCTGGCCAGTTGGGCAACGGCACAAACAACGGAGGGTTCATTCCGGTCCCAAACCCCACGCCTGTCAGTGTGGCGAGCAATGTGGTGGCGGTGGCGGCGGGAGATGAGCATTCGTTGTTCGTGAAAGCGGACGGGACGCTCTGGGCGATGGGGTATAACAACTACGGCCAGTTGGGCAACGGCACGACCATCAACACCAACCGGCCAGTCAGTGTGGCGAGCAATGTGGTGGCCGTGGCGGCGGGAGATGAGCATTCGTTGTTCGTGAAAGCGGACGGGACGCTCTGGGCGATGGGGTATAACAACTACGGCCAGTTGGGCAACGGCACGACCATCAACACCAACCGGCCAGTCAGTGTGGCGAGCCATGTGGTGGCCGTGGCGGCGGGAAATGATCATTCTCTGTTCGTGAAGACGGACGGGACGCTCTGGGCGATGGGTCGGAACTTGGAAGGCCAATTGGGCAACGGCACGACCATCAACACCAACCTGCCGTTCAGTGTGGCGAGCAATGTGGTGGCGGTGGCGGCGGGAGCGTTTCATTCGCTGTTCATGAAGACAGACGGGACGCTCTGGGCAATGGGGTATAATTACTATGGCCAGTTGGGCAATGGCACGACGGACAACAGCAGCCTGCCGGTCAGTTTGCCTCAATTGTGCGCGGCCAATATTTTTCCTGCTGACGAGGCTTATCACTCCTTGGCGATTGGCTACATCAAGACATCGGCCACCGTGACGCTGGACAATTTGAACCAGCTTTTCACGGGCGGCGCCATCAGCGTCACGGCAAGCACCACGCCGCCGGGCCTGACGGTGAACCTGACCTACAACGGTTCTCCAAACGCGCCGACGAACGTGGGCAGCTACACCGTCATCGGGACCATCAGCGACCCAAATTACTATGGCAGCGCCACAGGCACGCTGGTCATCAATCCCAATGCCACCGTGACATTGAGCAATTTGTTCCAGCGTTACTCGGGCGGCGCCATCAATGTCACGGCGGGCACCACGCCGCCGGGCTTGACGGTGAACCTGACTTACAATGGTTCTCCCAACGCGCCGACGAGCGCGGGCAGTTACACCGTCGTCGGCGTCATCAGCGACCCGAATTACTACGGCATCGCCACGAACACGCTGGTGGTGGGGCTGCCGCCGCAAAGTTTCACCGCCGGCAGCGCCGACGGGCAGCAATTGACCCTGCAACTGACCGGCACGCCCAATTACCCCTACATTTTGGTATCGGCCACCAATCTGACGCCGCCGGTCGTCTGGCAGCCCATCTTCACCAACTGCGCGGACACGAACGGCAACTGTAGTTTTTCCATCCCGGATTTGCCGGGATTTCCCGCCGGCTTTTACCGCGCCGCCGAGCAGTGATGACGGGGAAGACATGGCAGTTCCAGTTCAAAGACTGTTTCTTCACCACTGTTTGTAGCCGTCATCCGTGTCCATCTGCGTCCATCCGTGGTTGAACTGCGTTTTCCAAGTTCATGCCCGTCATTCCACGCCGACGATTTGAAATGGGATGGCGGGAAATGTGCCCACCGGATTGCGGCGCGGGTTCACGGGCTTTGGCGCGGGCTGGGCCGCCGGCTGGACTTTGTTCAGAATGTTGACGATCAAGTTGCCCTGCAATCCGGGTTTGGCTTTGGCCTTGTCGCAGCCCAGCTCAATTTCCACGCCACTCCCGGCCGCCACGACGTTTTGGATGGTAACACCGTCCGGCGCACCTGCCAGTTCAAGATCGAAGCGCCCCGCAAACGCGGCGGACGGGGTGGAAATCCGGACAGAAACCGTTCCGCCGGCGGGAATTTTCACCGGCGTGGCGCTGATGATTCTGAACGCGTCGCGCGCAAACAGCCGCGGCTGGCCGTTGACGACAACGGCAAGCTCCTTCGATGGAACCAGATGGCGGTAGGCGAACGCCTGCATCATGTCCTCGGCGGGCACGGCGGCGTTCGTCACGGGTTTTCCGGCGACCAGCGCCACGCCCTCAATCGAAAGGCTCACGGGACTTTCGGATGGATCCGGCGGCGCCTTCAAGGTGAACTGCGCCTTGTCCTGATTTGTCAAAACGCGCGCGCCGCTCAACGAAAATCCCGCCGGCGCGTTTTTCAATTTCAACTCAATCGCGTTGGTGAACCCGTCGCGGCGCAGCGCATAAACGGTGAGCGGCGCGCTCATGCTGGTGCGCAGGCTGATGCTCGACGGCACGATGCGCAGCGCGAAATCCGGCCGCGGCCCGCTGACGCGAAGCCGGTAGGCAAACTCCGGCCCGCCCTGTCCTTCCGTGTCGAAAATCTGGAGGTAATAAGTTCCGTCGGCGGGCAGCGTGGCTGTGAGATACGAATCCGCGTGAAATGTGTTCAGGCCGGAGCCTTTGTCCTCAAAATCGTCGTTGAACGCGAGCTGTTTCCCGTCCGCGTCCGTCAGCCGCAGGAACGAATCCAGCGGCGAATCCAGCCGCCGCGCAAACACTTCCGCAACGACTGGCTGCCCGGCGTGGCCTTCAAATTTGAAAATCTCCTTCTCGCCGGGCTTGCCAACGCGCCCGTTGACAATGACCGGCAAACTCACGGCCTGCGCGGTTTCGGTGGAATGATCTGATTCACCCGCGGAAACTTCCGGCAAATCGTCAACGGTAAACGGAATGGAATTGAAAAATTTTCCGCCGAGCGAAGTGATTCCCTCCACGGAGTTGTCGTGTAAAAGCGATTTTTCCGGCAGATTCCAGCCGGTCAGCGCGACGGTGGTTTTTTCACCGAGCCGTCCGCCGAGCGGGAAAATGCCGGTGACGAACGGCAGTTCACCGATGGTCATGCGATAGACAAAATCCTCGCGCCCGCGAAAAATGGAGTCGTGGATCTCAACGACGTAGTCGCCATCCTGCGGCACTTCAAAATGAACGACCGGGTCGGGGCGGAAGTGATAGCGTTCGTCATACGCGAGCGCGTTTCCCCTGGCATTGTAAATGGTCAATGTCGCCTCGAACCAGCCTGGCACCGCGTCGGCCAGATACGGAATCAACGCCCGCGCGGCGGCGCTGATGACGAGCTGCTGCCCTTTGCGCGCCGTGAACCGGTAACGGTCCGCGCCGCCAGGCGCAATCTGGCCATTGATGGTGACGGGCAACTTCACGGCCGCATCAATGGGCAGCGGCATCGCGGGATCCAGGCTGCCGCTTTCCTTGGGCACCGCTTTCCAATCCGGTTTGGTGGTTTCGGGCAGCACGCCCACGCAAAACTTCAGCGGATTGGACAGGCCACCGGGCGTCCGCACACGGATTTCATGGTCGCCGGGCGCGGCGTTGGTGGCCAGGGCAAGTTGCAGCGTCATGAATTCGCCGATGGCCGGATTGGCGGGCCGCCGCCCGAACTGCGTGAGCGTTTGTTTGATTTCGTTCACCGTTGCCAGTTCCTGCGCGGTGAGCCGCACGCCGGTCTTCTGTTTGTTCTGAAATTTGGTCAGCTCGTCTTTCAGCGCCTGCTGCTCATCGGGTTTTAGCTGGCGGTTGTAACCGATGATTTTCGCAGACGCCAGACCGCCATCCAGGACCACTTCAAAATTGGTGATGCCGGAAAGAAATTGTCCGCCAACCACAATTGGAAAAGTTGTGCCAACCTGTCCGCCCGCCGGATAAACATAGGCAATGTGGGGCGTTTGCTGCGCGCGCACAACCGGCGCCAGGGCCAGCGCCAGGGAAAAAACCAACCACGGATGCACACGGATAAACACGGATAAAATCTCCTGGGTGGGGTGCAGCGCTCCGCCATAAATAATCCGTGTCCATCCGTGTCCATCTGTGGTTCTAATTGTCGTTTTCAGATTCATGACGGCATGATTTCCCTCAACAAGCCGGTGGATTTCACGCCTTCATCGGGTGTCGGCATTACGCGGGTGTCGGACCCGTAGGAATTCGGCAGTTTTGCGGCGCCGTCAATGCCCAGCAGTTCATACATGCTGCCGATGAGGTCCACCGGATAGACCGGCCGCTCCTTCACCGCCTCACCCTTCGCGTCCGATGCGCCGACAACTTGACCGCCCTTGAACCCGCCGCCGGCGACCACGGCGGAAAAAACTTGTCCCCAATGATTGCGCCCGCCGTTCCACGGCTCCTCCCACTGAATCTTCGGCGTCCGGCCAAATTCGCCGCTCCACCAGATGATGGTGCTGTCGAGCAGGCCGCGATCCGACAAATCCTGGAGCAGCGTCGCCATGCCCTTGTCCATGTCGGGCAGTTGCCGGCGCATCGTCTGGAAATTATCCTTGTGCGTGTCCCAGCCGCCGTAATTGATGGTGACGTAGGGAACACCGTGTTCGACCAGCCGCCGCGCGGCGAGGCAGGACTGGCCAAACTTCGTGCGGCCATAGCTGTCGCGCAATTCCGGTTTTTCCTGCGACAAATCGAACACCTTCGCGCCGTCGCCGAGAATCATGTCGTAAGCCTGCTGCTCCGCCTGGATCGAAGCGGCCAATTGCGGGTCATTCGGAATGAGACGCGCCAGCGTGTTCAACTGGTGGAGAAAGTCGCGCCGGTTTTTCTGCCGCTGCTCGGTGATGCCCGGCGCCACGACGCCTTCCACCGCAAAGGGCGTCTTTGACGGATCGCCGCCGGTGGCAAACGGCTTGTAACGCTCGCCCATGAATCCCGCCTCGGAAAACCGTCCCTGCAATTCGGTCAGGACAACATAGGGCGGAATCAATCCCTTGTATCCGGCATCGTAGCCTTTGAACAGCGAAACCACCGCGCCGACGCACGGAAAAACCAGCCGCCCGCCCGGCTGCCGTCCGGTCTGCACGATGTAGGAGGCGGTTTCGTGGCCGTTGTTGCCGTGGGTCATGCTGCGGATGATGGAATACTTGTCGGCCTGCTTCGCGAGCAGCGGCAGCAGCTCGCAGATTTTTATTCCGGGCACGTTGGTTTCAATCGGAGTTTTGAAAGGCCCGCAGTAGTCATAGCCGGCGTCGGGTTTCGGATCGAAGGTGTCCAGGTGCGACGGCCCGCCCCACATCCAGATTTGGATGACGGCCTTGGCGCGGGCGGTCGGCGGCGCTGCAAACGCACGGAAGGAAAGGTGATCCGCCAGCGCCAGTCCGCTCGCGGCGAACAGCGCGCGGCGGACGGCTTCGCGCCGGCTGATGCTCGGGCGCTGTTTTTCAAAGTCAAAATGGAATTCGCTCATAAAATTCGGCCCTCGCAAAGGCGCAAAGGAAGGGAAATGACTTTGGTTTCTTGGCGTCTTTGCGTCTTGGCGTGAGGCTTCATGGTCAGTGCCGGAAAAGAAATTCGTCGCTGTTGATCAATGTCCAAGCCAGGTCCACTGCGGCGGCGCGCTTGTTCAAACCGCCGGTCTGGAAATAATTTTCAGCGATCTTCAATTCATCCGCCGTTGGAAAACGAGAGAGAATTCCCAGATACATCGCGTTGGCGATTCCCTCCGGGGTCCTGTTCGCCGTCGTCTGGAATTGAATCATCCGGCTCTGCTCGACCTTGCGCTGAAGCTGGCTCGAATTCAGCAGCCACAATTTCTGGGCGGCGGTGACGCGGTTGTTGCGTTCCGATTCCAGCCCGGTGTCGCGCGGCGGGCGGCCAAACATCTCCAGAAAGGAGCTGGTGATGCTGCCATCCGGCAGGGCGATGGAGCGCTGCCCCGCCGGAATGAACGTGAACGGCTCCGGAATCTCGCTGGAATAATTTTCATTGGTGCCGGTGATTTGATCCACCGCGTCAATCAACACCTCCGCGTCCAGCCGGCGCAGCGGATAAAACGCGAAATGGGCCGCGCCTCTGGGATCGCTGGTTTCCGGGATCGAGGAGAGCTGATACGTTTTTGAATTCAAAATCAGCCGGTAAATGTGCTTCAAATCGTAGCCGGACGAAACGAGTTCGTTTTCCAGATACGCGAGCAATTGCGGATTGGCGGGCGGATTATCCGGGCGGATGTCGTCCGGCTCCTGGATGATGCCCCGGCCCAGCAGCCATGACCACTCGCGGTTGACGAAGTTCCGCGCGAACCAGGGATTTTTCGGGGCCGTCAGCCAGCCGGCGAAAACCGCGCGCGGATCCTTGTCCGGCGCAAGCGTGACCGTCGTGCCGTCCGGAAAGGTCGCCCGCCGCGGCGCGCCGGCGACGGCCTGCGCATTGGTCGAGGCCGGATCGAAATAAATGATTTCCTCCTTCCATTCGAGCGTGGATTTGTAGCCGACATTCGAGAAAAACGCCGCGAGATTTTGCCGCTGCGCCTCCGGCCATTTTTCAATCCGCGTTCCCATGAACGTCAACGCCACGGCCTGCGCGATGGCCGGCGGGGTCTTGCTTTGCAGGGCGCGGTAAAAATTGACCTGGGGCGCGGAGAAATTGCTGCCGCTGGCCGTGAGCAGGTCGCGGACGAACTGGTCATACGGCATGTTGTTTTTCACGCAGTCGCGGACCCAGTGGTGATAGGCCTGCGCCGCGTTGGGCCAGAGGTTGATCGGAAACTCCGCCTTGACGCGCAGCAGGTCGCTCCATTTCATCGACAGGTAATCCGCGAATTCGTCGCGCTCGAGCAGCCGGTCTATCAGGACGCGGCGCTTGTCCGGGCTTGAATCCAGGATGAAATTCTCCGCCTCGAGCGCCGTGGGCAGCGTGCCGGTCACGTCCAGATAAACGCGCCGGACAAACACGGCGTCCGAGCAGACGCGCGCCGGCTGGATTTTCAACGCCTGCAAATCCGCCAGGACCAGCCCGTCAATCCGGTTTCCGGGCGCGAGCGCGGCATCGCTCTCAAAGAGATTGGCGGCGGAAGCTTTCACAGCAACCACCAAAATCAGCAACGCCAGCGCCCCGGCGATTCTTCCGGCGAGATTTACCGGGCGCGGTTTCATTTGACAATTTACGTTGTTACGCTCGCATAGAGTTTTTAGTGGCATGACACGGATTTTGTCATTTGTTTGAACTTTATTGCCGGGCGTGAATGACAAATTGCCCGGCTTGTAACTATTGCCGCCGCGCGAACGTCGAATACGGCGATGCCGTCCGCCAAAAACAACAAAGCCGTTTCTTCAGCGCAAGGCAGAAGCAAATCCGGCTCGCTCATTTCCCTCACGCTCAAGCCGGCGCCGGGAGAAAGCGGCCCCGATTTGTTCCGGCGTCTGGTCCGGCAGCTTCACGAGCAGGCTGCCACGCCGCTGCACCTGCTCGTGTTCGGAAATGTCCGGGCCGGCGCGGCAACCATTGAGGCGCTGAAAAAAATATCCGGTCATGCGGACTGGTCGTTGACGTGGGTGGAAGGCGCGGATTGCGACGGCGGCCCGATTGCCGGAATCCAGGTCCACGCCTTCACTGGCAGCGTGGAGCGGATAGAATTCAACGGGCGCGTCGCCGGCTCGGTGTTCACGGAAGGCTGCGCGCGGCAATGTCTCGTCGGCGGGCTTGTTCCGGCGGACAGGACGCTTTCGCGACCGGATCAAACCCGCCATGCGCTCGAAGATTTGCAGGCGATTCTAGCACGGGCCGGATTTCAACTCGCCGACGCTGTGCGGACGTGGTTTTTTCTGGACAACATTTTGTCGTGGTATGACGACTTCAACCGCGTGCGGACGCAAATGTATTCCGGTGTCAATTTTCGCTCCGGCTCGCACCCGGCCAGCACCGGTGTCGGCGCGAAAAATCCCGCCGGCGGCGCGCTGACCGTCGCCGCCTGGGCGATGCAGCCATTGAATTCTTCCGTCCGCGCCAAAGAAATCGCCTCGCCGCTGCAATGTCCCGCGCCCGCGTATGGAAGCTCCTTCAGCCGCGCGATGGAACTCACCTCCGCATCGGGCCGGCGGCTGTTTATTTCCGGCACGGCCAGCATCGCGCCCGGCGGAGAAACCTTGTGGCTGGCGGACGCACGCCGGCAGGTGGCGCAGACCATGCAGGTGGTGGAGGCAATCCTGCATTCGCGCGGATTCGGATTGCCGGATCTGACCCGCGCCACGGCTTATTTCAAGCATGGCACCGAGGCGCGGGCGTTCACGGAATGGCAGGTGGCGCGCAATTTGCAGTTGCAGTCCGTGGCGCTGGTTCAATGCGACCTTTGCCGGGACGACCTGCTGTTCGAACTGGAAGCGGATGCGTGGAGTTCAACGCTTTGATTTTGTCGGATGAAAGGCGTCCA
Source organism: uncultured Bifidobacteriaceae bacterium (assembly GCA_964475285.1). GTDB lineage: Bacteria > Verrucomicrobiota > Verrucomicrobiia > Limisphaerales > UBA11358 > UBA11358. Next base: position 1,414 of record CAYYWB010000043.1, on the reverse strand, counting down.
TGTTGCATTCAGGGACCACGACGCCCCCGGCTTTCCCTGAATTCTTTCTTGAGGTCGCCAGTCACAGGCACTGCCGCTCCATGCCAAAAACAAATCAGGGACGGCTGCCAGGCCGTCCCTGATTTTTGAAACTGTTGTCTGGCTGCCGTCCTGCCCCAAATCGCGGCGGAGACGGCGGCAGGTTGATTACTTGGCCGACGGTTTGTCCGCCGGGATGCGCATCGCGTAGAACGAGCGATAGACGAAGATCAGCGCCACCACGAAGAAGAACGCGCCGATGGCGGTCTTCGTGGACTGGTTGGTCATCGTCACGGCGATTTCCGCCGCGAGCAGGCCAAACAGCGTGGTGAACTTGATGACCGGGTTCATCGCCACCGAGCTGGTGTCCTTGAACGGATCGCCCACGGTGTCGCCGACGACGGTCGCGGCATGAAGCTCGGTTCCCTTCTGCTTCAAATCCACTTCGACGACCTTCTTGGCGTTGTCCCATGCGCCGCCGGCGTTGGCCATGAAGATGGCCTGGAACAAACCGAAGAACGCGATGCCGACGAGGTAGCCGATGAAGAAATAGGGATTGAAGAACGACAGCGCCAGCGCCATGCAGAACACGACGATGAAGATGTTGATCATGCCTTTCTGCGCGTAGATGGTGCAGATTTCAACGACCTTCTTGCTGTCGGTGATGGAAGCCTCGGCCTTGTTGAGGTTGAGGTGTTCCTTGATATAGACGACCGCGCGGTAGGCGCCGGTGACGACGGCCTGCGCGCTGGCACCGGTGAACCAGTAAATCACCGCGCCGCCCATGAGGAGACCGAGGATGACTTGCGGCTGCACGAGGCTCAAGTGGGCGATGACGCCGCCGTAAACCTTTTCGAGCAGCATGATGATGCCGAAGATCATCGTGGTCGCGCCGACGACGGCGGTGCCGATGAGCACGGGCTTGGCCGTGGCCTTGAAGGTGTTGCCCGCGCCGTCGCCTTTTTCAAGCTCCATCTTGGAGTTTTCGAAATCGGGCTTGAACCCGAATTCCTTTTCGATTTCCGCGCGGACGTTCGGCACGGCCTCGATGCGGCTCAATTCATAAATGGACTGGGCGTTGTCGGTGACGGGTCCGAAGCTGTCCACAGCGATAATAACCGGCGCCATGGCCAGGAAACCGAACGCGACGAGGCCGAACGCGAAGATCGGCGCGGCGAACTTGAATTGTTCGGGCATGAGCGCGAGCAGCGCCGGGTTTTGCGAGAACAGATAGGCGCCGAACATCAACGCGATGATGACCAATCCCATCCAGAACGCGCAGAAATTGCCGGTGACGAAGCCGGACAAAATGTTCAGCGACGCGCCGCCCTGACCGGAGCAGGTGACGATTTCCTTCACGTGCCGGGACTGGGTGCTGACGAAGATTTTGGTGAAT
>CAYYWB010000042.1:0-16173 GCA_964475285.1 uncultured Bifidobacteriaceae bacterium | reverse complement strand
GCCGCCCAGGGCAAGACCGTGGATGAAGTTTTGCTGGTCGCCTCGTCGCGTTCGCTGCCCGCCATCAATCAGGAACAATTTTACGTCAGCATCTCGCGCGGGCGCGAACGCTGCCAAATCTTTACCGATGATTCGGAATTATTACGTTTGCATGTCACCCATTCCAGTGCGCGGCTGGCGGCGGTTGAGGCCATGCCGCAGCGGGACTTCCTCCAAACCATTTTGCAGCGCGGCCATCGTTTTATGAAACGGTTCCGCCAGCGCATCGCCAAATCACTTTCAATCGAAACCACCGAAAGGAGCAGCAATGAAATCAAGCCAACCGAACCACACCAGCGACAATCCGCCCGCCATATCAGCGTCTAGCCCGCGTAAAAATCCCTGCCTTGGCAGTAGTGATCCCAACATCGCCGCGCTCGAAGTAATTGCCGATGACGGCATCAGCTATCTGCTGCCCTACGCGCAGTTCTTGTATGCCGAAAGAATGGCCAACCCGGCCTTGGAAAAGGAACCGGAGGCACCGCCGGAAAAAATGTCGATTCATTTTGCGTGTGCCAACGTGGTTGTTCTGGGAAGCGGTCTCAAATGGCTGGAACGCCGGCTTCAGCAATACGAATTGAGTTTTGTAATGCCGGCAGATAGCCGTTTGGGCGAGGTGTATGACACCCTCATTACCGCCGTCACCCTCACTTTAACCAAGGAACGTGTATGACTGCTGATTCACCGTTAAGAATCCAACCATTGGAAAAATACTGCGCCACCATGACCAAGGAGGAAGTTGCCGAGGCGCTGGGGGTAGCCACGCATATCATCCCGCCCCTGTCGCGGGCGGGCTTGATCAAGCCGCTGGGCCGTCCGCAGCGTTATTGCGTGAAACATTATTCGCGTGACGTGCTGGCACAACAGTTTGCCGATGTCGCCTGGCTCGACAAGGTGGTGGCGGCCATTCACCGGCATTGGCGAATTAAAAATGCGCGGCGGCATACGCAACCGAAGTCGGCCATATGAAAACGGCATCAACGGAGACCACCTCACCTGTAACCAATCCAATTCCGGCCGGGGAACGATACTTGTCCAAGTTGGAAGTGGCAGCGCGTTTTGGGATGACGGCGCGGACGATTGAGCACTGGATGCGTCGCGGTATCATTCCTTATCTCAAAATTGGCAAAGGCCGTCGCGCTACGGTGCTTTTCAAATGGACGGATATTGAGGCGCACTTGAAAGCCAATTATGGCGTGGCGCAATAATGAATTCCCCCTACACCTTCGCCACCCGCTGCCGTTTTGAAATCTTCTTTGGCCAGATACCAAACCATGTCTTTGCCTGCTGAGGGGTGACCAACTCCCGGTAGTGGCTGAAAATCATCGTGGCAGTATTTCCTGCCTCAAGCGCGGTGCGGTTCACATCACCGGTCTCGGCCACACGGTAGGATATGAAACCATGCCGCAGTGCATTGTTCTTCCACGGAACTTTTGCCTTGTCGGAAACGGCCCGCAACTCCTTGTAAAGCTCATCGTCCGCATAGGGGATGACACGGCCTTCTATCTTGGCAAGCGGTTCAAGCCAAGCGCGGAGATTTGGGCGCATTTCCACTTGACGCCGTGTCGCTGTCTTGGCCTTGCCCGCTTCGACGATGACAAAGCCCGTTTCAAATTTCACGTCTCGCCAGTCCAGCCGTTCAATCTCGGCACTACGCAGTCCGGCAAACGCACCGAGGGCGAGAAACGGGATCAAATCGCGGTCAGCGGCGGCCAGAAGTTTTGCAATTTCATCCGGCGTAAAAATTTCAATAGCGCCGCCACTGTCCTTCATTATCTCGACCGCCTCGAATTCATTCCAGTCGGTCGGCAGGTATTTCCGCTTTTTGGCAAACTGAAACAGCGTGTTGAGCGCGAGCCGGAAATTATTGTAGGAACGGGGAGAAATTTTTGCGCCGTCGGCTTTGGTCAGGCCGTCGAGAAAACTCCGTAGCACCTCGGCATCCATTTGACTGATGTTGCCTTGCACGACTGCCTTGAATTGGCCAAGCCGGTAAACCAAATCTTCTTCATAGCGGCGGCTGACGCCTTTGGCGCGTTTGGCGGCAATGAATTCGTCTGCGACTTCGGCGACGGTTTTTTGCGGCAGCTTTTGCGGGTGGCGTTTGGCATATTCCCGTGCCGCCTCAATTACCAGATCGCTGCCGAGCAGTTTTACCGCCTCAGCGAAATGGCGGGCAACCACGTCAAGCGGCAGGGTGATGTTTTTAGATTTGAGGTTTTCCTTCGCCCGGACAAACTCCAGCCGCTCGGCGGTTTTCAACGCGCCTTCAACCGCCGGTTTACCCTGGCGCAAATCATCCAAAACCTCGTTGGCGCGTTTAAGAATCGTGGAGTAATTGTTGCTGTATTCGCGTCTCCGGTGTCCGTCCTGATAGTAGGCGAGCGTAAAAGTATCGTATCCTTTGGATGGCGTTTTGTAGATGACGACGCTGACGCTGTCCAGCCTCAACACTTTTGGAAACTCCGGCAATTTCATGCCACAACTGTCTGGAAAAGTGTCTGGAAAGTCAACTTGAAACAAATAAACCTAGAATTTTATAGGTTTTTAGTGGTAGCGCGCACGGGAATCGAACCCGTCTTTCAGCCTTGAGAGGGCCGTGTCCTAACCGATAGACGAGCACGCCAAGGCTTGAATCTTAGCGGCGGAATCCGCGAAGTCAATGCGCGTGACGCCACGCGCAGACCTTGGAAAATTACGGCGCGACGTCTTCGCCCAGCTCGACGTTCCAGTAGGCGAGGTCCACAAAATGCCGCCAACTGTCGTGCCGCTGCAGCGTGAGGTTGACCTGCACGAACGGACGCCATTTCGGTCGCTTGGGTTTGCGCACCAGGTTCATGCCGGCCTCGAACGGCGTGCGGTTGGACTTGCGCGTGTTGCACGCAATGCACGAGCACACAATGTTTTCCCAGGTGGTCGGGCCGCCGCGGTCGCGCGGGATGACGTGGTCGAGGTTCAGGTCGTTGCGGTCAAAAACTTTGCCGCAATACTGGCAGGTGTTTTTGTCGCGTTCAAAAATATTCTGCCGGGTGAATTTCACTTCCTTCTTCGGCATCCGGTCATACAGGAACAGCAGGATGATTTTCGGCACGCGGATGCGGAAAGAGATGGCGCGGATGGCTTCCTCCGGCGGCGCGCCGGCGGAGACGTCGCGCCATTCCTGAAAGTTGAAGGTGCGGAACGAGCCGTCGGGGTTGTCCAGCACGACCTGCGCGTGGCCTTGGAAGAGCAGCGTGAGCGCCCGGCGGGCGGTGCAGACATTGACTGCCTGCCAGAGCCGGTTCAACACCAAGACATGTTGGTTCAACGCGGATTTCATCAGCACGACAGGCGGCAAGATAGCAAACTGGTTTCCGGCGGTCAACGGTCAACGGTTCATGCGTTTCTTCGTGGAATTACGCCTTTGGCGGAAGTGAATTGATGCAACCGGTTGACGGCGGCAAGCAGCGTGGCTTGATGGCTTGGACTTAAGCTTGATTTTTGAAAGTGCAAAGCAGAGGCCAGGCAATATGCCGTTTGCGGAGCGGGACCTGACCATCCTCAAATTCCGCGCTGCGGGTCACGGTGAATGGGTTTTGGCAGTTTGTTCACCAGCGGAACCCGGCGCGGGTTGGAGCGGCGGGACGGGCAACCATGGCGGAAAACTTTTTTGGTCATTGTCTTTGCAATGCGGGCAGATCATCCCCTTTTTCCAAAACCACTCCTTCAAGATGACGGCGGGCATGGACAACCGTGCGAATTGGTCAAAGAGTTGAATCCATGTCAGTTTTTTTTGCACAAGCTTCGTTTTCATGCGTTCCATCTGCCCCCAAGCCTCCGCTTCCGCCAGGTGCCTGGTCCAATAATTTATAATTTTAAGATTTTTTGTTTTACCTCACCGCGCATCCGCGTAGAATTTTTATATGAAGTCCCATCGCAAGCCCAGTGCCGGCGCTTTGAGTCGCCGGAGTTTTATCAAGACCACCTCGCTCGCCACCGGCGCGGTTGTTTTCGGGGTGCCCACGCTTTTGCGGGCCCAAAACCTCAACAGCAAGCTGAACATTGCTCAAATCGGATCGGGCGGCAAGGGCCGCAGCGACATCAACTGCAACAGCACCGAAAACATCGTCGCCCTGTGCGACGTGGATACCGGCAACGCCGCCGACGCGGTCAAAAGTTTTCCGTCGGCGAAGTTCTACCAGGATTTCCGCGTGATGTTTGACGAGATGGCCAGCGGCATTGACGCCGTGGGCGTGGCCACGCCAGATCATTTTCATGCGGTGGCGGCTTCCGCGGCGATGGCGCACGGCAAACATGTTTATTGCCAGAAGCCGCTGACGCAGACGATTTACGAGGCCCGCTATCTGCGGAGCCTGGCGAAAAAGAATAACCTTGTCACGCAAATGGGCAACCAGGGCAGCTCGGCGGATGGCTTGCGGCGCGCGGTCGAATGCATCCAGGCCGGCATCATCGGCCAGGTGCACCAGGTTCACGTCTGGACCAACCGCCCGATCTGGCCGCAGGGCATGGGCCGGCCCGCAGGCCAGGACCCGGTGCCCGCTTCGCTCGACTGGAACACCTGGATTGGCCCGGCCCCGCTGCGGCCTTTCAAAAATGGCGTCTATCAGCCGTTCAACTGGCGCGGCTGGCTGGACTTCGGCACGGGCGCGCTCGGCGACATGGCCTGCCACACGGTCAACATGCCGTTCCGCTCCTTGCAGTTTGGCTATCCCACGGAGATCGAGGCGATTCCGTTTGGCGCAATGAACAACGAGACTTATCCCATCGGCTCGAAAATCCGCTTTGAATTTCCCGCGCGCAAAATCGCCATCCCGGCGGCGCACAAATCCTTCTTCCACCAGCACGACACGCTGGCTTTCGACCCCGTCACGCTCTGGTGGTATGATGGCGGCAAGCCGCTGGCTGACAACCCGACCAGCCATGACGGCAGCAACAAGCCGCCGCAGGACGTCACCGGCGACATCGTGGAGTTCCAGGGCGAGATGCCCGGCAGCGGCTGCCTGCTCATCGGCGACAAAGGCACGATCTTTTCACCGGACGATTACGGCGAACAGTTCTTCATCAAGCAGACCGGCGACAAAAAGTTCGTCCATTACAAAAAGCATCCGGCGGTGGAGGCCGTTCCGCAGACCCTGCCGCGCAACGAGTTCAAGGGCGACAACGACCGCCGGCAGCACCAGGAATGGATCGCGGCCATCAAGGCGGGCAAGCCGGAGCTGTGCTACTCGCGCTTTGACATTGCGGCGAAGCTGGTGGAAATCATGCTGCTCGGCTGCGTCTCGCTGCGCGTCGGCAAGAAGCTCGAATGGGACGGACCCGGCATGGTCGCCAAAAACTGCCCGGAAGCCGCGCAATTCATCAAACGGGAAGATCGCGCGCCCTTTGTGCTGTCTTGAACCGGTGACCGGTTCTGGCCGGACGCCCTTGGGCAGCCTGACGGAGCCATTCCTGGCAGGCCAGGCGGCTCGTTTCAACTTAAAACCATCATCCTGGCGAAGCGGGATGGTGGTTTTAATCTTAAAGGCTTCCACCCGGCTTGGCCGACCGGCAAATTCAATCTTAAACGCACCACTCTGGCCGGACGGAGGGTGTCGACAGTCCTGTTTGCAACAGTCTGCTTGGACAGACTGCCTCCGACAGGTCTGTCGGCTACAAGATCGCTTGGCAGAGTGACACAAACAGTCCTGTTTTTGCCATCCTGGCCGGCAGGAGTGAGGCATTCAGTCAAATTGCCCAAAACTGCCGGTGGCCATGCCGCTTGTGGTGTCCGCCGCCTCCGGCAGAGGCCGGAGACGGAGCGGTTGGCGATCACCAGATTTTGGCGCGCAGCTCCGGCGGACGCCACATCGGGCTGCCGGGGCGGATGTCAAAGGCGTCATAGAACATCTGGACATTGAGCAACGGGCCGTAAGCGCGGAATTGACCTGGCGAATGCGGGTCCACCGTCACCAGCCGCTGGGCTTCCGCAGGGCGGATATTCGTGCGCCAGATCTGGGCGAAGGAGATGAAGAAACGTTGTTCCGGGGTAAAGCCATCAATGAGCTTGCGTTTGGCGGGGTCTTTGGCGAGCGCCCGCTCCAAGGCTTCGTAGGCGATGTTCACGCCGCCGAGGTCGGCCAGGTTTTCGCCGAGGGTCAATTTGCCGTTCACGTGCAGGCCGGGCAAAGGCTCAAAGGCATTGTATTCATCCACGACCAGTTGCGCCCGGTCATCGAAAGCCTGGGCGTCCGCCGCAGTCCACCAATCGTTCAAATTACCGTCGGCGTCATATTTGCGCCCTTGATCGTCGTAGCCATGAGTCATCTCGTGGCCAATGACCACGCCGATGGCACCGTAATTTACAGCATCGTCCATCGTCACGTCAAAGAACGGCGGCTGGAGGATGCCGGCGGGGAAAACGATTTCGTTTTGCTCCGGATTGAAATAGGCATTGACGGTCTCCGGCGTCATGTCCCACTCGGTGCGGTCCACCGGCCGGCCCACGCGGGCGATCTCCCGGCGCGACTCAAAGACTTCCGCACGGCGGACGTTGCCCAGCAGGTCATCCCGCCGGATCAGCACCGACGAGTAATCGCGGAATTTGGCCGGGTAGCCGATCTTCTGGGTGAAGCGCGCGAACTTGGCCAGGGCTTTGGTCCGCGTCGTGTCCGTCATCCAGGGGACTTTTTCGAGGCGGTCGTGAAACACGGCTTTCAAGTTCTCCACCAGCTCGTTCATCCGCGCCCGGGCTTCCGGCGGGAAATATTTCTCCACATAAAGCTGGCCGAGCGCTTCGCCAATGGAGCCGTCTATGGTGTGGGCCGCGCGTTTCCAGCGTGGTTCCTGTTCCGGCTGGCCGCTGAGGACTTTGCCAAAGAAATTGAAGTTCTCCTGCTCGACGGCCGACGGCAAAAACGGTGCGCTCTCATGCAGCAAATGCCAGCGGAGATAAACTTTCCAGTCCGACATGGGCCGCGCCTGGACCAGCTGGTTCACGGCTGTGAAAAATTCCGGCTGGCCGACGATTTCATAGGCGGGTGGCGCGAGGTTTCGATCCTCGAAATAGACGGACCACAAAAGCTCCGGCGTTTTGGCGGCAAGTTCCCCGCCGGTGAATTTGTTGTAATTCTTGTTCGGGTCGCGCAGCTCCACGCGCGTCCGGCTCGCCTTGGCCAGTTCGGTTTCGAGCTGGATGACGAGGCTGGCGTGCGCCGCAGCCTCCGCAGGCTTTTCCCCGAGCAGACCGAACATGTTCCGCACATGGTCGTGATACAGCTTGAGCTTCTCGGCAAAGCTGTCCTTGAGATAATAGTCGCGGTCAGGCAGCGAAAGCCCGCCCTGGCTCAATTCAACGGCGTAGATGGAGCTGTTTTTCTCGTCCGGTCCAAAACCGGCATCGAAAATCCCGCCGATGCCCCGTTGATGAAAGTCCGCCAGCAACGCGAACAAATCTTTGGTGGATTGGATCCGGTCAATCTTTTTCAAGTCGCCGGCGATGGGCTGGAGACCAAGTTTCTCAATCCGGTTGGTGTCCATGGCCGAGGCGAAGAAGTCGCCGACCTCGCGCCGGGGTGAATGCGGCGGCAGCGGCGCTTCCGGAAGCGCGGCGGAATCCAGGATTTCGTGGATAAGAAACCAGTTGCGCTCGGCCAGTTCGGTGAAGGAGGCCCAGCGCGATTTGTCGGGCGGCACCGGATTGTTTTTCAGCCATTGTCCGTCGGCGAAAAGGTAAAAATTCGTGCCGGGATCCACCGCGCGATCCATGTAGTCCACCGAAAAGCCCGGCACGCGGGGCGGCGTCAGGGAGGCCGGCGGTTGGCTGGCTGGCGGATCAGCCGCCAGCGCGGTGAAGCCGGGAACAACGAACAACCAAACGATGGCTGGGGCGGTTAAATTTATTCTCATAATGGTATGAACCAAGCGATGCTACAATTTGGTCGAAGGCAGATAAAGCTCAAGGTCAAACATTTGCCGGCTTGGTTTGCTTGGCCGCCGGTCAGAATCTCTTGCAATTTGCCGTTGGACGTTTGCGCTCCGGCCGGAAATGTCGGCGCAATTTTTTGACTTGTGAAGCGGATTGAAAACCGGCATTAGAAAGGATATGAGTAATCCCGCAAACCCTCCAGTCAACAGTCCCGTGTCCTCGTCCAACAGTTCTCTGCCTGCCTACATTGCCGGCACTGTTCCCAACCCGCCGGACAAGCGCGCGCCGTGGTATAAAAACACCGCGCCGACCTACGCCGGCATCTTCTTGTGGTTCGTGTTCTGGCAGGACGCCGTCAACGCGCCCAATGCGGGCGGCCTGCTTTCGCAGGGCCTGGCGTGGGCCTTGATCAGCCTCGTGCTGGCCGCGCTCATCTGCCATTTTCTGTTCTATTTGGTGCCCGGGCTGCTGGGCATGAAGACCGGTCTGCCGCTTTATATTGTTGGCACCTCCACCTTCGGTGCCACGGGCGGTTTTCTGATGCCGGGATTTTTGATGGGCGTGCTGCAATTTGGCTGGCTGGCGGTGAACATTTATTTCTCCTCGGCTTTGATCGGAATGTTCTTTTTCCCCGAAGCTAAAATCGATCCTATGAATGTTGCCACGATTCCAGGAGCGGTAAAAGGAATCATGGTTCTCTGGGGCGTGCTGGCCGCGTTCGTCGGTCTGAAAGGGATTCAATACGTCGCCAAAGTGGCCACCTATCTCCCGCTGATTCCGTTGGCGATTCTGGCGATTCTGCTGGCCAAAACGGCTGGCACCATCGGCAGCTTTGATGCCGCGAAGTTCGTTGATTTGCACAAGACAGCCGTTGCTGACACGTTGCCCGCCTTGGATTCCTTTGGTGTGCTGGCGGCTATGCTGACGTTCGTGGTCGGCTTCTTCGCCACCGCTGGTGCGGCCGGGGTGGATTTTGGAACCAACAGCCGGAACAAGAACGACGTGAGCATGGGCGGCATCGTGGGCGTGGCGCTGGCCATCATTCTTACCGCCGGCGCCTCGATCTTGATCGTGGCCGGCACCTACGGCTCGCCGGCATTGAGCCAGACGGCGGTCACGGCGGGTGGTGGAAAACTGATTCTGCAAAGTCCGAGTTTGATTCCCGTGATCATGGGAACCAGCATCTCCAAGTGGATGATGTTTCTGCTGGCAATCGCGGCCTTCCCGTCAGCGTGCTTCTCCTCGTTCATCGCGGCCAACAGCTTCAAAACCACGCTGTCGAACGTCAATCCCTTCGTCTCCGTCGGCATTGGCGCGGCGGTGAGCATTGCGCTCGCCCTCTCCGGCTGGGCGGGCAAGGCGATCATTGTGTTCGAGATCATCGGCGCCTCGTTCGGGCCGATCTGCGGTGCGATGCTGGTAGATTACTTTTTAAGTGGTGGCAAGTGGAACGGTCCGCGCGCGGGATTCAACCCGGCTGGCTGGATCGCTTGGTTGCTCGGTTTCGGCGTCGGCATTCTGCCGATTCTGCATGACAAGATGTCCGCCGCCATCCCGGCCGTTCCGGCGGCTCCGGTCGCTGCGTTTGTCGTCGGCGCGGTGGTTTATTTCCTTTGCGCCAAGGCAAAGTTGCTTTCGGCCACCGTGCCCATGCCGGCCAGGAAGTAAGCGTCCGCTCGCGATTCACAGTCGCATCAGCCGCGCGGTAATCCCGCGCGGCTTTTTTGTGGAATTATGCCTTGAACAAACTATTTCTGCCGTGGCTGGCGGAAAATCCCAGCCATTTCAAACGGCAGCGGATGCCGCGGACAGGGGCCGTTCGCGCTCCGTCTAAAACGTGCCGCCCGGTTTGTCATGAGCATCCACGCCCGTCGCAATTTATTTCCCTCAGTGAACAAATTGGTTTAAATTGAGTCAAAGTGTGCCAAACATCATGTTACAGCTAAAAAAATTCTGGCCGGTGCCGTTCAGCGTTGCCGTCGGGCTGGTCATCTGGGTCGGCTGCGAAACGGGCCGGATGGCACCGCCGCCGGCGGTGGCCCTGCCGGTGAACAGTTTGAAACCGGGGGCGGACGATCCGCGCATCGCCTACGTTGCGGCGCGGCTGCTGGAGGATTATCACTATTTGCAACATCCGCTGGACAAGGATCTGTCGGTCAAATTTTTTGACGGCTACATTGACTCCCTTGATCCGCGGCACGAGTATTTTTTGCAAAGTGATCTGGCGGAGTTCGGCCGGTTTCGGACCAATCTCGACGTGCTGACGACTGGTGGCCGTGGCACGGCGGATTTGTCGCCGGCGTTTGCGATTTACCAGCGCTACCAGGAACGGTTCCAGCAGCACACGGCGTATGTGGATGAATTGTTGCAGCACGACAAGTTCAAATTCAACACGGACGAGAAAATCCAGATTGACCGCCGGCACGAGCCGTTTCCGAAGGATCTGGCGGAGGCGCAGCAGCTCTGGCGGCAGCAGGTGCGCTATGAATATTTGCAGGACAAGCTGGGCCGGGAGATGTCCGAGACCAATGGCGTGTTCACCATCAAGCTGCCGGCGGATGCGAACACCAACATCATCGCCACGCTGGAACGGCACACCCGCTGGAACCTGCACCTGATGACCAACCAGGACAGCGACAGCGTGCTGCAGATTTATTTGAACGCGCTGGCCCACGCCTACGATCCGCACTCGGATTATTTCAGCGCGCCGCACGCGCAGGATTTTTCCATCGGGATGAACCTGTCACTGTTTGGCATCGGCGCGCAACTGCGGGAGGACGACGGTTATTGCACCATCCTCTCGCTCGTCGCGGGCGGCCCGGCGAGCAAAAGCAAATTGCTCAATGAAAAAGACCGCATCGTCGCCGTGGCGCAGGGCAACAAGCCGCCGGTGGACGTGGTGGACATGGAGCTGGAAAAAGTCGTCCAGCAAATCCGCGGGCCGAAAGGCACCGAAGTGCGGCTGACCATCAATCCGGCCCCGGACTTCACGACGCGCAAAGTGATCAGCCTTGTCCGTGACGAAATCAAGCTCGAAGATTCGGAGGCCAAGGCCAAGCTGATTGAAATGCCCGACGATCACGGCGGCACGAACCGCATCGGCATTATTGACCTGCCGTCGTTTTATGCGCCGGTTGATTTCACGGCCAACAACGGCCACGCCACGCCCAAATACACCTCCGAGGATGTCGCCAAGCTGATCAAGAAGCTCAAGCAGGAACATGTCGCGGGCATCATCGTTGATCTGCGCTACAATCCCGGCGGCTCGCTGGAGGAGGCGATCAAGTTCACCGGCCTGTTCATCAAAGAAGGCCCGGTGGTGCAGGCGCGCAATCCTGACAACCAGGTGACGGTGGATTCCGACACCGATCCGGACGAGCTTTACACCGGCCCGCTGGTGGTGATGATCAACCGCTTCAGCGCCTCGGCGGCGGAGATTGCGGCGGCGGCGTTGCAGGATTACGGCCGCGCGCTGATTGTCGGCGACACGTCCACGCACGGCAAAGGCACGGTGCAAAATCTGAACCCGCTCAAGCCGTTCATGATCAACAGCACGAACGACCCCGGCGCCCTCAAAATCACGATCCGTAAATTTTACCGCGTCAGCGGCGCTTCGACGCAGCTCAAGGGCGTGGTGCCGGACATTGTGTTGCCGGATGTGCTGAATTTTTCGACGCTGATTGGCGAAACGAGCCTGGACAACCCGCTGGCGTGGGACACCATCCAGCCGGCGAACTACGCGAAGGTGAACCTAGTCCAGCCCTACCTGGCCGAACTGCACCAGCTTTCCGACGCGCGCATTCTCACTAATCAGGATTTTGCCTATGTCCGGCAGGACATCGAGCAATTTAAAAAATCTCAAGCCGACCGGACCGCCACCCTCAACGAGCGCGACGCCATCAAGGAGCACGAGCGCATCACCTTGCAAAACGAGGCGCGCGACAAGGAGCGGGAAAGCCGGCCCGATTCCGGCGTGAAAATCTATGAATTGACCGTCAAGAATTCCGCCGAGCCAGGACTGCCGCTCCCGGACGGCACCACGAATATTCTGTCCAGCGCGACCAATAATGTGTCCAAAGCCGAGGCGAAAAAGTCGCCGCCGCCGTTTGATCCGATGCTGGACGAGTCCGAGCGCATTCTCGAAGATTATGTTTCATTACTGTCAAAAGGTGGTAGTTTGACGGTAAATCCATAAACAGTTATGAAAACTCCCATCGTGCTTGCGTGCGTGCTCTTCACCGCCGGAACCCTGCTGGCGCAGGAGGTTAATTATTCCATTGCCAAGCAGCAGGCGAAGCGGGACAGCGCCCAAAACGACGCGGAACAACAGCGGATCCAAAGGGCGGCCGGCGACCCCGCCAGCGCCGCCGCCGCGTCGGGGACCGCTCCCGCACCTGCGCCCGTTGATCCCGTGCTGCAGGCGACGTTGAACAACGTCTCCGGTTTGCAATCGGATTTTGCCGCGCTCAAAAACTCAACGGGTGACAAGCCGGATCCCGCGCAAAAAATTTCGCTGTTGAACAATTTGTCGCAGGCGGCGCAGGGCGCCAAGCCTTCGTCAACTTCCGTCAAAAAACTGGCGGATGATCTCGCATCGGCGGTTGCGGGGAACAAAAGACTGACACCGGCGCAGCAGACCAAACTGGCACGGGAGGTCCACGCCCTCTTCAACAGCTCGCATCTTTCGGCGGCGCAGCAGCCGATGCTGTTCAATGACGTGCAGAAAACCCTCACCGACGGCGGCGTCCCGCTGGATGCCGCCGTGAATGTCGCGACCGACCTCAAGGCCGTTGCCGCCGAAACCAAGTAGCCATGCTGCGAGTCAAATGCCCGACCTGCAAAAAGACCGGCGACTGGCTGGCCGGAAAATACGGCCCGTTCTGTTCGCATCGCTGCAAGCTCATTGACCTCGGCAAATGGCTGGGCGGTGAAAACGCCATCTCCGAACCGCTCAAGCCGGAGCATTTTGAGAAATATGCCGGACTGCCGCCCGGCGAACACCTGGACAAGCCCGAAGCGGAATAAACAGAAATGGTGTAAGGTTTTGCCGCCGGCCACGACCGGGCTGGAGACGTTGAACACCAAATGAGATGCACCTTTTTAATTTTGCTGGCCGCCGGCGCGGTGAACTGTTTCTGCCCGCGCCGGGTGCAAGCTGATTTACCCCCGGAGCCTGTCGAACACATGAACGCAACTGAATCAAACCCGACGAACAAGATTGAAACCGCCGACCTGGGCGGCGGCTGTTTCTGGTGCATGGAAGCCGTTTTCGAGCGGCTGCCCGGCGTGATTTCTGTCACGAGCGGTTTTGCTGGCGGCACCACGGAGAGTCCGACCTATCGCGAGGTTTGCAGCGAGACGACCGGCCACGCCGAGGTGACGCAGATTGAATTTGATCCTGCGAAAATTTCCTACGCCAGGCTGCTGGAAGTTTTCTGGCAGGCGCACGACCCGACCACGCTCAACCGCCAGGGCGCGGATGAAGGCACGTCATATCGCTCCATCATTTTATATCGCGACGAAAAGCAGAAATTGATTGCGGAAAAATCCCGGCTGGAGGCGCAGAAGGATTTCCGCAATCCCATCGTGACGGAAATCGTGCCGCTCAAGAAATTTTACAAGGCCGAGGATTATCACCAGCAATACTTCGACAACAATTCCAACGCCGGTTACTGCCAGGTGGTCATCGCGCCGAAGCTTGAAAAGCTGGAACACCGGAAGGTGATCGCCGAAACGCCGCAGGTGAAACGGTGAACGGAACAAATCTTTCCCGCCGGCAGCGCGCCTACTTTGTCATCGGCCAGCCGGCGGCGACCATGCCTTTGTAGCCGCCGATGAGCGAATGGACTTTTTGGTAGCCCATTTTTTGCGCCGCGTCGCAGGTCAGCGCCGAACGGAAGCCGCCGCCGCAATACATGATGATTTCCGCATTCGTGTCGGGATAAAGTTTTTCCAGGTCGCGCTCCAAGATGCCTTTGCCCAGATGCACCGCCTCAACCGCGTGGCCCGCCAGCCATTCGTGATCCTCGCGCACGTCAATCAGCACGGCCTTGGAATGCGCCGCCAGCTTTGCCCGCGCCTCGGCAACGCTGATTTCGTTGACGTGTTTTTTGGCGTCGGCGACCAGCTTGAGAAAACCGGGTGAATGATCCATGCCGGCAAATTAAATTCTTCCACGCTCCGGTCAAATCAAATCCGCCCGAAGTGGGTAGGCAAAATGCCTATTCCTGATGCGGGTAAATAAACACTTGCATTCGTGTGCCGGCTGGTGAAGGGTGCGTTATGAATCCTGTGCAACAACCGGCAAGCAACACCGGCGGCGTGGAGAGCGTGGTTCCGCTCCTGATCGCGGCGGACGAGGTGAAGATGACGGCGGAGGATCCGGAGCAGATGATGGAGGAAATGTGGTTGCGGGCAACGCAGGTCAGTTCGGTTTTGGAAAACATCCTGCAAGAACCGCACGGGGTGCCACGCTGGGGAATCAACGAGTAATCGTGTTGCGGCTTTTTTTAGCCGTCTTATTAGGTTTGGAGACGGGCGGGGGAATATGGCTTCGCCGTAGTGCGGGTTTCGACGGGGGACAATTCCAGACGGGATGAATTTCATTCGCAACTTTCCGGCTATGGCTTGACTTCGCCGCGTGTCGGAAAAGAAAAACAACCCGGCCATCGCCGGCAGCCTGCTGCCCGTCGTCCTGTTCTGGCCCGCGCTGAAAAACGCCGGCTTCAATCACGCCGGCGGACCTTGAATTTCCGGCCGGCATTCGCAACCTTGCCGCGCAAGCCATCCAGCCGTCTGGCAGGGCGGTGCTTCATTTCGCCGTGAGCGCGGCTTCGATGGCTTTGGTCACTTCCTCCGAATCGGGTTTCACCTTGGAATCGAAGCGGTTCAGGATTTTGCCGTCCCGCCCGATCAGAAACTTGGTGAAATTCCATTTGATGTCGCCGGAAAACTGCGAGTCCTTGCCGGCGAGCGCGACGTAGAGCGGATGCCGGTTTGCACCGTTGACTTCCAGCTTGTCGAACATTGGAAACGTGACGTTGTATTTGGCGGTGCAGAATTCCTTGATGTCCGCGTCCGTGCCCGGCTCCTGGCCGCCAAACTGGTTGCAGGGGAAACCGCAGACGACCAGTCCCTGCCAGTCGTATTTTTTATAGACGGATTCCAGTGCGGCATATTGCGGGGTGAAGCCGCATTTTGACGCGACATTGACAATGAGCATCACCTGTCCGGCATACGGCCTGAGCGTGGTGTCCTTGCCGTCAATGTCCTTGAGCGGAATGTCGTAAAGCGAATCGGCGGCGCAAATGAAAAGGGGGGTGGTCATAATTGTGGCGAGCAAAAGCAGCATTGTTTTCATGGCGGCTACCATGCACCGGCTTGGGCCGACTGTCAAATGGCCGGGCCAGTTTTTTCCGATCGCGCAATCCACCCGCCGCCGACCACGAGATCATCCTGATAAAACACCGCCGCTTGGCCGGGCGTGATGGCGCGCTGGGCGGAATGCAATTTTACTTTCACCGAGCCGTTCCCGGTCGGCGTCACCGTCGCGGGCGTGCCGGGATGGTTGTAACGGATTTTCGCCGTGACTTCGATTGGTCCGGCCAGTTTGTCGAACGGATGCCAGTTGCAATTCGTCGCGGTGAACTCGTTGCGGTCGAGCGCGGAATCATCGCCGACGACCACGCGGTTGTTCTCCGCATCCAGCTCCACGACATAAACCGGCTTGGGCGTCGTGATGCCAAGGCCTTTGCGCTGGCCGATGGTGTAAAGTTCAATGCCGTCGTGATGGCCGAGAACGCGGCCGTGCAAATCCACTATCTCGCCGCGGTGCTTTTGCACCAGACCGGCCTGCTGGAGAAAACCGCCGTAATTGTTGTCCGGCACGAAGCAGATTTCCATGCTCTCCTCCTTGTCGGCGGTCTTGAGCCGGCACTGCCGCGCGACCGCGCGCGTGTCGCTCTTGGTCTTCTCGCCGAGCGGAAACATCGCGCGCGCAAGCTGGTCCTGCCGCAGCGAGAACAGGAAATAACTTTGATCCTTTTTCAAATCCCGTCCGCGCTTGAGCAGATGACGCGAACCGTCCGCGCTTTTTTCCACGCGCGCGAAATGGCCGGTGGCGATGAATTGCGCGCCGAGCTGATCTGCGCGGTCAATGAGCCGGCCAAATTTCAAATTTTGATTGCACATCACGCACGGGTTCGGCGTGCGGCCGGCCTTGTATTCGTCGG
>CAYYWB010000041.1:0-16191 GCA_964475285.1 uncultured Bifidobacteriaceae bacterium | reverse complement strand
GTCCGCTTCTCGCCGCAGAACAAGCCGGACAACCTGCTGCTGCTCGACACCAGCGTCATCATTGACGGACGCATCGCCGACCTCATCGAAACGCATCTGCTCGAAGGCCTCATCATCGTCCCGCGATTTGTGCTCCGGGAAATCCAGCAGATTGCAGACTCCGGCGACGCAATCAAGCGCGCCCGCGGCCGGCGCGGACTCGAAATGCTCAACCGCATCCAGCGCAACCACAACATCGAGGTCCGCATTCACGACGGCGATTTTCCCGACGAGAAGGAAGTGGACTCCAAGCTCGTCCGCCTGGCGCGCAACCTCAACGCCAAGCTCTACACCAACGACTACAACCTCGGCAAGATCGCCGCGCTGCAAAAAGTCAGTTGCATCAACCTCCACGAGGTTTCCAAATGCCTCAAGGTCATCCTTCTGCCCGGCGAAATGCTCCAGTTGAAAATCGTCCGCGAAGGCAAGGACAAGGGCCAGGGCATCGGCTATCTGCCCGACGGCACAATGGTCGTCATCAGCAACGGCCAGCCGCACATCGGCCAGCAAGTCGAGGCCGAGGTCCAGACCCTGCTCCAGACCGGCGCGGGCATCATTGTCTTCGCGGATTTGCGAAGCGCTCCCGAAGCCAAAAACGAACCCATCCTGCTCGCCAAATGAATTTCCTCTCCTCCTCGTTCTCGTCCCCGTCCTCGATTTCAATAAGCGTTTTCGATTGCGAGGACGAGGACGGGAGCGAGAAGGATTAGCAACACTATGGACTTCGCCACCGTCTTCACTTCTTTCAATCTGACGGACGCGCAACTTGTCTGCTCCCGGCTCGAGGCCGCAAACTTTCATCCCTTTGTTGCCAACGAAAACGCCGCCTGGCTTGGCGGTTTTGGCACCTATTCGGCGGCAGGCATGCTTCGCGTCCAGGTGCCCGAAGCCGAGGCCGCCGACGCCCTGGAATTTCTCAAGGCACCCTGACAGCGTCCTCGCAATCGGAAACAGGCGACACCGCCGCTTTCCACAGTAGCAGCCGGCGTGAGTCGGCTCAAACTTCATCACGGCTTCAAACGAATGCCAATCATCTCCAATTGCGCAACAATCTCCGCGTGAATGGGAATTCCCCCGGCCAGATTCCGCTCGCGCGTCTGCCAGCCGCGTTCACCCGGCAGCGTGATGGTCAAACCGGGTTCGGCCTCACGCAACCAGGCAATCCAGTCTTCCACCCGCTGCCCGAACCGTTCCACATCCACGAACGCCGAAATGTCGAGCGCCAAAAATAATTTGGAGGAACCGGCATCAAGCCCCGTTGGATCATCCTGCGCTATTTCGTGGGAAAACAATCCGCCGGACAGCGCGCCCGTGAGCAATTCCATCATGAACGCCAGCCCCGCGCCCTTGTGGTTTCCGAACGGCAGGATTCTTTTGCCCGCCAGAATCGCCGCCGGATCATCCGATGGCTTGCCTTCGGCATCCAATCCCCAATTGGCCGGCACTTTTTTTCCTTCGCGCAGAAAAGTTCCAATCTTGCCCACCGCCGCCTGGCTCATCGCCATGTCGAGGACGATGGGTTCCCGCCCGCGCCCGCGCGGCACTGCGATGGCGAGCGGATTGTTGCCGAGCAACGGTCGAGTTGAACCCCACGCCACCATGTTTGGAATGGCGTTCGTCGTGCAGACGCCGATCATGCCCGCTTGCGCGGCGCGGCAGGCATAAGCATGGGCGCGGCCCCAATGCGTCACGCGCGTCGCCAGGCATGCGCCGATGCCCGACCGTTTCGAGCGCTCGACGGCTTTTCGCATCGCCTGAACGGAAACAAAACGGCCCGGCCCGTTGTCACCATCCAGCACGCAGGACGCGGGACGCTCGCGGATGATTTTGATTTGCGGATTCGCCGTCACCCGGCCGTCGTGAATGCCCCGCACCAGACCGGGCAACATGCGGACACCGTGCGACGGAACGCCGAGCAAATCCGCCTCGGCCATCACTTCGGTTTCAATCGCGCAGATGGGCGCGGGCACACTGGCATCGGCCAGAGCCTTGGCGATGATGCCGACCAGTTGCGCGTGTTGGATTCTCAATTCCTTGGCCATGCGGCAATGGTAGCAGCCGGTGTGAAGGGTTACAGCTTGGAATTTGCCTGATTGGTCGCAGCGGCCTTGGGCGGCGGGGCATTGGTCGCGGGAGGCTTCTGAATCACGGGTTTTGGGGCCACGGGCTTTGGTTCCATGACCGTGCCATCCATCAGGACGATGATGTTGAATGCCCCGCTTTCGTCGCCCGTGTCGGTCAACAGTCCAAAATGCAGAACGTAAAGCCATCGGATTTCGCGGTGGTCGCCATCGTCCGTTGTCACATCGAAAGGTTTCAATAAAATATCCTGCCGGCTCCAGCGCCGCTCGCCCAGAAGTTTCTTGAGCATCGCCCGGGACGCCTCCTCCGCTTTCCGGGGTGACAAGGGCGGGAATTCGCTGGCCGGATCCCAAGCCGGTGTCCGGGCCAGTTGTTCACGCGTGACACGGGACATGAACTGCACCGGTGCGGACGTTTGAAGCTCGCTCCCGATGGACCAGACATTGTCCATCAAGGGCACCGGCGAATCCGCCGCCGACAGCCGGAAGACAAACGCCAACAGGACGAGAAAACCAAGAATGCGCATATTCCACCTCACGACCCAAAGCTGCGCCACGGCGTGAATGACTGCAAGTGTGAAATGGCTGCGTTTCCATGGTCGGCCGGGTAGTTCGACGGGATGGGGTTGGGTCATTCGTCCGCGCTTTATTAAGCCGGCACATCAAAAACCAAAACGGTCAACGTCAATTCGTGATTTTTGTCGTCTCGATGGTGAAGAACGAATCGAAAACCTGATTCGTGTTTGTAGCTGGCAATATCACGCTTGAAATTTGTGTGCTGTTTTATCAGTTCTGGAATTTGTGCGATGACAGACGAAGTGTTTTTATTTCGGTTGAACAAAATAATTGCGGTTTTCGTGTCGCGCCATGCAGTATATCCCAACAGTTGGTCAATTGTTGATTTGAAAACTTCGGCACCTTTCCAGATTTTACATTCTCCGATAAAAATGTTTCGCCCTTCTGCACGAATTAAAATGTCGGTTTTGCCTTCGTAATTAAACGTCTCGCCGGTGGCCTGCCCTTCGTAGTGTCCATTCAACTGAACAAGAATATGTGTTCGCAAATCTTCTTCGCCCATTTTTGCAAAAGCTTGCGGACTGCGTTCCATTACCTGCACCATGTTTGAAATTACGGTCAAAATGTGTTCGTAATGTTCCATTTCAAGCCTCGGTTCTGGCTTGAATGTGCCAGAAACGACGGCTGGCTTTTGTATTGGCAGCTTTTTGCGCATTACGGGCGCGGCGTAAGTTTGCAAACTGTCGCTTCTAGTCTTAATTGGAAATCCAAGCGCCTCAACCAGTCCTTTATCTTTTAAAAACTTTTCTTTCCGCTGATTTAATCGTTGGCGGATTGTTTCTTCGAGTTGGTGATTGTAGCGTTGAATTTCTGCTTCTCCCCACTGAAGAAATTGCTCGATATTTTTAAGATCATTATCGAAACCAGATCGCATTGCGGCGGGATTGTGTTCAACACTTGTGTAACGCAAATGCAAAGCTTGTCCATTTACGTGAGCGCGAGGCGGATTAAAATGAAAAGTTGAAGGACGGAGACGAAAGATTTGCGCGTCTCCAGTAAAAGGTATGACAAATTCTGCAAAGGTTGCAGGCACATGGGTAGCTCGACCGCCATAGCGAAAATCGTGACTCATATCAACCGTTGTGTCACCGCTGCTGCCGATGTGAATATCATCTTTCATGAGCGAGATTGGCTCCACACGGAATTTATCCACCAGATGGTTGATAAGGTCTTCAAAACTAATCTTCAAAACATAGTCGCTTGCAAGTCCGTCAATTTCAGCGCGTAGATTTGCCACTTGAGCTTGCAAAGTAGCTGATAAATCACCTTCACAGAACAACAGGTTATTTTCTCTGCTAAAATTCATAAATACTTTTACGTGCGTCAACGCTTCCTCCACTCCGTCTTCGGCTGCTCCGGCAAACCTTGCGCGCGCAACGCGGTGCGGAAATGCAGCTTGGAGATTTTTGCCAGTTCGCCCGCGCCGCGTTCCTCCACAAACTTCTTCGCCGCCGCGTCCACATTGGTGCCCGCACCTTTCGGCAATTCTACTTCAAATTGTTTCTCCAGCTTCGCCAGGCCTTTCACGAATTCGTCGCGCGCCAGAATCGAGGCCGCCGCCACGGCGATGTCTTCCTCCGCCTTGTGCCGCTGCACCAGTTGCAATTCCCTGCCCTGCGCCATCAGTGCCTTTTCAATCACGCTCTTGCTCGCGGCAAACTGGTCGCTTATGGCCTTCACCGGCGGCGGGTTCATCCGTTGCCGCTGGCCCAGCAGGTTTTCAATCACCCGCGCGTGGCCCCACGCCAGCATCGCGTTCACCGATTTTATCTTCGCGTAAAGCCGGTTGTAAGCCTCGTTGCCAATCGGCACAACGGTCGTCACGCAGCCGGGCGTCTTGCGGATTTTATCGGCGAGGTCGGAAATCTTCTTGTCGCTGGAGATGTTCTTGGAATCGCGCACGCCGAGGTCCGCCCACGACTTGATGACGCTTTCGTTGACATAAACGCCGGCGATGCACAGCGGCCCGAAAAAATCGCCCTTGCCGCTTTCGTCCACGCCGATGCGCGGCAGGAGCAGATCGGGATTCAAAATGGTTTCGTAGCCGAGCTTCGCTTCCTTGAGAATCTCCGGCTCCAGCAGGAACTCGATGAATTCCTGCGTGCCCTTGCCCTGCACCACCAGCTTGCCGCTCTCGTAAAAAACGACGTTGCATTTGTCCGACTCGAAGGCAAACCGCGCGTAAGGCACGAGGCGCGGCTTCCAATTCCGCGCGCGCAGGGCGGCATCAAGCGCCGACGCCTGCTCGTCGGTCAGCTTGCAAGTGTGTGAGGTGAGCGGTTTCACGGGAAAACAAATAGCCGCAAAAAGACGCAAAAGACACAAAAAGTTTTGCAGGCGTAGCGGCTTTCGGCGGAAAGCCGCATTTCAAACACGATATTTGCGGCGCTCTGCCGAAACGCCGCCACGAAACTTTGTTGCGGCATTTGCGCCTCTTTGCGGCAATAATCCCGGCACGTGGCAAAACCAAATCCGCACTCCGCACTCCGCACTCCGCACTTGAAGCGGCTCGTCCCGCTCTTGCTCGATTGGTTCGCCGCGAACGCGCGCGATTTGCCGTGGCGGCGCACACGCGATCCCTACGCCATCTGGGTTTCGGAAATCATGCTCCAGCAGACGCAGGTAAGAACGGTGATTCCATTCTGGAACCGCTGGATGCGCGAACTGCCGACGATTGAAGCCGCCGCCAAGGCGAGTCCGGCCAAAATCCACAAGCTCTGGGAAGGACTCGGCTATTACACGCGCGCCCGCAATCTCCAGAAAGCCGCGCAGCAAATCGTCAATCGTCGGAGGGACGAGTTCCACGAGTCCCCATTCAAAAATAAAGTCAGGGACTCGCAGCGCTCGTCCCTCCGATTTCCCGAAAAGTTTGAAGACGTTCTGGTTTTGCCGGGCATTGGCCGCTACACCGCCGGAGCGATTTGCAGCATCGCCTTCAATCAACCGACGCCGATTCTCGACGGCAACGTCATCCGCGTGTTGACCCGCATCTTCGGGATTGGCGGAAATCCAAAGGAAAAGGAAACCAATGCGCGGCTTTGGAAGCTGGCGGAAGAATTAGTGAAGGAAGCAAACAAAGGTAGGGACAGCGCGCTGCGCTGTCCGGACGCCGCAGCGCGGCATCCCTACCATTGTTCTTATTTCAATCAGTCGCTGATGGAACTCGGCGCGCTGGTTTGCACACCGCGAAATCCGCAGTGCCGGATTTGCCCGGTCAAAAAACTTTGCATCGCATTCCAGGATGACCGCGTTGCGGAGTTGCCGAACCTCGGCAAACGTGAAACAGCAACGGCACGGCGATTTGTGGCATTCGTCGTCGAGAACAACGGACGCTTTTTCATCCGCCAGCGGCCTGCCGGAGTGGTGAACGCGCATTTGTGGGAATTTCCAAACGTCGAAGTTCCCCTGGGAGCGCTGGCGTCTCGCCGGCGTGTTGCGAACATTTTTCTTGTGGAATTTGCCGATGGGACACCGGCGCTCCCAAGCCGGTTCTCCCTGAACGCCCAAAAACTGACGCCGCTTTGCACAATTAAACATTCCATCACGCGTTATCGCATCACGCTGGAAGCGTTCCGCGTTTCCCTCGGAGGGGCGAGTCCCCATTCAGAAAAGAAGGAGTCAGGGACTCGTGTAACTCGTCCCTCCGGAAATATTGGCGTCTGGAAATCCCCCGCGCAGATGCAGCGATTGGCCTTCACCGCCGCCCATAAAAAACTCGCCAGCCTTGCCGTGAATCGTATCCTGTCAGGCCCATGATTTATTTCGACCATAACGCCACCGCGCCCGTCATCGCCGGGGCGCGCGACGCCTGGCTCAATGCGACGCTCAACATCGGCGGCAACGCCTCCAGCCCGCACCAGACCGGCACGGCGGCGAACCGGGCCATGACCGATGCGCGCGAAAAGCTCGCCGCGTTTCTCGGCTGTCAGCCCGGCGACCTCATCTGGACCAGCGGCGCGACCGAGGCGAACAACATGGTGATGCACCACTTCGCTCACACGCTCGACGCGAAAGCCGAGGTCTGGGTTTCCGCCATTGAGCATCCGTGCGTGATGGAGTCGTCGAAACATTATTTTGGCAAGCGCGCGCGGCTCATTCCTGTCACGCACGACGGCGCGATTGACCTCGACTGGCTCACCGTTGAGCTGGCCGACACGCGCCCCGGCCTCGTTGCCGTGATGGCCGCGAACAACGAGACCGGCGTCATCCAGCCCTGGCGCGAGGCAATGGCGATTTGCCGCCAATACAAAGTCCCGTTCTTCACCGACGCCGTTCAATGGCTCGGCAAGATGCCGGCGAAGGGACTCGGCGAATGCGATTTCGTCAGTGGCGCGGCCCATAAATTCGGCGGGCCGCGCGGCATCGGCTTCCTGAAAGTGCCGCACAAGAGCCACGTCACGCCGCTGCTCGTCGGCGGCAAACAGGAACAGGGCCGCCGCGCCGGAACGGAAAATGTTCCCATCATTTTGTCGCTGCTCGCCGCGCTGGAGACGCGCGAGAAACAAATCGCCAACGGCCAGCACATTTTGCGCGGCGTCTGGCGCGAAAATTTCGAGCGGCAGCTTTTGAAAAATCTCCCCGGCACGCTCATCGTCGGCGCGCACTCGCCGCGATTGTGGAACACCGTCTCGGCCATCATGCCCGAAGGCGGGCAATTGCGCTGGCTGACGCGGCTGGACAAGGCGGGTTTTGCGGTGAGCACCGGCTCGGCCTGCACGACGGGCAAGGAGGAGCCGAGCCACGTGCTTGCGGCGATGCACTTCAAGGCGGCGGAAGCGCACCGCGTGCTGCGATTCAGCAGCGGTTGGGAAACGAACGAGACGGATTGGGACGCACTGGCAAATGCGCTGGCCAAAATACATGCGGAATAATTTCCGCATCATTTGCCGTTGACACCATCGTTCCGGCGTGACACCAATTCTGGTGCATTAGCAGCAGCCGTGGTTATGAAATTCTTGTTCCTGTCATTTGCATTGATGATCTCCGCATGGGTCGTCCCCGCCGCAGAGGAAGCGCCTATTGCAGCCACCTATGCCGATCTTCACGGCGGCTTAAAAACTGCTCTGGACTGTTTCTCAAATGATTGCGGCCGTTTCCCAACAACTTCAGAGGGATTCGAAGCTCTGCTCATTTGTCCTACAAACATCCCTGTTGGAAAATGGCGTGGGCCATATCTCGACCAAATTCCCAAAGATGTGTGGCATCATGAATATGTTTATCGTTGCCCCGGCACTCACAACACGAATGGCTACGACCTGTATTCATGCGGTTATGATGGAATCAGCAAAAGCGGAGGCGATGACCTTGATGATATAAACAATTGGGACCCTGATTCACCTCATGGCGGAACCGATCATTTATACTTCAGCGATGAGCTTAGAAACGATTTTATTGGCGTGCCGGTATTCTATGTGATTTTGTTGGTTCTTCTTATATTCTTGGGGGTTTACACAATTATTGCCTCAATATTCTCCCCGCGTATTCGTGCTTCCATTGCCCGGCATCCGATTGAATACAGCATTTATTTTTTAGCGTCGCTGTTAGCTTTTTGGCGTTTTTTATCATTTGTAATGCCACTGGCCGGTCGTTAATCCGCTCCCGAAAGGCAACGGCAATCATCTGCATAATTCCAGATTTCTCCACGATAAACCGCGAGCCAATGCGCTGGCCAAATCCCACTCTGAATAGCCCCGTTTCACCGCATACCGTATTCGCGTTGACATCCCAGTTCAGGCATGGCCAGATTATGTCCATGCCCGGTTGCATGATGAACAAAGGACGACACGCTGGCCCGAACGCAAAAGCAATTCCACCGCTTTTCGCAAATGAACGCCTTTGACCATTCGATACTTTCCATGCTCAACCGTTTGGAAGGCCAATACCCTTCATTCGATGGAACGTTGGTTTCGTTATCCGCGGCAAGTGGTTTCTTAAAGGCCGGTCTTATTGTCGCCTTGTATTGGTGGGCATGGTTCAAGAATGGGGATGACAAGATTAAGAATAAGAACGTTCGTGAAATCATCATATCCGCGATGTTGGCTTGCGTTGCTTCACTTGTTATTGCCCGGTTGATTGTCCTGGCATTTCCATCCAGGGTCAGGCCCATCGCCGACCCGACCAACGGATTGCATTTTCCGCCAGAGCCACTTGTTGACTGGCAAAATTGGAGTTCATTCCCAAGCGATCACGCGATTATGTTCTTCACGCTGACAACCTGTCTTTTCTACGTTTCCCGCGCCTTGGGATGGATAGCCCTGCTGGACTCCATGTTTCTGGTCTGCCTACCAAGGATTTATTTGGGAATTCATTATCCGACGGATGTTTTGGCCGGGGCAGCCATTGGTGTTGGCATGGGCATCGTGGCCAATCAAAAAGCCATTAAAAGCTATGTTGCAAAAGGCCCTTTCCTGTGGCTGGACAAGCATCCCAGCTCATTCTATGCGTTTTTTTTCCTGTTCATGTATCAAGTCACTGACATGTTCCAAGACATCGTCTATATGGCATTGGCAGTCATAAGACACCATAGAATTTTGTTTCACTAAATATTATTGCTAGATGAGGTTAAAAAAGCATCCCGGTTCGTTTTACGCCGTTTCCTTTCTGTTCATGTATCAAGTCACGGCGATTTTCTGGGATGTCCGTTACGTGGCATCGGAAGTCATAAAACATCTCACAAAACTGTTGACTCACTAGGCCGCAAACACCCAACCGACGATCCTTTGGCGACCGCGGAACACCATTCGTCGGGCAAAATCCACGCCGAATAATTTCCGGCCCGCGGAACTTCATTTTCGCATTTGACATCTTCCGCCAGTCGTGGATTGTTCTGGGTGTTGGGCTGATGACACACAGGCAACAAACGAAAGGAACATTTCCAATGAAAAAGATGATCCGACCCGGCTGGACACTGTGCCTGCTGGCAATCAACGCGGCTGCGGTGGTTTTATTCAGCGGTTGCGCCACGCAACAAGAACACTCCTACAACGCCGATTTCGGCGAGGCGCTTCCGGCCCAGCCGATGTATTACATCTACGACGAGAATGATCAGCATTTCCGGATTAACGTTCATCAGGGCACGCCTTCCAATGGAGCCGAGCGCGTCCTCAACATCAAGGAAGCGGCCTCGGCCATCGCCAAGGCCGAGAGCAAGAGGCTCGGTTGGGAAAAATGGGACTTGAACTACATCCGTGAAGACAACCAAGGATGGATGCACGTCGTTGTCGCGGAAGTCACCCGCGAAAAATACATTGCGCCAACCTTTCCCGGCGCCGGCACCAACAGCGTCCCGTAAAACCGGCCCGGCTGGCGGCAGGATTCCCCGGTGCTGCTTAATTGTTGTTGAGCAAACGGACTTCGCGTTGCGGGAAGGGAAGGCTGATGTTGGCGGCGCGGAGCTGCTCCGCAACGGCTTGGTTGATTTCCGCCTGCGCGAGGACGTAGTCATCCACCTTCACCCACGGCTTGACGGCGATGTTGATGGAGGAATCGGCCAGCATGGTGACGCCGACGATGGGCACAGGCTCCTTGAGCACGCGCTTGTTGGCGGCGAGAACGCTGCGCACGATGCCCGTGGCGTCGTTCAGGTTTGTCCCGTAGGCCACGCCCACGGAAAGGTCAAGCTGCCGGATGCCGCCGAAATTGTGCAGGATGTCGCCGATGATTTTGCGGTTCGGAATCACGACGCGCGACATATCGGTGTGCAGGAGGGTGGTGGTAAAAAGTTGGATGTCCTTCACCTGCCCGGACACGCCGGCGATTTCAATCCATTCGCCCACGCGGAACGGCTTGGTGAAAATGATGGTGAGTCCCGCGACGAGGTTGCCGAGGACGCCCTGCAACGCGAGACCGACGCCCACGCCCGCCACGCCCAAGCCGGCAATCAACGCCGTCACGTCCATGCCCGCCGTGCCAAGCGCGACGACCAGCGCCATGGCAAAAATGAGCAGCCGCACGATGCGCACCAGCAGCGTCCGCATTGGCTGTTCCATCGCCTTGTGCGTCAACCAGCGGTCAACGAGCTTGCCGACCCATCGTGCGGCGACAAAACCAATGATAATCACGAACGCCGCCGAAATCAGCGCGCCGCTGTGGCCAATGACATATTCGATGAGCTTGTCCTTCCAGGCCGCGACACCGCCGCCCTGGTTGTCGGCGGCTGCCGCCGCCAAGATCGGCATGATGGCAAGGCTCGTGATGGATTGGACGGGGTTCTGCTTCCACACCGCGATTTCTTCGGGTGAATTGGTTTGGTTTTTCATGTGACGCCTTTTGTTGGTTAACTGATTAGATATTCCGGCGCGCTTCGTCAACATCAGAATGGTTGACGCGCGGTATTTTTTTGCCAAGCTGCCGGTGCAACATGACAAAGAAAACCCGCAACTGGCTCCTCGCGCTGTGCATCCTGGCGTTTCCGTTCGTCCTGTTTCTCGGCTGCCTGATTTTCATGGAAGAACCGCTGCCGCCCCTTGTGCCGCTGCCGAATCCCAACGCATACGACGATTTGGTGAGAGCGTGCAAAATGATAAAAGGTGACGTTTGGGTTTTCGACACGGCGGGACTGGAAACGTTGCGCGTCATCGTCTCGACAAACGCCCGGACGCTGGAGCTGGCGCGAACCGCTTTGACCAACCAGTGCGCCGTGCCGCTTCAATTCACTCGAGCTTTTCAGACAAACCGCATTGAAGATCTGGTCGGGTTTAAAAGCCTGGCTCAAGCGTTCGTGTGCGAAGGCGAACTCGCGGAAAAGGAGAAACGTTTCAGTGATGCCGCGAGTTCTTATCTGGACACGGTTCGTCTTGGAAATCAGATCACGCACGGCGGGCTTTTAATTGATGAATTGGTCGGCATCTCCGCCGCTTGGTATGGTGAGATGCAATTTCAAGGCATTGTGACGAACCTCGACGCGCCGTCCTGTCGCAGCGCCGCCGCGACGTTGGAAACGCTTGCCGCCGGCAGGCAAACTTGGCCGGCATCCCTGCAACAGGAGGAGGCGTGGTTGCGCCGGACTTATGGCTGGCGCAGGGATTGGTTGAAATGGATTCACTCTTCGGCGCGGCAGGAAAATCTGCGGCGCGTGTCGGACGTCGAACAGAAGGAGGGCCGGTTGATGGTTGAACTTGCCGAGCGAGCTTACGAGTTGGACAAGGGCAAACCGCCGGCGAGCCTGGCCGATCTGGTGCCGGATTATCTCAAGGCCGTTCCGCAAGACCCGGTCACCGGCACGAACACGGTTGATTCGCCGTAGCTTGAACCTTTTGGTGTCGCAGTATGTCGAACGCCGAGGAGACAAACCAATACCACATAAAATTATGATGACCCGACGCCAAGCCATTAAAACCACCGCGCTCGCCAGCGCCGCTTTCGCCACCTTGCCCGGCGCGATGGCCCAGACTAATTCCACCGCGCCCGCAGCGGCTGCGGCTCCAAGCGGGCCATTCACGCTGCCGCCTTTGCCTTACGCCTACGATGCGCTCGAACCGCACATTGACGTGCAGACGATGCAGATTCACCACGACAAACATCACGCGGCTTATGTGGCGAATTTGAACAAGGCTTGGCAACAAATGCCGTGGGGCGGTCCGCTTCCGACTTTTGCATATCTTGAAAACAACTGGTTGAAAGATCCGAAGTTCCTTTCAGAAAATGCCGCCGTCCGCAACAATGGCGGCGGCCATTACAACCATTCGCTCTTCTGGCAGATGATGAAGAAAGGCGGCGGCGGCGAACCAACGGGCGATTTGGCCAAGGCAATTGACACCGCGTTCGGCAGTTTCTCCGCGTTCAAGGACAATCTGGCTAAAGCAGGGGTGGGCCAATTCGGCAGCGGCTGGGCCTGGCTGGTCTTGGACAGCGGCGCGCTGAAGATTGAACCAACCGCGAATCAGGATACGCCGTTGAGTTCGGGCAAAACACCTTTGCTCGGCGTGGATGTCTGGGAACACGCCTATTATCTCAAATACCAGAACAAGCGCGCCGATTATATCACCGCGTGGTGGAACGTCGTGAATTGGGATTTCGTGGCGGACCGCTACGCGAAGGCGAAAGCGTAACTGCCCGCGCAATAACATTTCGGAGGGACGAGTTAAACAGGTTCCCCGACTTCATCCTGAACTAGAATCTTAGTGGGCGGTAATCTTAGGCTTCGGCGCGGTGTTCGTCGGCATTCTGACTACCGGCGATGGAATATTGCCGGGCAACTTGCCGACATTCAGAGTCACCGGTTTGCCATCCAACACCCCAATCCCCACCGGCTTGTTTAACGGGTAAACCCCATCATGTGCAGTAATAATCAAATAATGATCCAGTCTCACCCATTTTGGAAATGTGCGGACGCCGGATTCATCACCAGCATCCGATGCGCCGACATTATTTGTTGCCTTCACCTGAATTAACATCTGAACATAGGCAGAATTGTCGCTTTGGTTGGCTACAATCCGCCATGCGCTCAACACCACCTCCCCGTCTTGCATGATTCCTGCCCTTGGATCGGACAAAGTCACCGTGCCGTCAGCATCTTCACAAAAACAGGAAAGCTGAACCTCTTTCGATTTAAACGCATCATTTGCCACGTGAATTTTGAGGACGGATACCAGCAAATCGTTGTTCGCGGTGACAAGCTGCACCTCAAGCCGAAAATTATCGCCGGAAACCGTGTCTTGAGTATCGTTGCCCAAAGTGGTTGCAGCGATCATGATCCATGCAAAGAAGTTGCGGACAGCGTGCAATCCGGCCGTCATCCAAAATCCGCTGCCGGTTTTCTCGCGCCATGTCACGTAGGAAAAACCCAGGTAAAAACCGCCGACGACACCGGCACAAATGCCGGTGGCAACACCCAACTGAAAATGGAGCAGCGCGAATATGGTGGCCGACAATGCCACTTGCCACCAAAAGGTTAATCCGCATTTACGAGCAATCATTACCGGCAGAACCTGAAGGAGCAGGGTCTCGATAATCGGCGCCATCACGACTATAATCACGAATAGTCCCCCTAGCGTTTCATTGTCGAGGTCGGTTCGAGTGGGGATGTCTATACCGGTTGTCCATGACACCGCGGATAAGAGAAGAAGGAAAAATAGCGTTACGGCAAGATTCTCAACCGCAATCCTCCAAAAGAAACTGCCTTTGCCACGAGACCGGTGAGCGACGAAGTGCGCCTTGATTATTTCCCACAACTTCATGTTATAGCGCCAATTTAAGGCGGTTTGCTGACAGCTTTTGCTTTGGTTTTGTGCGGCGACCCTATTCTAGTTATTATTCGCGGTCAAGTTGGATTTTGACAGAATCATCAAACTTATTCGCCGCGATAAACCGCCCGCGCCGTGCAGGTCTCGGCCACGACCACTTCGGCGAGCAGTGGTAATTTCGGCTTCAGGCGTCTCCAAATCCAGACGGCGATTTCCTCGCTCGTCGGATTTTTGAGGCCGGGAATTTCGTTGAGGTAGCGGTGGTCGAGCTTTTCCCAGAGCGGCTTGAATGCCGTCGTGATGTCCGCGTAATCCATCAGCCAGCCGAGTTTCGGGTCGCACTCGCCCGCCACGACGATTTCCACCTTGAAGCTGTGGCCGTGCAGCCGCCGGCATTTGTGTGATTTCGGCAGGAGCGGCAGCAGGTGAGCCGCCTCAAATTGAAACGATTTTCGCAATTCCATTTTCATAAATCATATTTGGCAGTTGGGAGATGGAAGTTGGAAGTTTGGAAACGAAATCCCCAACTCCCATCTGCTATCTGCCATCTCCCGCTTCAAAATCCGTCCATGTCACCAAATCGCCCAGCGCCGGCCGGCCGTCGTGCCGCCACGTCAACGGCGGATTTTGCATCCGGCCCAGCGGACACACCCGCGTCGCACCCCAGCGCGCCAGTTGCGCGGCGATTTCATTTGTTTTTTCCTCCGGTGCGGCGAGGCCAACCGTCGAGACTTTTCCGCGAATTTCATCCGCGCCCCGCAACGCCGCGGTCAAATCCGCCACGGCCTTGACGTAAATAAACCGGTTCAGGCACGACATTTGAAACCGCGCGTCCGCCTCATAAACCACCGTCCAGGCCGTGGAATTCTTGCTGCACCAATGCCGCGTCGTCTCCGGCGAATGGGCGGCGCGCACCTCGTAAATCCCCCGACGCGACGCGATGACCGCCGCGTGTTCCGCCGCCAGCTCGCCGCGTGGTTCGGCCTGCTCGCGCCGTTCCAATTCGTCGGCCAGCAGTTCGGCAAAATTCTCCGGCGACACTCCGCCGCCAACTTCGACATAAATGACGTGCGGCGAAAGGCAGCCAAGCTGGTTCCACGCCACCACGTCGTCCGCCGCCTCCGCGACAATCTTTTTTGCGCGCGAGCCATGCAGAACTTCAGCCGCCACGAAACCGAAACTGACACGGTGGCCGTAGCCGAGAAAACGTGTCTTGACCGACATTTGCGAGCGAATCGCGGCAATCATTTCGTCGCTGCCGGTCGCCGTCACGCAATCGGCTTCGGCGAACAGGGCGTTTTCCAAGCCGGAGTTGCCGCCGCGCCATTCGGCGACTTCAAGACAAGCGCCGAGTTTTGGGTCGGCGTCGTAAATGGAATGGGCGAACATTCGCGGCAGAAATGACGAGCCGCTGGCGCATTTCACAAATTGCGCCGAGCGCATGAGCAGACCGAAAACGATGCTGGTGAGCGTAGGATTTGGAATGTTGCCCGCAGCGATGTGGACGAGGAATTCCGGGCCGATGGCCATCGCCGCGCGATTGGATTTTTCCTCAACACCCGTGGCAACCAATTTGTCGAGCCGATGCGCGTGGCCGAATTCCTGTTGCAGCAGTGAGTGGAAATTCTCGCGGGTGAGTTGCCGAAAGAAATCATCCAGGCCTTTCGCCAAAGTCGCGCGGGAAAAACCAACGCCCGGAACGCCGGCCTCCGGCACGGTGTTTTCCGTCATGGTTTTCGAGCCGTGCCGGAGGCCGGCGCTCCAAGCTTGTTCCAGCGCGAGCTTGCGGAAGGAATTGTCCGGCTCCAGCCAGTTTTCCGCCACTTCGCACAGGATTTTCACCAAGCCGTCGGTCGAGCGCCCGGCAAGGTAATGCTCGCGGTTGCGCTTCAGCGTCTGGCACGCCTCGGTGATCATCGCCGGCGACAACGTGGCTTCCGGCGGCAGATCGGCGAGAAAATAGTTGGGCAAATTCATTCGAGTGCGGAGTGCGGAGAGCGGAGTGCGGTAGAAGACATCAGCGAACAGCCGCGCGGCTCGGCCAGTTGCGCGCGGCCAATCAATTCAAATCCGTCACTGCGGCGGATGCCCAAATCCTCCGTCTGGACGGCGGCGACGGAAAAAACGTTTGCCAGATCGACCACTCGAATCAATCCGGTCTCGCCATCGGCCACTTCACGCCCTGTTTCCGGGGAAATAATTTGCGCCCGCGCCCATGGTGGAAATTTGAAACTCCGCACTTCGCACTCCGCATTCTGCACTCCGTCGTATGCCTGCGAACTCAATTCGCTCATGCCGTATTCGCAGATGAT
>CAYYWB010000040.1:0-16276 GCA_964475285.1 uncultured Bifidobacteriaceae bacterium | reverse complement strand
CACCTGCGCCAGCGTGCCGACAAACACCAGCACGATGGCGAACGCCAGCAGCACCGCCGTGAGCCGGAGCGACGAGAAAAACCCGACGATTTTTTTAATGAGCATCGGGATATTTGGCCGACTGGACAAATTGGATGAACGCGGCCTTCTGCGCGGCGACAACCTTCGAGTCACCCATCAATTTGTAAAACCACGTCTGGCCGGGTTGTGAAACAATGACGGCAACCAATTGCGCCGGCTGGCTGGTTTGCGGGTTGGTTCCACTCATGTCCACAAGCTGCGCCTTGCCACCGGTGACATCCAGCGGCGTTGTCAAAATATCCGCAATCGGCGGCAGGCCAAGCTGGCCGCGCCAGCGGTTGACGTTCGCCGACAGGCCGCCGCCGTCGCCAGCGGACATGCTGACGTTGACCGCCGCCGTCGCGCCGGCGTCGCCGGTGATGTTGAATTTGGCGACGAGAAATTGTCCGGCGGAAATTTCCTGCCAGCCCGCCGGCACCTGCCAGTTCGGCTGGCCGTCGTGTGAAATTGGCCCCGGTGCGGCGGCGGGCGTTGTCATGTCACCGATGGCCGGATGTCCCGGCGGCATCGTTGCGGGCATTTCTCCCGCGCCGCCTGATGCCGCCGCTGTCTCAAATTTCAGCGATTTGAGAAATTCGACGAAGGTGGATTTCTGCTGTTCGACCAAATCGGCGTCGCCGGTCATTTTGTAAAACCAAGCCATGCCGTCGCGATGCTGGATGACGCCGAGAATCCGGCTGGTCGCGCCGGCAATGTCGTAAAGCTGCGCAGGCTGGCCGCCAGCCTCGACCGTCTCCACCGATTTTTGCAGTTCGTCGGAGGACACGTCTGACAAACCGACCTGCCCGCGCCAGCGATTGACGTTGGCGTCATCGGTTCCAGCCATGCCGGGCAGCGGAACAATGCTCACGTCCGCCTGTTTGCCGTTCGCGCCCGACACCTTGAAGGAGGCGAGCCGCATTTCGCTGGGCGGAACCTCCGTCCAGCCGCCCGGCGTTTTCCAAGTCAGCGGCGACTGGGCGGACTCGGAGGCCAACGGCGCGGCCATCGCCGGCGCGGATGAAATGTCCGGATGTCCCGGCGGCAGGGTGGAATTGGGGGAATCCGCCGGCAGCGCGGGCGCGGATTGCGCCGACATTTGATTCTGACTGTCTCCGACATGATAGACTTTGACTTCATCGCGCTGGCAGCCGGCGGCCAGCAGCAGCAACGGGATTACAAGCAGCGACAGCCACCCCGCCTTGTTGCCGGATTCATCAGTCGCACAATTTGTCATAGCGTATATTAGCTGGTTGTTTAGCGGACATTCAAGTTTATTCTGGCTCAAATTGGAGCACGGTTTCCCGGGAAGCGTTCAATACGGCGTGGCCTTGTGGTCATAGCCGTGGCAGGCGAGCGAGCAGTTGCCGTGGAGCAGCCCGGTGCTGACGTATTCAAGCCGCCCGTTGGAGGATGGCGTCACGTAGGTGGTGTTGAAATTGATGAGATGCGGCGCGTTGGCCACGCCGTGCGAATCGTGGCAGGTCATGCAGGCGGTGTGGTCGTTCATAACGTGCGTGCTGTGGAACTTGAAACTCTGGTCGGCGAGGATGCTCGTCCGGCTGTGGCATTTGTAGCACATCGCATACGCCTGCGGGCTTTCGGGCTGGAAATCCAGCGTGGTGAGATTCCGTTCCAGGATGGGCGCGTAAATCGAGCCGTGCGGCCCGTTCGCGCCGGAACCGCCGGCGTCCGGCCCCTGATCGCTGTTATGACAATCGGTGCAGGCCACGAGGCTCTTCGTCAGCCACGGCGCGATGAGGCTGGGCACGTTGTTGTTCAACCCCGGCGCTTCCAGCGGATGGAAACTCTGGTTGGCGGTGGAAAATTGCAGCCGCGTGTTGGTCTGGATGAACTGCCGGGTGACGGTTGCCGGCCCGCGCGCAAGGCTGTCCGCGTGGCAGCGGAAGCAAAGCTCGTATTCGTGCTGCACCGGCTGGATGACGCCGCCCGCCGCGCTGACACCCTTGGTTCCGGCGATCAAACCGGAAGGTTTCGAGGCCGTCGCAGGCATCGTGTTCATCACGTGCGGGTCGTGGCAATCCGTGCAGGTGACATGGCGGACGGGCGGATTCACCGGGTCTTCCGCCGGATTGTGCGGCTGGCGGTTGGCCGTGATGGGATGAACGCTGGCCTTTTGAAAATCCACCGCCACATTTTTTTCCGCCACGGTTCCGTTGTGGCAAATGAGGCAATTCTGCTCCGGCGCGTCAAACTTCATCAGGAACTGCTTGGAGCCGGCCCGGTGCGTGGCGTGGCAATTCTCACAGCCGAGCGCCGCGACGGTGTTGTTGTTGCTGTTTTTGGCCGACTTGTTCTGCGGCGCCGGCGGCGACAATTTTGCCGCCACCGCAGGGGTCAAAACCTTGGCCGACAGCGCGTGCGGTGACGACGAGAACGGCGGATTGTTGTGACAGACAATGCACATGGCCGAGCCGGTGTTGTCCATGACGAGAAAATCGCCGAAGTGGTCGTCATGCGGATTATGGCAGGAATCGCATTGCATCTGGCCGCTGTGATCCAGCTTGACCGGACCGGTCAGCGTCAAAGGACTGTTGAGCGTGGAATCCAGCGAGACGAGCGCGGTGTCATAGGTGAACGAGATCGGATGGTCGCCGGACAAATCCGTGCCGAGATAGCTCGGATTGGACGCGCGGTTGCCCGGCATGAGCGTCACGCCGTTTTGCATCGGGATGGCCGTGCGGCGGGTGTTGACGCTGCCCAGCGCAACCGTGCCGTCGTGACAGCTCAAGCAAAGGCGCGAGGAGCCGTTCGGCTGGCCGACAACCGCCTGCAATGTCGGGCTGTGATAAACGATGTAATTCGTCTCGCCGGACATGTTGTGATTCCACAACGGCGTCTCGCCATTGGCGCGATGAACCGTATGGCAAAAAATGCAAACGTCACTCTCGGTTGTCGCCTTGATCGTTCCGGGGCCGGTCACCGTCAGGTTGTGAACCGAGTTGACCACGCTGTCGGCGCGGGCCGCGAGGCTGAACAGAATACATCCAACAACCAGCATCCAACATCGAACATCCAATGAAACGCGCCCGCCCGGGCCAACGGGTGTTGGGCGTTGGATGCTGGTTGTTGGATGTTGTAATTTCGTTTTCATTGCTGGCCGACGTATTTCAAAATCTGCACGCGATGATTGTAACCATCCGTCACAAAAATCCGGTTGTCCAATCCGATGGCGATGCCGTTGGGCAGGCCGAACTGGCCCGGCCCGGTCCCGCTTTCGCCGAGGCTCAACAGCAGCCGCCCGGACAGGTCAAAAACCTGAATGTTGTCGAACAGCGCGTCCGCCACGTAAACATGCCCGAACGTGTCCACCGCCACGCCCTTGGGCCGCCCGAAATGCCCGGAAGTGTCGCCGCCGCTGCCGATTTGGGAAATGAATTTTCCATCGGCACTGAAAACCTGCACGCGGCTGTTCATCGAATCGGTGACGAACAAATGTCCCCTGCCATCGGCGCCGACGTGGGTGGGAAAATTGAATTCGCCGGGTGCGACGCCGCGTTTGCCGAACTGGAACCGGAGTTTCCCCTGCAAATCAAAAACGAAAACGGAGTGCGCCTGCGAATCGGCGACGACGAGCGCATCACCGGCAATCGCCAGCCCGACTGGTCGCTGCAACGGCTTGGAAATTTCAAACACCAGTTTGCCGTCGTCGCGGAAGGCCAGCACCTCGCCAAGCTCCGAGTCGGCAACGTAAAAAATCCCGTTCCGGCGCGCGACGGCAACCGGCGACTGGAAACGGATTTTGCCAGCGGCGTTCCAACTCCGCCATTGTTTGCGCGCAAAATCGCAGTAGCAGACGGTGCCGTTGCCGGTGTCGGTGAGACAAAGATTGCCGGATTCGTCGAGGGCGGCACCGAATGGTTTCTGCAGGCTTTGCGATTCCCCGGTTTCGCCCGTAATCCAGTTGGAGAGCCGGTGCAAGACCGAGAGGCTTTGTCCGACATCAGCCGGACCGGAAATGGTTTTGACAAAGGCGACGCGCGGTTCGTCCGGCGGCGGCGGCCAGACGGGATTGGGAGCCGTGGCGGCCGGCGTTTCGTGTTTTTCCGAAACACATGAGACCGCCAGGCCGGCCAAAGCCAGCATCGCAAGCGCCCCGAAATGGATTTTTTTCAGCACGTCAAAAATTTCTCCTCATCCTCAAAAAAACATAATCCCGTTTCTGGATTTGGCCGTTGAAATCCTGGTCTTGATGCTCAAAGCCCAGGTGCATTTCAAGCTTGGCCACCGCCCAATTCAGGTAGGTGCGCACCGCAAACTGGTTCTGATCCACGCCGTTGCCGCGCTGCTGCTGCAAACCGGCGTCGGTGCTCCAGTTCAGTCCGATCCCGGACCGCCATTCGTAATGCGCCATGTAATTGAAGAAGGTCGTTCTTTGGCGCGTGCTGGCGGATGATCCGCTGCTGAACAAATAGTCGCTCCATTCCTGGTTCAAATTAATTCCCAGGGTGGAATGGGAAAATGCGTTGATTGAATAGCTCTCCCCCAGGTTGTAAGTCCGGTTGTCGTAAAACGTGGAATGGTCGTCGGTATAATCCGCGCTCAATGAAAGGCCGCGCCAGTGGAAATCGGCGCCGGCCTGGACCTGCTCGTCATCCTGCAACACGAAATCGGGCGCGCTCGCGTGATTGTCGGTGAAATCATACCGCGCATAAATCCCCGCCAGTCCGCTCCAAAAATCCAGGCGCACCTGGGACTGGTTGTTGAAGGTCGAATAGCTGCCGGAGGGATTGGACTGGATGGTGTAAGTCACCAAAATCCCGGCGCTGCCCGACAAGATGTGATTGGCGATGACGGTGGCGCTGTTGAGGATTTGAATCTGCCACGGATCCGTGGCTTGGTTGACGGTGTAATCCAGGCCGGACACCAGCGTGATGGATCCGGTGGAATCGGTGACGCTGGTGATGGAAATGTCGCGCGGCTGTTTCAAAGGCACCAGCCCGGTGACCGGCACCGTGTAGGACTCATTGGGGATGACCAGCTCCGACCCGGTCGTCTGCTGGTCGGTCAAAGTATAGCTGGCGGTGTTTCCGAGGGACAGTTGCGCCCAGTCGCACAGATGCTTCGTGTAATTCACCGCGCCGTTGACTCCGACGGCGGTGGAATCCAGCGTCGAACCGCCGGAACTGCTGTTCAGGGTTGAACCATTTACGGACAGGCTTGAAGCGAGGCTTTCGTAAAGCTGATGCTGGAGGCCCGCGCTGCCGTAATTTTGGATGGAATCGGAATCGTTGCCGTCATACCGCGAAAATGAATATTCATAATTGCCGTGCAGGTGCGGCGTGTGCTCGACATCGTAGTTGAACGCGGCGTTCAAATCCGACGAGGAGGAATTCTGCGATTCGATGTCGTTGAACAGAACCGTTGACCGCAGGGTGCTTTTCAGAAAATGCTCCATGTCCGTCAGGCTCACATTTTGGTAGCTGTTCTCGCTGGAGTAACTGGAGCTGGAAACGTCGGTCTGGCGGTCGAACAGGCCATACTGGTAATTCAAGAAGGTGGCGTCCTCCTTTGTCCGCTCATTTCGCGCGCGCAGGTTGACCGTCGTCTGATCGGTCGTCGAATCTTGGCCGGGACTGGCGCTGTTCTCGCTGGATTGTTGAAAGGACACCGTGAACGGCACCGGCCCTTCCACATAGCCGGAGTTGACGCCCCAGCCTTGCGAATCCACCGTCGCCGAGTTGAAAAGATCATACTTCACCTCATCGCGGGAACGGTCGTATGTAATCGTTGTTGCGTAGGGTTTGATCTGCAGGATGTTGGCCGAGAAAGTGCCGTTCAGCGACAAGGTTTCCGTTTGGGTCATCTGACCGGGCGCGCCGCTTTCCTGCCAGATATAACTGGGTTCAAACAGCAGCGAATACGTCAGCAGATAGGGATGATAAATATAATTGTCCCATCCGATTCCGAACGCGGGCGCCACATACAGCCGGTCCGTCTTTAGCTGGCTGCCGCCGCCAGAAGTGACATCCTGCTCGGCCTCCACGTCCGTCTTGATATACTTCAGCTTCGGCGCAAAATAGCTCCACTCTGGATTCTCCTGATACCCCATCCAATCCGCATACTGCGCCCAGCCGCGCGACGTTCCCGCCGCCAGCACAAGCAATGCGATTGAACGGGGCAGCCGGAAATGCGACGGTTTCATCTCGCGGCTCATGGCGGACTTCCGTTCGCCGCGCCCGGACTCTTGGCCGCCGGCTTCAACAGGTTTTTGTCCTGGCCCACATGCGGGTCGTGGCATTGCACGCAGGATTTGGTTCCGATGTCCGCGTGGCCTTTCACCGCCGCAACGTCCTTCTGATCGTGGCAATCAAAGCACAACGCGGGGATGCCTTTCTTCATCAACGCCTTCTCGCTGGTCGAGTGCGGGTTGTGGCACCCGGTGCAGTCCTCCACGACATCATGCGTGAACTTCGCCTTTTCCAGGAAGTTGTCGTGGCAATCCCAGCACAAGGCCGGCGTGGTTTTTTTCACCAGCGCCTTCCTGTCTGACGCGTGCGGGTCGTGGCAGGCCAGACAATCGCCATCATCCACCGGTTGATGAACCACCTTCGCCTGCTTCGCCGGAATGTCGTCATGGCAATCGGCGCAGGTGTTCTTCACCGATTTTTTCAGCAGCCCCTTGAAATTGGTCGCGTGCGGCGCGTGGCATTCCATGCAATCGCCGTCGTCAACGGGCTGATGCACGATTTTCTTCTTGCCGATGAGGTCATCGTGGCAGTCCAGACAGGTGTCCTTGACCGATTTTTTCAAAAGGCCCTTGAAATTCGTGGCGTGCGGGGAGTGGCAGTCGGTGCAATCACCCGCCTCAACCGCCTGATGCTTGACCTTGCCCGCCGCCAACGGGTCGTCGTGGCAGGTCAGGCAGAGCGCGCTGCCTTTCTTGAGCAGAAGATTTTTGTTGGGCGACTGGTGCGGATCGTGGCAGCTCAAGCACTCGCCGTTTTCGACCGGCTGGTGCTTCACCTTGTAGTTCCCCGGAAAATCCTTGTGGCAGGTGTAGCAAAGCTGCGGGACGGGCACCCTGGGCTCGGCCGTCATCATGTCTCCGCCGTGGCATTGGGCGCACTTGTTCTCGGCATAAGGCCGATGCATGAAATTTTCAGGCGGTTTCGGAAACTGCGGCTTTGGCGCAACTGCCGCCGCCCGGTTTGTGCTAGTCGCCACTGGCGCGACGGCCTGATTCGTCACGGACGTTTCGGAAGGCACGCCGTCGAAAAAAAAGGTGAGCCACTTGTGTTCGGTCGTCGAACTGCATCCGGTCGCCAGCAGAACGCCGCAGAGAATTGCAGCCGCAGCCGGAAGCAACCTGCGGCTGAATTTCACGCTTTTATTTTCATCTCTCACCGCGGTCAAGCTGGTTGTCGTGTTCGCCGTAACGTCTCACTTTTTGTGCCCGAAACCGAATACGCTCACCATGTTGGGGCCGACCTGATTGATGAGAATCACCAGATGTTCCACCTTGAAACCCGGCGCGGCGTAGCTCTGGAAAAAGTCCACGTCATCGTAATCCACCACCACCTTCGACGGCAGACTTTGGGCCACGTTGATGTTTCCCGGCAGGCCGAACCAAGTCAGCAAGCGGCCCTGCTCGTCGAAGACTTGCACCACTTTGGACATGGCGTCCACCGCGTAAAGCCGGTTGTCCCGGTCCACGGCCACGCCTTTCACCCGCGCGAATTGTCCGAGCGAATCGCCCATCTCGCCCACCGAACGCAGATAGGTCCCGTCCGCGTCATACACCTGCACACGGGAACCACCGGAGTCTCCGACATAAAGCCGTCCCTTGGAATCCAGCGCCAGATTGGTGGGCGTGAACAGCACGCGCGCCTGGTTCGTCGCGTCTTCGGCCCGGGGGATTTCGAAAAGCAAATTCCGGGTATTTTTGTCAAACACAAGCACATCGTGCTTTTGCAAATCCGCGACATAAATCCGGTCCTGGTTTGCAACCGCGTCGCGCGGTTTCATTTCCCCCTCCTTGCCCAGGGCGGCAACGAAAATGCCGTTCTTGTCAAAAATGACCACCTGATTCCGGCCGACATCTGTGACGTAAAGATTGCCGTCCGCGTCCACCGAAATGTTCAACGGCTGGGCGAGGGCACCTTCACCCTGCGCATCCAGTATTTTGATGCGCTGGTCCTGCAAATCCACCACCAGAACGGCATTCAAATCCGTGTCACAGACATAGATTTTTTTGTTGCCCGCCGCGGCGCCGTAGGGCTTGCCAAATGACCGGTCGGGCGGCCGCTCGCCGGTCAAAAACGTCATCAAACTTCTGTCTTCATGCCCCCGGAATTCCTTCTCGGAACTGAAGGACATGAGAAATTGCAACCGCGGCTCGTTGGGCGGCGGCGGGAAAAAATAATAAGTCCTCGCGGTCCTGGTTTGCGTGGCGCAGCCGGCGGCAAGACAAAGCGCCGCCGCCAGCCCGGCCAGCCGGATTTTGCGGATGAGTGTAATTTTCATTTTCAAATCGTTTCAGCCAGCATCAGTTTGCCCCGGCGGTTGCGCAACCGCACTGACCTGTCTTATTGTTCGCATTAATTGCGCGTGTTCCGAATTTTGCAATTTTGGAATCGAAACCCGCCTGCCGCCATGTTGCCTGATGCCAGCACGCTTGTCCGCTGGAAAATCTTCATTTCCCGTTCCGTTAAAAAAGGAGGCCCTGGATGGCCAGGGCCTCGCATGGCATCCGTCCGTAAAGGAACGGAAGACGTTTTACTTGTTATGACAAGTCAGGCAAAGCTGCGCGTTGTTCACATCCACAATCAACAAGTCGGTGGCCGTGGCCGAGGCGCCGATCGTGCGATGGATGTCATGGCAGGAGGAGCATTCAACGGTTCCATTGGGCGGCCGCAACATTCTGGAATACGGAAGGCTGGCAACCGGGTTCAAATCCGGATCCGCCGCCGCCGCCGACGAATACACAACCCCAATCGGGTGCATCCGGGTCAGATACGTGCCGCCAGCGGTGAATCCCCCCGTGGCCGGATTGTAAGTTTTAATCGCCCAACTGGGAACGTTGGTAGCCACACCACCGTTGCCAGTGAAGGTGCTGCTGCCGTAACTCTGGTTGACCGCAATCGAGCCGTCATGGCAGCTCAAACAGGCAACCGACGAACCGAGCGACAATGAACCCAAACCGAGCGCGTTGAACGTGGCGCTGCCCGCCTGATCATAGGTGATATACTGGGACGTGGCATTGGTCGCAACGGCATGATTCCACAGCGGGCCGTTGGCCGCGCTGTAAGCCGCCGCACCGTGAGGAATGTGACAGACCTGACACGGATTTTGATAGCTGCTTGTGCCGTGCCCGAAGGTGGCAATGCCCATCTTATTCCATGAGTTTGTATCATTGGGCGCACCGGAGGATGAGAAGTCATGGGGCGAACCAATGATGCTTGCTTTGCCAACGGATGGCAGGAATGCCACCATTGCTCCCAAGGCAAGCCCGCCGAGGAGTATGTTTAGTTTTTTCATAATCGTTGTTTGCACGTGCTGTTTCGTTGTTTGAGTTTTACGGACGCGACATCAGTTGAACGTCGCGCTGTTCCATCGAAAAATCAAGCAGCGAGCTCTGCGCCGGATCTTCCGTTGAAATTGGTTGTGTTGTCATAACAAATCTTTTTTGGCGGATTAGCTTGGACAGGCGGCCTTGCCGGACCAAAAAAAGCCGGGCGATAATTCCGCTTCCGCGCCCGGTTTCTGTTCTGGAGCCGGACTGAATCTGGCCATCAACGCCGCGCCGCGGCGGACGATGATTTCGCGGCATTTGGAAAATTCCTGCTCCCGCATCCTGGAATTCTCGTGGACAATCGCCTCCAGATGGTCAATGTTGTAGAGATAGACATTGTCCAATTTCTCCACGTCCGCCGCGATGTCGCGCGGCACGGCAATATCAATCAAAATCAGAGGCCGGTTTCGCCGCGCCGGCAAAATTTGGGCAATTTCATCCTTGTGCAGCACCGTCGTGGGACTGCCGGTGGAACTCACCAGAATGTCCGCTTCCGCGAGCGCGTTCATCCGTTCCTCGAACGGCAGCGCCCTGCCGCCGAATTCCGCCGCCAGCAACTGCGCGCGTTCAGGCGAGCGGTTGGCCACCAGCACCGAGCGCGCGCCGCGCTTGGTCAAATGCCGGACGCACGCCTCGCCCATCTTGCCCGCGCCCAAAATCATCACCGTCTTGTCGGACAAATCGCCGGCAAAAACCTTTTCCGCCAGTTCCACCGCCACGCTGCCCACGGAGGTGGCACCGCGCCCGATGGCGGTGTGGGTGCGGATTTCCTTGCCGATTTGCAGCGCGGTCTGAAACAGCCGGTTCAAAACCCGGCCGGTCAGCCCGGCCTGCTGCGCCGCCTGATAGGCGTTCTTCACCTGGCCGGTGATTTCCGTTTCGCCGATCACCATCGAATCCAGGCCGCCCGCCACCGAAAACAAATGCTCCACCGCCGCGACGCCTTCCTTGACGTAAAGGTGGGGT
The DNA here is from genome assembly GCA_964475285.1 of uncultured Bifidobacteriaceae bacterium. Classification (GTDB taxonomy): domain Bacteria; phylum Verrucomicrobiota; class Verrucomicrobiia; order Limisphaerales; family UBA11358; genus UBA11358. The sequence goes on along the minus strand of CAYYWB010000040.1, from coordinate 5,715 downwards.
GTCAAATCAACGTCCGATTGGCAAAGCTGGCGGAAGAGGCGATGCACTTTACCTTGAATCCAAGCCGTTGTGCCGTAAATCTCGACGCGATTGCAGGTGGACAGCAGCACGACCTCGTCCAGTCCGGCATTCAGCTTGAGCCGGCAGCCAAGGCAGGGCAGCAGCGACGGACGCACGGCCAGCCGCTCGCGCACTTCCACGGGCGCGGTCTTGTAGCTCAATCCTGCGACAAATAGGTTCATGCGAAAAATCCCCCCGTGAATGCATATTGGCACGCCACTCCCGGCATCGGTCCGCAGACAAAGCCGGACAACCGGTCATCACCCGCCCGGCGATGAACAGTTCGGAATCGGCATTCTCGTTTCACAACATGAATCTAAACGATGGGAAAAACGCCGCTGCCCATACATTGGCAAGCACTTTACATTTCTTGCCATTGTAATGACAGTATTGTATTAGTCTCTATAAATTGGTATGCTAATTTTAAGAATAAACTAATGCCATTCATCAATTGCGCCCCGCAATCGTGGCGGCGGGGCATGAGCGCGCAGTCCCGCCGCACCGCGGCAGCGTGAAAATGGCGACGCGGGATACCGCCCGTTCGAAGCGGCGCGGCGGCGCGGTGTTCTCATGGAAATTCAGCCGGGACTGCGGACGGCGGACGGTGTCAGGGGGGCTTTTCTTCACTGCCTGCCGCCTGGATTGTTTGACGAACGCGGCCTTGAATCCCGCCCGCTCAATGCGCCAGCCTTGAGGTCATCGCATAAACGATGAGCAGGAGCAGCACGAGGCCGAGGCCGAAGAAGAAATAGCCGAACGACCGCGCGATGCTCCGCCAGCGCAGCCATTCATCGCGCACGCGGAATTGATCCAGCCTGCCCGTCGCCACGAGCCGGTCATACCAGCGCCGGCGTTCGTGAAGCATCTCGGACTTGGAAACGCGGCCGGAGAAGATGACGGTGTCCATCGGAAACTTTTCAATGCGGAAATGTGTATTAAAAAAGTGGATGGTGAAGATAAATCCCGCCGCCAGCAGCGCCTCGTCCGAGTGCAGGATGAGCGCGATGTTGATGGCCCAGCCGGGCAGAAAGCGGGTGAAAAACTCCGGAAACCACATGACTAGCCCTGACGCGCCGATGATGGCCACGCCCCAGAACACCGCGAAGTAATCGAATTTCTCCCAATACGTCCAGCGGTCGAACGCCGGCTTGGGGCCTTTGCCGAAGAACCATTTGTTGTGCGCCACGAGGTCGCGCCAGTCCTGGATCGTCGGAACCATCGAGTCCGGGCCGAACAGGACGGTCCAGAGCCGTTTGATCTGGAGTTTGCCCGTCGCCGGGTTGCGCAGGTTTCTCCTGCCCTTCCACGCCTTGCCCGCGAGCGAGGCCAGGTGCAGGGTGAAATACAGGAACGTGATGAGCGCGCCGAAGCGGTGCAGGATCCGCGCCGTTTCCGGTCCGCCCATGATGCCGAACAGCACCTTCGCCCAACTGGTGTAATAGAATTTAAGCGGCATGCCGGTGATGACAAGCAACAGGAAACTCGACACGACGAGGAAATGCAGGAACCGCTCGAACGGCACGAAGCGCGTGAACCATTCATCGCCTTCCTGCGTCTTGATTTTCGCCTCGCGGAAGGTTTTCGAGTCATGCAGATACAACCACACCGCGCGCACCAGCCACGCGAGGGTGTGCAGGCCGAAAAAGCTGAACGTGCCGATGAGCAGGCCGGTCATCGCCAGGAACACCATGTGCAGCAGCGGATAATTTTTCGCGTCCAGCGGATTCGCGTGCGGCTGGTATTGGGTGAATTTTGCCGTCGCGCCCGGATGGCATTTCTGGCAGGTCACCAGAATGTTGTTCGTGGACAATTGCGAGAGGGGATTGAACGGCGGCAGGATGTTGTGGTAGCCGTGGCAATCGTAGCACGCGGCGACGGCCGGCGCGACATTCGGTTTGCCGAGCAGCATGGCTTTGCCGTGATAGGTGTCCCGGTAGCCCGCCAGCCGGTCGGCGTGGCACTTGCCGCAGCGCTCGTCGCTGATGGCCTTGAAATTATTGCCCTCGGGATTGGTGATTTCATGCGCGCTGTGACAGTCGGTGCAAACCGGCCCGCGCTGGTCGCCTTTCGCGAGCAACTGGCCGTGAACACTCTTGTCGTAAGTCTGCTCGATTCCCAGATGGCACTTGCCGCAGGTCGTGGCGATGTTGGCGTGATTGATGGGCGATTCGCGGTCCACCGCGCGTTTGATGGTGTGGACGCCATGACAATCGTCGCACGACGGCGCGACGATCAATCCCATCTTCAGCAGCGCGTTGCCGTGGATGCTGTCCATGTATTGCGACGCGGCCAGCGGGATTTCAATCTGATATTCCTTGGTGAGATTTGTGTTGCTGTGGCACTTCGCGCAGGTGAACGGCAGGTTCATTTTGAACACCGGCGATGCGGGATCCTTCGCCGGCAGGATGCCGTGCGAACCGTGGCAATCCCAGCATTGTGCCGCGCCGGACGCGCCCATCGCGTGGCTCATGCCGTGAATGCTCGTCGCGTAATCCTTCGCCTCCTTGTCATGGCAGCCGGAGCAATCCGGCGGCGGCAGGTTGGCGTCGTGAACCAGCTCCTTCACGCCGGTGTGGCAGTCGGTGCAGTCCAGCGTGCTGTGAACGGATTTGAAAAAGCTGTTCGTCGGGAAAATCGCGAGCGGAACCTTGACGCCGTTCACCGTCCGGGTGTTGCGGGAATCCAGGTGGCAGTCGAGACAATCCGAATTCGACAATTTCTCAACGGCGTTGGTTCCAGCCGCTGCCGATGCAATCTGGCTGAAAAACAGCCAGCAAAGCATCGCGAAAATCGCGGGTGCCGCGCTGCGGACATTTTTAATCAGCGGAACCCTACGGCCCGCCTGTATGGCAATCGGAACAGGAAAGGTCATAATCTCCGCCCGGATGTTTGAATTGCTGGCCGCCCGGAGTAATCTGGTTGAGTTCGTCACCGGCGCCTTGAGCCAGAATCGTGTGGCAGGTGTTGCAATCATTCGCCTTGATCGTCCGCTTGCCGTCCTCGGCCTTGTGATTGCCGTCGTGACAGCGGAAACAGCCGGGCCAGATCATGTGGCCGAGGTTGTCCGGATAAACACTCCAGTCAGCCTTCATTTCGGGGAAGAAATTGTCCCGGTAAATCTGCTGCACCACCGGGATCACGTCGTGGATGCGCGAGTCATTTGGATAACACTCCGCCAGCGCGGTGGCTATACCGTCGCGCGCCTGGGTGTCGGTGGTGTATTTGCGGGTCAGGACATAGACGGCGTTGGTTTTGATCCAGGGAATAGTGCGGTCAATCTGGCCCAGTTCCATGGCCAGGTTGACGGCCTGGTCCGGCGGCACGTAACGATGCGAAGGGCGGTTGTGGCAATCCATGCAGTCCATTTTGCGGATTTCGTATTTGGAGATGTCGTTCGTGAAGTTCCGGGTCTTGAAGACCGTGACGACGCCCTGCGAATCGGTCATCCGCACCCAGGGAATCTTCTGCCGGGCGGCGTCAGTCGCAATATATTCCACCGTGTTTCCTACCACCATGTGCCAGTGAATGCCGCCAACCCGGCCGCGGGTGGGATCGGCGCCGCCGATTTTGATCGAAAGCTGGATGGAATACGGCGAGTTGGAGACGTCGCTCTGGAAATAATTGAACGTGCGATCCAGGTTGCCGGAGAATTTTTGCGGCCAGTGGCATTGCTCGCAGGTTTCGCGCGCGGGCCGCAAATTTTTGATGGGCGTGCTGATGGGGCGCGGATATTTGTTGAACAGAACGGAATAGACCTGATAGGAGCCGGAAAGTTTTGAGCGGACGAACCAGCCCACCCCCGGCCCCACGTGGCAGGCCACGCAGGCCACCCGGGCGTGCGGCCCGTGGTCGTGGGTCGTCAATTCCGGTTTCATGACGCCGTGGCAGGTCTCGCCGCAAAAGGTCACCGACTCCGTGAAATTAAAGGCGTTGTAACTGCCCACCGCCGAAAGCATGATGAACAGCAGGCTGCTGATGACGAAAGTAACGAGGATGCGCCGGTCGCGCGGGCGGGAAAGATCAATTTGCACCGCTGCAACCATGGATGCGGCTCCCATGCGCTTGTGCCGCGCGCGCAGCACGCCAATCACGGTCAAAATGAAACCGAAAACGAGAAACGCCGGCGTCACCATCCAAGTCAGGATGCTGATGTAAGGATTGGAAAAATGCCCGATTGCATCCAGCATGAACAACAGGAAGAAGGAGAACAGGCCGCCGATCACGATGATCAGCCCCGCCAAACTCATCCAATTTTGCAGCAGGGACGACCGGTGAGGCGGCTTCCCCGCGTTCTCGTTATTCATATATTTCGGTCAATTCGGTAAAATTGCATCGTCGGGATTTGTGTTTGCCTGCTTTACCGCAAACACACAATCCCGCTTCCGGGAGCGCGGACATTTTCCGCCCGGCGCAACCCGGACACGCTCCGGCTGTTTCGCGGGCAACCAAACCTGCCACCGCGCTTCACGCCGGTCATTCGCCCGGCAAGGACTGTCAGGGTCAATTACTTCTTAAACGCCCGCACATACGCGACGAGTCCCTTGATGTCGGCGTCTGACAGGCTGTCAAACGGCTTCATCTGTGTCTTGCCATCCGCGTCTTTAAGCCCCTCTTTGATCGCCTTGGTCGCGGCATCGTCTTTCATATCGGCCTGGACTTTGGCATCCGTGAAGTCTTTGACGCCAAGTTTCTGGCCCATTTTGGTTGCACCCTTGCCATCCGCGCCGTGGCACGTGGCGCAACTCGCGTCGTAGATGGTTTTTGCGTCATCCGCGCGGGCGGACAGTGTGGCAACGGCCATTGCCGCGATGCCAATAACGAGTAGTTTTTTCATATGTTTATTTTTGTTTATGTTCAGTCAACCAACAAATTCCGGTCAAAATCCTTCGTCGTGAACTTAGGAATTCTAGCAGAATTCCGTTCACCGTTCAAGCGCGTTCCAGCGAACTGACTTAGCCCGAATCATCCTTCGAGCCTACTTTGTGGAACTGTCCCGCGCCAGATGTTCGCTGGCTGGCAATTGCTCGGACAAAAACAGTTTCACCAGCACCGTCAGAATGATGAACGGCAGGCACATGATGACGGCGCTGATGAGCCAGCCTTCCTGGCCTGCGAATTCCATCTTGTAACTCATCACACCGCGCAGGCTCTTGGAGAAAAACTGGCCGCCCATGACGACATTCCAACGCATCATCAGCACGCCGAACAGGATCGCCGCTCCACTGCAAAATATCATGGTCCGCCGGGCCGCCTCCGGCACGCTCCGCCGGAGAATCTGGAGTGATCCCAGCATCAGCAACGGCAGCAGCGTGCCGACGGTCACCTGTCCGACGTTCAGCGTGTAAAATAGTTTTTCGCGGATCATGGTTTGCAACACCGCGAACCCTTCCTCCGCCGCAAAGCCGCGATGGAGCACGTCCAAAGTTTCAACGACGGCATCCACCAACAGCGCGTAAAAGAGAAACATCGCCATGGCATCCAGACAGCGCATGTCCACGGTCTTGCGGCGGATCCAGGTCAGCACGATGTAATTGAACACGCACAGCGCGATGCCCGACACGATGGCGGACAGAATGAACATGATCGGCATTAGAACGTTGCCCCACCACGGATTGGCCTTGATCGAGCCGAAAATGAAACCGACATAGCCGTGCA
>CAYYWB010000039.1:0-16302 GCA_964475285.1 uncultured Bifidobacteriaceae bacterium | reverse complement strand
CCATCAATCAGGAACAATTTTACGTCAGCATCTCGCGCGGGCGCGAACGCTGCCAAATCTTTACCGATGATTCGGAATTATTACGTTTGCATGTCACCCATTCCAGTGCGCGGCTGGCGGCGGTTGAGGCCATGCCGCAGCGGGACTTCCTCCAAACCATTTTGCAGCGCGGCCATCGTTTTATGAAACGGTTCCGCCAGCGCATCGCCAAATCACTTTCAATCGAAACCACCGAAAGGAGCAGCAATGAAATCAAGCCAACCGAACCACACCAGCGACAATCCGCCCGCCATATCAGCGTCTAGCCCGCGTAAAAATCCCTGCCTTGGCAGTAGTGATCCCAACATCGCCGCGCTCGAAGTAATTGCCGATGACGGCATCAGCTATCTGCTGCCCTACGCGCAGTTCTTGTATGCCGAAAGAATGGCCAACCCGGCCTTGGAAAAGGAACCGGAGGCACCGCCGGAAAAAATGTCGATTCATTTTGCGTGTGCCAACGTGGTTGTTCTGGGAAGCGGTCTCAAATGGCTGGAACGCCGGCTTCAGCAATACGAATTGAGTTTTGTAATGCCGGCAGATAGCCGTTTGGGCGAGGTGTATGACACCCTCATTACCGCCGTCACCCTCACTTTAACCAAGGAACGTGTATGACTGCTGATTCACCGTTAAGAATCCAACCATTGGAAAAATACTGCGCCACCATGACCAAGGAGGAAGTTGCCGAGGCGCTGGGGGTAGCCACGCATATCATCCCGCCCCTGTCGCGGGCGGGCTTGATCAAGCCGCTGGGCCGTCCGCAGCGTTATTGCGTGAAACATTATTCGCGTGACGTGCTGGCACAACAGTTTGCCGATGTCGCCTGGCTCGACAAGGTGGTGGCGGCCATTCACCGGCATTGGCGAATTAAAAATGCGCGGCGGCATACGCAACCGAAGTCGGCCATATGAAAACGGCATCAACGGAGACCACCTCACCTGTAACCAATCCAATTCCGGCCGGGGAACGATACTTGTCCAAGTTGGAAGTGGCAGCGCGTTTTGGGATGACGGCGCGGACGATTGAGCACTGGATGCGTCGCGGTATCATTCCTTATCTCAAAATTGGCAAAGGCCGTCGCGCTACGGTGCTTTTCAAATGGACGGATATTGAGGCGCACTTGAAAGCCAATTATGGCGTGGCGCAATAATGAATTCCCCCTACACCTTCGCCACCCGCTGCCGTTTTGAAATCTTCTTTGGCCAGATACCAAACCATGTCTTTGCCTGCTGAGGGGTGACCAACTCCCGGTAGTGGCTGAAAATCATCGTGGCAGTATTTCCTGCCTCAAGCGCGGTGCGGTTCACATCACCGGTCTCGGCCACACGGTAGGATATGAAACCATGCCGCAGTGCATTGTTCTTCCACGGAACTTTTGCCTTGTCGGAAACGGCCCGCAACTCCTTGTAAAGCTCATCGTCCGCATAGGGGATGACACGGCCTTCTATCTTGGCAAGCGGTTCAAGCCAAGCGCGGAGATTTGGGCGCATTTCCACTTGACGCCGTGTCGCTGTCTTGGCCTTGCCCGCTTCGACGATGACAAAGCCCGTTTCAAATTTCACGTCTCGCCAGTCCAGCCGTTCAATCTCGGCACTACGCAGTCCGGCAAACGCACCGAGGGCGAGAAACGGGATCAAATCGCGGTCAGCGGCGGCCAGAAGTTTTGCAATTTCATCCGGCGTAAAAATTTCAATAGCGCCGCCACTGTCCTTCATTATCTCGACCGCCTCGAATTCATTCCAGTCGGTCGGCAGGTATTTCCGCTTTTTGGCAAACTGAAACAGCGTGTTGAGCGCGAGCCGGAAATTATTGTAGGAACGGGGAGAAATTTTTGCGCCGTCGGCTTTGGTCAGGCCGTCGAGAAAACTCCGTAGCACCTCGGCATCCATTTGACTGATGTTGCCTTGCACGACTGCCTTGAATTGGCCAAGCCGGTAAACCAAATCTTCTTCATAGCGGCGGCTGACGCCTTTGGCGCGTTTGGCGGCAATGAATTCGTCTGCGACTTCGGCGACGGTTTTTTGCGGCAGCTTTTGCGGGTGGCGTTTGGCATATTCCCGTGCCGCCTCAATTACCAGATCGCTGCCGAGCAGTTTTACCGCCTCAGCGAAATGGCGGGCAACCACGTCAAGCGGCAGGGTGATGTTTTTAGATTTGAGGTTTTCCTTCGCCCGGACAAACTCCAGCCGCTCGGCGGTTTTCAACGCGCCTTCAACCGCCGGTTTACCCTGGCGCAAATCATCCAAAACCTCGTTGGCGCGTTTAAGAATCGTGGAGTAATTGTTGCTGTATTCGCGTCTCCGGTGTCCGTCCTGATAGTAGGCGAGCGTAAAAGTATCGTATCCTTTGGATGGCGTTTTGTAGATGACGACGCTGACGCTGTCCAGCCTCAACACTTTTGGAAACTCCGGCAATTTCATGCCACAACTGTCTGGAAAAGTGTCTGGAAAGTCAACTTGAAACAAATAAACCTAGAATTTTATAGGTTTTTAGTGGTAGCGCGCACGGGAATCGAACCCGTCTTTCAGCCTTGAGAGGGCCGTGTCCTAACCGATAGACGAGCACGCCAAGGCTTGAATCTTAGCGGCGGAATCCGCGAAGTCAATGCGCGTGACGCCACGCGCAGACCTTGGAAAATTACGGCGCGACGTCTTCGCCCAGCTCGACGTTCCAGTAGGCGAGGTCCACAAAATGCCGCCAACTGTCGTGCCGCTGCAGCGTGAGGTTGACCTGCACGAACGGACGCCATTTCGGTCGCTTGGGTTTGCGCACCAGGTTCATGCCGGCCTCGAACGGCGTGCGGTTGGACTTGCGCGTGTTGCACGCAATGCACGAGCACACAATGTTTTCCCAGGTGGTCGGGCCGCCGCGGTCGCGCGGGATGACGTGGTCGAGGTTCAGGTCGTTGCGGTCAAAAACTTTGCCGCAATACTGGCAGGTGTTTTTGTCGCGTTCAAAAATATTCTGCCGGGTGAATTTCACTTCCTTCTTCGGCATCCGGTCATACAGGAACAGCAGGATGATTTTCGGCACGCGGATGCGGAAAGAGATGGCGCGGATGGCTTCCTCCGGCGGCGCGCCGGCGGAGACGTCGCGCCATTCCTGAAAGTTGAAGGTGCGGAACGAGCCGTCGGGGTTGTCCAGCACGACCTGCGCGTGGCCTTGGAAGAGCAGCGTGAGCGCCCGGCGGGCGGTGCAGACATTGACTGCCTGCCAGAGCCGGTTCAACACCAAGACATGTTGGTTCAACGCGGATTTCATCAGCACGACAGGCGGCAAGATAGCAAACTGGTTTCCGGCGGTCAACGGTCAACGGTTCATGCGTTTCTTCGTGGAATTACGCCTTTGGCGGAAGTGAATTGATGCAACCGGTTGACGGCGGCAAGCAGCGTGGCTTGATGGCTTGGACTTAAGCTTGATTTTTGAAAGTGCAAAGCAGAGGCCAGGCAATATGCCGTTTGCGGAGCGGGACCTGACCATCCTCAAATTCCGCGCTGCGGGTCACGGTGAATGGGTTTTGGCAGTTTGTTCACCAGCGGAACCCGGCGCGGGTTGGAGCGGCGGGACGGGCAACCATGGCGGAAAACTTTTTTGGTCATTGTCTTTGCAATGCGGGCAGATCATCCCCTTTTTCCAAAACCACTCCTTCAAGATGACGGCGGGCATGGACAACCGTGCGAATTGGTCAAAGAGTTGAATCCATGTCAGTTTTTTTTGCACAAGCTTCGTTTTCATGCGTTCCATCTGCCCCCAAGCCTCCGCTTCCGCCAGGTGCCTGGTCCAATAATTTATAATTTTAAGATTTTTTGTTTTACCTCACCGCGCATCCGCGTAGAATTTTTATATGAAGTCCCATCGCAAGCCCAGTGCCGGCGCTTTGAGTCGCCGGAGTTTTATCAAGACCACCTCGCTCGCCACCGGCGCGGTTGTTTTCGGGGTGCCCACGCTTTTGCGGGCCCAAAACCTCAACAGCAAGCTGAACATTGCTCAAATCGGATCGGGCGGCAAGGGCCGCAGCGACATCAACTGCAACAGCACCGAAAACATCGTCGCCCTGTGCGACGTGGATACCGGCAACGCCGCCGACGCGGTCAAAAGTTTTCCGTCGGCGAAGTTCTACCAGGATTTCCGCGTGATGTTTGACGAGATGGCCAGCGGCATTGACGCCGTGGGCGTGGCCACGCCAGATCATTTTCATGCGGTGGCGGCTTCCGCGGCGATGGCGCACGGCAAACATGTTTATTGCCAGAAGCCGCTGACGCAGACGATTTACGAGGCCCGCTATCTGCGGAGCCTGGCGAAAAAGAATAACCTTGTCACGCAAATGGGCAACCAGGGCAGCTCGGCGGATGGCTTGCGGCGCGCGGTCGAATGCATCCAGGCCGGCATCATCGGCCAGGTGCACCAGGTTCACGTCTGGACCAACCGCCCGATCTGGCCGCAGGGCATGGGCCGGCCCGCAGGCCAGGACCCGGTGCCCGCTTCGCTCGACTGGAACACCTGGATTGGCCCGGCCCCGCTGCGGCCTTTCAAAAATGGCGTCTATCAGCCGTTCAACTGGCGCGGCTGGCTGGACTTCGGCACGGGCGCGCTCGGCGACATGGCCTGCCACACGGTCAACATGCCGTTCCGCTCCTTGCAGTTTGGCTATCCCACGGAGATCGAGGCGATTCCGTTTGGCGCAATGAACAACGAGACTTATCCCATCGGCTCGAAAATCCGCTTTGAATTTCCCGCGCGCAAAATCGCCATCCCGGCGGCGCACAAATCCTTCTTCCACCAGCACGACACGCTGGCTTTCGACCCCGTCACGCTCTGGTGGTATGATGGCGGCAAGCCGCTGGCTGACAACCCGACCAGCCATGACGGCAGCAACAAGCCGCCGCAGGACGTCACCGGCGACATCGTGGAGTTCCAGGGCGAGATGCCCGGCAGCGGCTGCCTGCTCATCGGCGACAAAGGCACGATCTTTTCACCGGACGATTACGGCGAACAGTTCTTCATCAAGCAGACCGGCGACAAAAAGTTCGTCCATTACAAAAAGCATCCGGCGGTGGAGGCCGTTCCGCAGACCCTGCCGCGCAACGAGTTCAAGGGCGACAACGACCGCCGGCAGCACCAGGAATGGATCGCGGCCATCAAGGCGGGCAAGCCGGAGCTGTGCTACTCGCGCTTTGACATTGCGGCGAAGCTGGTGGAAATCATGCTGCTCGGCTGCGTCTCGCTGCGCGTCGGCAAGAAGCTCGAATGGGACGGACCCGGCATGGTCGCCAAAAACTGCCCGGAAGCCGCGCAATTCATCAAACGGGAAGATCGCGCGCCCTTTGTGCTGTCTTGAACCGGTGACCGGTTCTGGCCGGACGCCCTTGGGCAGCCTGACGGAGCCATTCCTGGCAGGCCAGGCGGCTCGTTTCAACTTAAAACCATCATCCTGGCGAAGCGGGATGGTGGTTTTAATCTTAAAGGCTTCCACCCGGCTTGGCCGACCGGCAAATTCAATCTTAAACGCACCACTCTGGCCGGACGGAGGGTGTCGACAGTCCTGTTTGCAACAGTCTGCTTGGACAGACTGCCTCCGACAGGTCTGTCGGCTACAAGATCGCTTGGCAGAGTGACACAAACAGTCCTGTTTTTGCCATCCTGGCCGGCAGGAGTGAGGCATTCAGTCAAATTGCCCAAAACTGCCGGTGGCCATGCCGCTTGTGGTGTCCGCCGCCTCCGGCAGAGGCCGGAGACGGAGCGGTTGGCGATCACCAGATTTTGGCGCGCAGCTCCGGCGGACGCCACATCGGGCTGCCGGGGCGGATGTCAAAGGCGTCATAGAACATCTGGACATTGAGCAACGGGCCGTAAGCGCGGAATTGACCTGGCGAATGCGGGTCCACCGTCACCAGCCGCTGGGCTTCCGCAGGGCGGATATTCGTGCGCCAGATCTGGGCGAAGGAGATGAAGAAACGTTGTTCCGGGGTAAAGCCATCAATGAGCTTGCGTTTGGCGGGGTCTTTGGCGAGCGCCCGCTCCAAGGCTTCGTAGGCGATGTTCACGCCGCCGAGGTCGGCCAGGTTTTCGCCGAGGGTCAATTTGCCGTTCACGTGCAGGCCGGGCAAAGGCTCAAAGGCATTGTATTCATCCACGACCAGTTGCGCCCGGTCATCGAAAGCCTGGGCGTCCGCCGCAGTCCACCAATCGTTCAAATTACCGTCGGCGTCATATTTGCGCCCTTGATCGTCGTAGCCATGAGTCATCTCGTGGCCAATGACCACGCCGATGGCACCGTAATTTACAGCATCGTCCATCGTCACGTCAAAGAACGGCGGCTGGAGGATGCCGGCGGGGAAAACGATTTCGTTTTGCTCCGGATTGAAATAGGCATTGACGGTCTCCGGCGTCATGTCCCACTCGGTGCGGTCCACCGGCCGGCCCACGCGGGCGATCTCCCGGCGCGACTCAAAGACTTCCGCACGGCGGACGTTGCCCAGCAGGTCATCCCGCCGGATCAGCACCGACGAGTAATCGCGGAATTTGGCCGGGTAGCCGATCTTCTGGGTGAAGCGCGCGAACTTGGCCAGGGCTTTGGTCCGCGTCGTGTCCGTCATCCAGGGGACTTTTTCGAGGCGGTCGTGAAACACGGCTTTCAAGTTCTCCACCAGCTCGTTCATCCGCGCCCGGGCTTCCGGCGGGAAATATTTCTCCACATAAAGCTGGCCGAGCGCTTCGCCAATGGAGCCGTCTATGGTGTGGGCCGCGCGTTTCCAGCGTGGTTCCTGTTCCGGCTGGCCGCTGAGGACTTTGCCAAAGAAATTGAAGTTCTCCTGCTCGACGGCCGACGGCAAAAACGGTGCGCTCTCATGCAGCAAATGCCAGCGGAGATAAACTTTCCAGTCCGACATGGGCCGCGCCTGGACCAGCTGGTTCACGGCTGTGAAAAATTCCGGCTGGCCGACGATTTCATAGGCGGGTGGCGCGAGGTTTCGATCCTCGAAATAGACGGACCACAAAAGCTCCGGCGTTTTGGCGGCAAGTTCCCCGCCGGTGAATTTGTTGTAATTCTTGTTCGGGTCGCGCAGCTCCACGCGCGTCCGGCTCGCCTTGGCCAGTTCGGTTTCGAGCTGGATGACGAGGCTGGCGTGCGCCGCAGCCTCCGCAGGCTTTTCCCCGAGCAGACCGAACATGTTCCGCACATGGTCGTGATACAGCTTGAGCTTCTCGGCAAAGCTGTCCTTGAGATAATAGTCGCGGTCAGGCAGCGAAAGCCCGCCCTGGCTCAATTCAACGGCGTAGATGGAGCTGTTTTTCTCGTCCGGTCCAAAACCGGCATCGAAAATCCCGCCGATGCCCCGTTGATGAAAGTCCGCCAGCAACGCGAACAAATCTTTGGTGGATTGGATCCGGTCAATCTTTTTCAAGTCGCCGGCGATGGGCTGGAGACCAAGTTTCTCAATCCGGTTGGTGTCCATGGCCGAGGCGAAGAAGTCGCCGACCTCGCGCCGGGGTGAATGCGGCGGCAGCGGCGCTTCCGGAAGCGCGGCGGAATCCAGGATTTCGTGGATAAGAAACCAGTTGCGCTCGGCCAGTTCGGTGAAGGAGGCCCAGCGCGATTTGTCGGGCGGCACCGGATTGTTTTTCAGCCATTGTCCGTCGGCGAAAAGGTAAAAATTCGTGCCGGGATCCACCGCGCGATCCATGTAGTCCACCGAAAAGCCCGGCACGCGGGGCGGCGTCAGGGAGGCCGGCGGTTGGCTGGCTGGCGGATCAGCCGCCAGCGCGGTGAAGCCGGGAACAACGAACAACCAAACGATGGCTGGGGCGGTTAAATTTATTCTCATAATGGTATGAACCAAGCGATGCTACAATTTGGTCGAAGGCAGATAAAGCTCAAGGTCAAACATTTGCCGGCTTGGTTTGCTTGGCCGCCGGTCAGAATCTCTTGCAATTTGCCGTTGGACGTTTGCGCTCCGGCCGGAAATGTCGGCGCAATTTTTTGACTTGTGAAGCGGATTGAAAACCGGCATTAGAAAGGATATGAGTAATCCCGCAAACCCTCCAGTCAACAGTCCCGTGTCCTCGTCCAACAGTTCTCTGCCTGCCTACATTGCCGGCACTGTTCCCAACCCGCCGGACAAGCGCGCGCCGTGGTATAAAAACACCGCGCCGACCTACGCCGGCATCTTCTTGTGGTTCGTGTTCTGGCAGGACGCCGTCAACGCGCCCAATGCGGGCGGCCTGCTTTCGCAGGGCCTGGCGTGGGCCTTGATCAGCCTCGTGCTGGCCGCGCTCATCTGCCATTTTCTGTTCTATTTGGTGCCCGGGCTGCTGGGCATGAAGACCGGTCTGCCGCTTTATATTGTTGGCACCTCCACCTTCGGTGCCACGGGCGGTTTTCTGATGCCGGGATTTTTGATGGGCGTGCTGCAATTTGGCTGGCTGGCGGTGAACATTTATTTCTCCTCGGCTTTGATCGGAATGTTCTTTTTCCCCGAAGCTAAAATCGATCCTATGAATGTTGCCACGATTCCAGGAGCGGTAAAAGGAATCATGGTTCTCTGGGGCGTGCTGGCCGCGTTCGTCGGTCTGAAAGGGATTCAATACGTCGCCAAAGTGGCCACCTATCTCCCGCTGATTCCGTTGGCGATTCTGGCGATTCTGCTGGCCAAAACGGCTGGCACCATCGGCAGCTTTGATGCCGCGAAGTTCGTTGATTTGCACAAGACAGCCGTTGCTGACACGTTGCCCGCCTTGGATTCCTTTGGTGTGCTGGCGGCTATGCTGACGTTCGTGGTCGGCTTCTTCGCCACCGCTGGTGCGGCCGGGGTGGATTTTGGAACCAACAGCCGGAACAAGAACGACGTGAGCATGGGCGGCATCGTGGGCGTGGCGCTGGCCATCATTCTTACCGCCGGCGCCTCGATCTTGATCGTGGCCGGCACCTACGGCTCGCCGGCATTGAGCCAGACGGCGGTCACGGCGGGTGGTGGAAAACTGATTCTGCAAAGTCCGAGTTTGATTCCCGTGATCATGGGAACCAGCATCTCCAAGTGGATGATGTTTCTGCTGGCAATCGCGGCCTTCCCGTCAGCGTGCTTCTCCTCGTTCATCGCGGCCAACAGCTTCAAAACCACGCTGTCGAACGTCAATCCCTTCGTCTCCGTCGGCATTGGCGCGGCGGTGAGCATTGCGCTCGCCCTCTCCGGCTGGGCGGGCAAGGCGATCATTGTGTTCGAGATCATCGGCGCCTCGTTCGGGCCGATCTGCGGTGCGATGCTGGTAGATTACTTTTTAAGTGGTGGCAAGTGGAACGGTCCGCGCGCGGGATTCAACCCGGCTGGCTGGATCGCTTGGTTGCTCGGTTTCGGCGTCGGCATTCTGCCGATTCTGCATGACAAGATGTCCGCCGCCATCCCGGCCGTTCCGGCGGCTCCGGTCGCTGCGTTTGTCGTCGGCGCGGTGGTTTATTTCCTTTGCGCCAAGGCAAAGTTGCTTTCGGCCACCGTGCCCATGCCGGCCAGGAAGTAAGCGTCCGCTCGCGATTCACAGTCGCATCAGCCGCGCGGTAATCCCGCGCGGCTTTTTTGTGGAATTATGCCTTGAACAAACTATTTCTGCCGTGGCTGGCGGAAAATCCCAGCCATTTCAAACGGCAGCGGATGCCGCGGACAGGGGCCGTTCGCGCTCCGTCTAAAACGTGCCGCCCGGTTTGTCATGAGCATCCACGCCCGTCGCAATTTATTTCCCTCAGTGAACAAATTGGTTTAAATTGAGTCAAAGTGTGCCAAACATCATGTTACAGCTAAAAAAATTCTGGCCGGTGCCGTTCAGCGTTGCCGTCGGGCTGGTCATCTGGGTCGGCTGCGAAACGGGCCGGATGGCACCGCCGCCGGCGGTGGCCCTGCCGGTGAACAGTTTGAAACCGGGGGCGGACGATCCGCGCATCGCCTACGTTGCGGCGCGGCTGCTGGAGGATTATCACTATTTGCAACATCCGCTGGACAAGGATCTGTCGGTCAAATTTTTTGACGGCTACATTGACTCCCTTGATCCGCGGCACGAGTATTTTTTGCAAAGTGATCTGGCGGAGTTCGGCCGGTTTCGGACCAATCTCGACGTGCTGACGACTGGTGGCCGTGGCACGGCGGATTTGTCGCCGGCGTTTGCGATTTACCAGCGCTACCAGGAACGGTTCCAGCAGCACACGGCGTATGTGGATGAATTGTTGCAGCACGACAAGTTCAAATTCAACACGGACGAGAAAATCCAGATTGACCGCCGGCACGAGCCGTTTCCGAAGGATCTGGCGGAGGCGCAGCAGCTCTGGCGGCAGCAGGTGCGCTATGAATATTTGCAGGACAAGCTGGGCCGGGAGATGTCCGAGACCAATGGCGTGTTCACCATCAAGCTGCCGGCGGATGCGAACACCAACATCATCGCCACGCTGGAACGGCACACCCGCTGGAACCTGCACCTGATGACCAACCAGGACAGCGACAGCGTGCTGCAGATTTATTTGAACGCGCTGGCCCACGCCTACGATCCGCACTCGGATTATTTCAGCGCGCCGCACGCGCAGGATTTTTCCATCGGGATGAACCTGTCACTGTTTGGCATCGGCGCGCAACTGCGGGAGGACGACGGTTATTGCACCATCCTCTCGCTCGTCGCGGGCGGCCCGGCGAGCAAAAGCAAATTGCTCAATGAAAAAGACCGCATCGTCGCCGTGGCGCAGGGCAACAAGCCGCCGGTGGACGTGGTGGACATGGAGCTGGAAAAAGTCGTCCAGCAAATCCGCGGGCCGAAAGGCACCGAAGTGCGGCTGACCATCAATCCGGCCCCGGACTTCACGACGCGCAAAGTGATCAGCCTTGTCCGTGACGAAATCAAGCTCGAAGATTCGGAGGCCAAGGCCAAGCTGATTGAAATGCCCGACGATCACGGCGGCACGAACCGCATCGGCATTATTGACCTGCCGTCGTTTTATGCGCCGGTTGATTTCACGGCCAACAACGGCCACGCCACGCCCAAATACACCTCCGAGGATGTCGCCAAGCTGATCAAGAAGCTCAAGCAGGAACATGTCGCGGGCATCATCGTTGATCTGCGCTACAATCCCGGCGGCTCGCTGGAGGAGGCGATCAAGTTCACCGGCCTGTTCATCAAAGAAGGCCCGGTGGTGCAGGCGCGCAATCCTGACAACCAGGTGACGGTGGATTCCGACACCGATCCGGACGAGCTTTACACCGGCCCGCTGGTGGTGATGATCAACCGCTTCAGCGCCTCGGCGGCGGAGATTGCGGCGGCGGCGTTGCAGGATTACGGCCGCGCGCTGATTGTCGGCGACACGTCCACGCACGGCAAAGGCACGGTGCAAAATCTGAACCCGCTCAAGCCGTTCATGATCAACAGCACGAACGACCCCGGCGCCCTCAAAATCACGATCCGTAAATTTTACCGCGTCAGCGGCGCTTCGACGCAGCTCAAGGGCGTGGTGCCGGACATTGTGTTGCCGGATGTGCTGAATTTTTCGACGCTGATTGGCGAAACGAGCCTGGACAACCCGCTGGCGTGGGACACCATCCAGCCGGCGAACTACGCGAAGGTGAACCTAGTCCAGCCCTACCTGGCCGAACTGCACCAGCTTTCCGACGCGCGCATTCTCACTAATCAGGATTTTGCCTATGTCCGGCAGGACATCGAGCAATTTAAAAAATCTCAAGCCGACCGGACCGCCACCCTCAACGAGCGCGACGCCATCAAGGAGCACGAGCGCATCACCTTGCAAAACGAGGCGCGCGACAAGGAGCGGGAAAGCCGGCCCGATTCCGGCGTGAAAATCTATGAATTGACCGTCAAGAATTCCGCCGAGCCAGGACTGCCGCTCCCGGACGGCACCACGAATATTCTGTCCAGCGCGACCAATAATGTGTCCAAAGCCGAGGCGAAAAAGTCGCCGCCGCCGTTTGATCCGATGCTGGACGAGTCCGAGCGCATTCTCGAAGATTATGTTTCATTACTGTCAAAAGGTGGTAGTTTGACGGTAAATCCATAAACAGTTATGAAAACTCCCATCGTGCTTGCGTGCGTGCTCTTCACCGCCGGAACCCTGCTGGCGCAGGAGGTTAATTATTCCATTGCCAAGCAGCAGGCGAAGCGGGACAGCGCCCAAAACGACGCGGAACAACAGCGGATCCAAAGGGCGGCCGGCGACCCCGCCAGCGCCGCCGCCGCGTCGGGGACCGCTCCCGCACCTGCGCCCGTTGATCCCGTGCTGCAGGCGACGTTGAACAACGTCTCCGGTTTGCAATCGGATTTTGCCGCGCTCAAAAACTCAACGGGTGACAAGCCGGATCCCGCGCAAAAAATTTCGCTGTTGAACAATTTGTCGCAGGCGGCGCAGGGCGCCAAGCCTTCGTCAACTTCCGTCAAAAAACTGGCGGATGATCTCGCATCGGCGGTTGCGGGGAACAAAAGACTGACACCGGCGCAGCAGACCAAACTGGCACGGGAGGTCCACGCCCTCTTCAACAGCTCGCATCTTTCGGCGGCGCAGCAGCCGATGCTGTTCAATGACGTGCAGAAAACCCTCACCGACGGCGGCGTCCCGCTGGATGCCGCCGTGAATGTCGCGACCGACCTCAAGGCCGTTGCCGCCGAAACCAAGTAGCCATGCTGCGAGTCAAATGCCCGACCTGCAAAAAGACCGGCGACTGGCTGGCCGGAAAATACGGCCCGTTCTGTTCGCATCGCTGCAAGCTCATTGACCTCGGCAAATGGCTGGGCGGTGAAAACGCCATCTCCGAACCGCTCAAGCCGGAGCATTTTGAGAAATATGCCGGACTGCCGCCCGGCGAACACCTGGACAAGCCCGAAGCGGAATAAACAGAAATGGTGTAAGGTTTTGCCGCCGGCCACGACCGGGCTGGAGACGTTGAACACCAAATGAGATGCACCTTTTTAATTTTGCTGGCCGCCGGCGCGGTGAACTGTTTCTGCCCGCGCCGGGTGCAAGCTGATTTACCCCCGGAGCCTGTCGAACACATGAACGCAACTGAATCAAACCCGACGAACAAGATTGAAACCGCCGACCTGGGCGGCGGCTGTTTCTGGTGCATGGAAGCCGTTTTCGAGCGGCTGCCCGGCGTGATTTCTGTCACGAGCGGTTTTGCTGGCGGCACCACGGAGAGTCCGACCTATCGCGAGGTTTGCAGCGAGACGACCGGCCACGCCGAGGTGACGCAGATTGAATTTGATCCTGCGAAAATTTCCTACGCCAGGCTGCTGGAAGTTTTCTGGCAGGCGCACGACCCGACCACGCTCAACCGCCAGGGCGCGGATGAAGGCACGTCATATCGCTCCATCATTTTATATCGCGACGAAAAGCAGAAATTGATTGCGGAAAAATCCCGGCTGGAGGCGCAGAAGGATTTCCGCAATCCCATCGTGACGGAAATCGTGCCGCTCAAGAAATTTTACAAGGCCGAGGATTATCACCAGCAATACTTCGACAACAATTCCAACGCCGGTTACTGCCAGGTGGTCATCGCGCCGAAGCTTGAAAAGCTGGAACACCGGAAGGTGATCGCCGAAACGCCGCAGGTGAAACGGTGAACGGAACAAATCTTTCCCGCCGGCAGCGCGCCTACTTTGTCATCGGCCAGCCGGCGGCGACCATGCCTTTGTAGCCGCCGATGAGCGAATGGACTTTTTGGTAGCCCATTTTTTGCGCCGCGTCGCAGGTCAGCGCCGAACGGAAGCCGCCGCCGCAATACATGATGATTTCCGCATTCGTGTCGGGATAAAGTTTTTCCAGGTCGCGCTCCAAGATGCCTTTGCCCAGATGCACCGCCTCAACCGCGTGGCCCGCCAGCCATTCGTGATCCTCGCGCACGTCAATCAGCACGGCCTTGGAATGCGCCGCCAGCTTTGCCCGCGCCTCGGCAACGCTGATTTCGTTGACGTGTTTTTTGGCGTCGGCGACCAGCTTGAGAAAACCGGGTGAATGATCCATGCCGGCAAATTAAATTCTTCCACGCTCCGGTCAAATCAAATCCGCCCGAAGTGGGTAGGCAAAATGCCTATTCCTGATGCGGGTAAATAAACACTTGCATTCGTGTGCCGGCTGGTGAAGGGTGCGTTATGAATCCTGTGCAACAACCGGCAAGCAACACCGGCGGCGTGGAGAGCGTGGTTCCGCTCCTGATCGCGGCGGACGAGGTGAAGATGACGGCGGAGGATCCGGAGCAGATGATGGAGGAAATGTGGTTGCGGGCAACGCAGGTCAGTTCGGTTTTGGAAAACATCCTGCAAGAACCGCACGGGGTGCCACGCTGGGGAATCAACGAGTAATCGTGTTGCGGCTTTTTTTAGCCGTCTTATTAGGTTTGGAGACGGGCGGGGGAATATGGCTTCGCCGTAGTGCGGGTTTCGACGGGGGACAATTCCAGACGGGATGAATTTCATTCGCAACTTTCCGGCTATGGCTTGACTTCGCCGCGTGTCGGAAAAGAAAAACAACCCGGCCATCGCCGGCAGCCTGCTGCCCGTCGTCCTGTTCTGGCCCGCGCTGAAAAACGCCGGCTTCAATCACGCCGGCGGACCTTGAATTTCCGGCCGGCATTCGCAACCTTGCCGCGCAAGCCATCCAGCCGTCTGGCAGGGCGGTGCTTCATTTCGCCGTGAGCGCGGCTTCGATGGCTTTGGTCACTTCCTCCGAATCGGGTTTCACCTTGGAATCGAAGCGGTTCAGGATTTTGCCGTCCCGCCCGATCAGAAACTTGGTGAAATTCCATTTGATGTCGCCGGAAAACTGCGAGTCCTTGCCGGCGAGCGCGACGTAGAGCGGATGCCGGTTTGCACCGTTGACTTCCAGCTTGTCGAACATTGGAAACGTGACGTTGTATTTGGCGGTGCAGAATTCCTTGATGTCCGCGTCCGTGCCCGGCTCCTGGCCGCCAAACTGGTTGCAGGGGAAACCGCAGACGACCAGTCCCTGCCAGTCGTATTTTTTATAGACGGATTCCAGTGCGGCATATTGCGGGGTGAAGCCGCATTTTGACGCGACATTGACAATGAGCATCACCTGTCCGGCATACGGCCTGAGCGTGGTGTCCTTGCCGTCAATGTCCTTGAGCGGAATGTCGTAAAGCGAATCGGCGGCGCAAATGAAAAGGGGGGTGGTCATAATTGTGGCGAGCAAAAGCAGCATTGTTTTCATGGCGGCTACCATGCACCGGCTTGGGCCGACTGTCAAATGGCCGGGCCAGTTTTTTCCGATCGCGCAATCCACCCGCCGCCGACCACGAGATCATCCTGATAAAACACCGCCGCTTGGCCGGGCGTGATGGCGCGCTGGGCGGAATGCAATTTTACTTTCACCGAGCCGTTCCCGGTCGGCGTCACCGTCGCGGGCGTGCCGGGATGGTTGTAACGGATTTTCGCCGTGACTTCGATTGGTCCGGCCAGTTTGTCGAACGGATGCCAGTTGCAATTCGTCGCGGTGAACTCGTTGCGGTCGAGCGCGGAATCATCGCCGACGACCACGCGGTTGTTCTCCGCATCCAGCTCCACGACATAAACCGGCTTGGGCGTCGTGATGCCAAGGCCTTTGCGCTGGCCGATGGTGTAAAGTTCAATGCCGTCGTGATGGCCGAGAACGCGGCCGTGCAAATCCACTATCTCGCCGCGGTGCTTTTGCACCAGACCGGCCTGCTGGAGAAAACCGCCGTAATTGTTGTCCGGCACGAAGCAGATTTCCATGCTCTCCTCCTTGTCGGCGGTCTTGAGCCGGCACTGCCGCGCGACCGCGCGCGTGTCGCTCTTGGTCTTCTCGCCGAGCGGAAACATCGCGCGCGCAAGCTGGTCCTGCCGCAGCGAGAACAGGAAATAACTTTGATCCTTTTTCAAATCCCGTCCGCGCTTGAGCAGATGACGCGAACCGTCCGCGCTTTTTTCCACGCGCGCGAAATGGCCGGTGGCGATGAATTGCGCGCCGAGCTGATCTGCGCGGTCAATGAGCCGGCCAAATTTCAAATTTTGATTGCACATCACGCACGGGTTCGGCGTGCGGCCGGCCTTGTATTCGTCGGCGAAGTATTGGATGACGTGCTTCTGGAATTCCGCCGCCTCGTCAATGAGGTAATACGGGATGTCGAGCTTGTCGCAGACCGAGCGCGCGTCGGTGACGGCCTGCGGGCCGCAGCATTTGTCCTCCGCGCGGTTCACGCAATCCTGCGGCCAGAGCTTGAGCGTGATGCCGATGACCTCGTAGCCCTGTTC
>CAYYWB010000038.1:0-16355 GCA_964475285.1 uncultured Bifidobacteriaceae bacterium | reverse complement strand
GGCCCGGCTGGCCGTCCCGAAATTCAATCGCCGGAAACCGGCTGCGCCGCACGCCCTCGGCAATGTAGCCTGCCGCCGCCGTGCCGGAGGGAATCCCCTTCATGCGGGCGTCGGCGTCCAGGCCGGATTTTTCGCGGGCGGTGAGCCGCACCGACACGGTTGCTTCTTTTGTCATGGTTGCCATACAATGCAAACATTCGCACACGAACGGTATTCTGGCAAGACTGTTCTCCCTTCGCGCAAGACTGCCGGGCTTCCAATTCCGCCTTTCCGGTCACGCCGCAGGCATCCGGCAGATGGTCAACCAACGCCGCCATGTCTTGAAAGCAAATTTCTCGCGGAGTCATAATCTTCCGGGGAAACCTGCACCCGAACGTATCCGTAGGTGCTGACATTCCATGCGACGGTCTGCATCAGGGATTCATCGGGCAGGAACGCTTCAATTCCCGCGGCCCGGAGCCTTGAAGCGACCATGTCCGCCGCCATGAGCGTGCGGCACCTCACCAGCGTCACCAGGTCCATCTCCCGATCCGACTCCGAAAGCGGCACAAATTCATATTCGGAATATTCCGGCTGTCTGTGTCCGGGTTCAGGCGGCGACGGCTTGACGGGACGCTCGAACGGGGTCTGGTCAATCGCGCACATCACCGCGTCATCGGGATATTCGGCGCCGCAATAGGGGCATTTTTTCATTGGATTTGTTCCACTTGAATCTTCGCCGGATCGTTCACGCCGAGCTGGAGCAGGACGGCGTTGGTGTAAATTTCCAGATGCGGCGTGAATTCCGGCGCGTTCGCGGCGCGGCGTTCGCGTTCCAGTTCCTGAACGGCCATCGTGTCGAGCGCCACGGGGTCGCGGCTGAACCAAAGCTGGCCCGGCACGGACGAGTAATGCAGCAGGCCGCGCTCGCCGCCTTCATACTGGCCGATGAGCGCGTCGGTGATGTTCAGCGCGACGCGGTCGCCGAGCGCGGGCAGGGCGTAAATCTCCGGCACGGCCACGGCGAGCCGGCCCGGGTCGCCGTCGAACCGGAAGGTGTTGTCCACGCTGGCCATCGCCAGGCTGTAAAGATGGCCGCAAACACCGGTGACGTTGTCGTTGAGCAGCGGCGCGACGCTGATGATTTTGGTGATGTCGCGGCTGATCAGTTTGGAGACAAAGGATTTGCGCCCGACGTTTTCGCCTGTTTTTCCGAATTCCAAATCGCCCCAGAGGAGATTGCCGATGATGGCGGTGTCGGGGTTGTAAAAATTCGTCGGGTCGTAGCCGGCGTCCACGGCTCCCGCGACGCGCGCGCCGAATTGCGCGGCGAGCCGGGAAAATCCCGCCGCGCGCAAATCGTCCGCGTGCTTGTCCCAGATGACAATGTGATCCGCCGGCACGCCCGCGTCGAGCAGTCCGCGAATCACCGCCGCCGCCACCGCCGGGCGCGTGCCGCTGATTTCGCCGGGTTCGGCGCAAACCTTGATGCCGACGACGTCCTGCGTGGAGACGAGGCTCCGCCACGCTTCGGCGATTGCCGCCCTGCCGGTGAAATTCGTGAGGCCGCGGTTGACCATGTCCTGGACGATGGCGGCATCCGGCTGGAAATCGAACACGGCGTTTTGATTTCTGACGATGACGACGCGGGAGGGCGAATTGGTGGTTCGGAGGGAAACGGGTTCGGCTGCGCGGGCGGAAAACAAGACAAAGGAAAAATGCAGGATGAAGAATGAAGAAATGATTCGCCCGGCGGCGCCGCGCTTCAATTTTGGTTCTTCATTCTTCATTCTACATTCTTCATTTGCGCATTGCGCGTTTCTTGACACTTCAGGGCGCGGATGATAACACCAATGCCGATGCTGGCCATGAAAATTCAACGCGAGGATGGAGGATGGAAGATGGTGAATGGAATGGTTCGGTGGCACGCCGTTCGCCATCTTCCATCTTCCATCTGCCATCTTCGTCCTTTGCTTTTGCTTGCGCTCGCCGTTTTCATTTCCGGCTGCTCGCCGGCGGGGCCGCGGGCGCTGCTGGCCGGCAAAAAACTTCTGGATCGCGGCGATTACGCCGGAGCGGTGGCGCAATTGAAGACCGCCACGACGCTGCTGGCCACGAACGCCGCGGCGTGGAATTATTACGGCGTTGCGCTGCAATATGCCGGGCAGCCAGCGGACGCCGCGCAGGCGTATCAAAACGCGCTGAAATTCAACCGCGACCTGGTGGAGGCGCATTACAATCTCGGCTGCCTCTGGCTGGAGCAGAACAAGCCCGACGCGGCCCGGACGGAATTTATTGCCTACACGTTGCGGCGCGGCAACACGCCGGAAGGCTGGCTCAAGCTCGGCTCGGCGCAGCTCAAGCTGCATGACATCCTTCCGGCGGAGAAAAGTTTCAGCACCGCGCTGTCTCTCAACCCAAACAATGCCGAGGCGTTGAACGGACTCGGCCTGGCGTTCGTCGCGGACGGACGCCCGCAGGACGCGGCGAAGTTTTTCTCCGCCGCCGTTGCGGCGCATCCGGATTGCGCGCCCGCGCTGCTGAATCTGGCGACGGTGGACCGGCAGTATTTGCGCGACGACGCGCAGGCGCTGAAAAATTACCGCGCGTATCTGGCGCTCACGCCGCGCCGGGCGGATTGGGACGCCGTCAACGATCTGGTCCGCGGCCTGGAACAACCGGCGCTGGCCGCCGCGATAAACCCGCCGCCGGTGAACGAAAATGAAACCGCCGTTCCCGCGAAGCCAAACGCGGGCGAGACCAAACCGGCGGCGCCGGCCGCCGTTCATCCGGTTTTGCCGCCGAGGATGCAGACGGGCGGCAGAAACAACACTCCCGCCGGGCCGCGCCCGGCCACACCGGCGGAAGTTGTGGCGGTTCAACCTGGGCCGGCGATTGTGACGGCGTCCAACGTGTCCGCGCCGTCCGCTCCGGTGGAACCGGTTGCGGCGGCAAGAACAGGCGGACTGCAACAGCCCAATCCGGGTCGCGCATCCGGTTCTTCCACGCCGCCAGTAAATTACACCCAGAGCGGAGTGACGCCGTTGACGTCAGGTTCGGGTCAGGTTTCCGCCACGCCTGCCATCGCGACGGTGAAGCCGGCTCCGCCCGCGCCGCCGACGTTCCCGCGCTATTTGTATCGTTCGCCGCCCAAGCCGGGGGCGGGCGACCGGCAGGCGGCGGCCCGCGCATTTGCCGATGCGCGGCAAGCCGAGCAAAATCATGATTTGGCGGCGGCAATGAATTCGTATCGCAAGGCGGCGGAGCTGGACCCGGCCTGGTTCGAGGCGCAATACAATTACGCCGTGCTGGCCTGGCGGCAGCGCGATTTCAGCCATTCGCTGGCCGCTTCCGAAATGGCGCTGGCCCTCCAGCCGGACTCGGCGGATGCGCGCTATAATTTCGCGCTGGCGCTGAAGTCGGCGGGCTACGCGACCGACGCGGTGAACGAGCTGAAAAAAATCGTGGCGGCGAACCCGGACGATGCGCGCGCGCAACTGGCGCTGGGCAATCTTTACGCGCAGCAATTGCGCGACACGCCGCAGGCGCGGCAGCACTATTTGAAGTGGCTGGAGCTGGACCCGCATAATCCGCAGGCCACCAACATCCGCTTCTGGCTCTCCGGGAATCCGCAGTGAAGGCCAGCCTCGCCGTTGCCCGCCTGCCATGCCCGCCGGTTTGCAAATTTCATTCGGTTCTTTACCCCGGCTTTTATTTGTTCCTGCCTCGATTCGGCGGCGCCATGCGGCAAAAATTTTCTGACAGTTCTTGCTTGCCTTCCGCGGCTGTCATGGCAAGTATGCCTCCACCGTTCCCAAAAATTTGAAACAATAATTTGTCAACCAGCAACGAAAGGAATTGCCAATGAACTCCAGAACATTCAAAACCGCAACTTGTCTCGCCGCCCTCGTGTTGATTTCCTCGACCGCCGCGTTCGGGCAGATGGGCAGAACCTGGCCGTCGGAAAAGAAAATCGTTCCCGATCCGGTCACGGGATTGCCGCTCGAATTTCTGACCAGCACCGACGGCGGCTACACGCAGTCGAAGATTTACCAGACGCACCGGCAATGGACGGCGGACGGGAAGTGGCTGATTTTCCGGGGCAACCGCGAAGGCGGTTCGCAGGCGTTCGCGGTCAACGAGGAATCGGGACTGATTGTGCAGGTCACTGAAACCGGCTTCATCGGAATGCTGTGCGCCGGCAATAAAACGATGAAGCTCTACGTCATGGCGGGCGCTGGCGGTGGCGACAGAGGCCGGGGACCAGCCCCGGCGGCCGGCGCTGCGGAAGGCGCGGCCCGCGGACCGGTTGCGGATGGAGCGACAAACGCGCCGGCGGGTCGTCGCGGCGGCGGCGGCGGAAGAGGCGGCTTTGGCGGACCGCGGCAGATTCTGGAAATTGACCTCGAAAAACTTTTTGCCGACGTTGCCGCCGGGACCGTGAAGCCCGCGGCCAATTACACGCGCGTCTGCGGAACAATCCCGACCGGCCTCAATGCCGACGGCAACATGGGATTGGACGCCAATGACGACTTCATGTATTTCAGGGTCAACGGCCCGGAAACGGCGCAGTTGTCCGAGGGGCAAACGCTGATGAAGGGTTTTGGGCCTCGCGGCATGGGCGCCGGACCAAGCGGGCTGCGCAGCATGAACCTCAAGACCGGCGAGGTCAAAATGATCTGCAACGTCGGCTTCCAGATCGGCCACGTGCAGAGCAATCCCTGGGCTCCGGGCCAGATTGTGTTCTGCTGGGAAACCGGCGGCAAGGCGCCGCAACGGACCTGGTATGTCAACGCGGACGGCAGCGGGCTGCGGCCGCTTTTCCCAGAGGCGTCGTTTGACTGGATCACGCACGAGGCATTTATCAGCACGAATGAAGTGGCCATCGCCATCCTCGGCCATCGCAGCATCGCGAGCGCCACCACCAATTCTGACTGGGGCGCGTCGGGAACAATGGAGCATCCGACCGGCGTGGGCATCGTGAATTTGCAGACACGCGAGATGCGGATTGCCGGGCAGGTGCCCGCGTGGTCGCAAGGCCACTCGGACTGGCACGTCGGCGGATCGGCGGATGGCCGCTGGGCCGCCTGCGATGATTTTGCCTATGAAGTCTGGGTCTTTGACCGTCACAACGGCGAAGCAACCCTGCTGGCCGGTCCCCAGAAAGTGGGCGCGGATCACATTCACCCGACGTTCAACGCGGACGGCACCAAGATCGAAATCGAATCGGCCCTGATCTCCAAGGACAATCGTTCGTTGAACATCTGCGTGGTGCCGATGCCAAAGGCGCTGCTGAATCGCACTTATTCACTGAAGCTGGCGGAGTAACTTGACCGGCGGCACGGGTTCAGAGTTCCAAAAAAGAAGTGAGGAAATTAATGCATGAAATACACCGCCAACTGTCCGGCCTGCAACCATGAGTTTGAGATTGCCGGGATCTCCGAAGCGAAGGCCGGGTTGAACTGTCCAAAATGCGGATCATCAAATGTTACCGTGGCGGCGGATGGCATCTTGAATTGCAACGACTGCACCAATTATTTTCCAGCGCCGGACATTGCGCCAATCGTGCCACCGGATGAATCGGAACGGGAAGATGAAAGGCGAGCCATGCAGGATTATTATCGTGTCAAGAAAATCAGGAGTCAGGCCAAAAGTTTTATCACGCTGTCGCTCGTGATATTTTTTCTCGGAGTGCTGCTTTTGTTTGCTGGAATTTACGGCAGCATCGGCGTGGATGCGCCGGGTGGCGACATTTGCTGGTTGCTCATGGCGTCGGCTTGGGGACTTTCGATCTGGCTCTATCTCATCGGCCAGATCATCCACATCCGGGCGAACACGGAAAAGTGATGGACGGTGGTAGTTTGCCATGTGTGCTTGGCAGCCGGCGGATCGTCCGCCATCAAATGCATCAATTTCAATTCAATACAATTTGAACAAAGTCGAGAAAGGAAGGCGTTCTTATGAATTCAAACGAATCAGTCAAAACTGGAATGTCCCGGCGCACCGCCATTGCCGCCGGGTTGGCGTCGCTCGCGGTCCCGCGCTTTGTGTTCGGAGCCGCCGTCTCCGATCCTGCCCCCGGCGACAAACTCCGCATCGCCTGCGTGGGCGTCGGCGGCGTGGGGCAGGATTATCTGGCCGGCTGCAAGGACGAGGAGATCGTCGCGCTTTGCGACCTTGACCACGAGTATTCGGCGGAGGCGTTCAAGCTCCATCCCAAGGCCAGGCTTTACAAGGATTTCCGGCAGATGTTCGACAAGGAGGAAAAAAACTTCGACGCGCTGATTGTCGCCACGCCGGACCACTGGCATTCCCACCTGGTGCTGGCGGGACTGGCGATGAACAAACACATTTACTGCGCCAAGCCCATCACGCGCACCATCGCCGAAGCCCGGCGGGTCAAGGCCGCGTGCCTGGCTTCCAAGGTCACCACCAAGGCGAGCATTCAGGATTCGCGTTCCTCTCCCGCGCGGGCCACAACAGAGCTGCTGTTGAGCGGGGCCATCGGCCCGATCCGTGAAGTGCATTTCTGGACCGGCACGCACAGCCCCAGCGGATTGAAAAGACCGGCGGAAATCCAGACGCCGCCCGCCGGGATGGATTGGGACGAGTGGTGCGGCCCGTCTCCGGCGCGGCCTTACCACAGAATCTACCATTACGGCAACTGGCGGCCCTGGTGGGATTTCGGCACGGGCAACCTGGGCGACGTTGCCTGCCACGCGCTGCACATTTTCCATGACGAACTCGAAATGGGAGCGCCGGACTGGGTTGCGGCCGACGCCTGCCAGTCCTTCGCCCTCACCGGTTCGGTCGCCAACAGCGAGTGCGCGAGCATCTCCAATTTTGTCCAGTGGCACTTTCCGGCGCGCGGCAAACACCCGGAGATGATGGCCTACTTTTATGACGGCGGCCTGCAACCGCCACGACCGTTGAGCATGCCCGCTTCGATGGGGATGCCGGGCCGGGGTATGATGTTCGTCGGCGACAGTGGCGTTCAGGTTTCCGCGTTCTATGGCGGCAGTCCGTCGCTGCCCGACCATGTTCTGCCCCAGCCGGGCCAGAAATTTCAAGGACTGCCCGGCGGCTGGCTTTTGCCCGAGGGCCGTTTCAAAGATTTCAAACAGCCCGAACCCTACCTGCCGCGCTGCGAGCGGCCGGACCATTACGCCGAGTGGCTGCGAGCCTGCAAAGCCGGCAAGAAGTCAATCACGCCCGTGGAGTTCGCCTGCGATCTGACGGAATTCGCCCTGCTGGGAACGGCGGCGCTGCGCCGGTATAGCGCCCCGCCGCCGGGCGCGCGTCCCGGAAATTGGGGCGGCTCCGGCCGGTCGGACTCCGCCATCGTGTGGGTTCCCGCGTCAGGCGACGGCCACGTGCATGCGCCCGGGTCAACTCCCCCGGCGGGCGGCGAAACGGGAGAACCCTATTACCGCAGTTCCAAAGTCCTGCTGTGGGACTCGCAGGCCATGAAATTCACCAACGACGACCAGGCCAACGGCTTCGTTGACACGCCTTATCGCAAGGAGTGGGACTACAAAGTTTAGCGGCCCGCGCCGCGAGGTGTGCTAGTTACTCTCTCCTGGCGCACTTGTATTAAGCCGGGCGTCATCGCTGTCAGCGTGACCGGGCCGAGCAGGCCGGAGTCGCGGATGGGCCAGACGGAGGCGTCAAGACCGCCCTTTTGCGTGAGGCTCGCGAGATTGGCGTCGTAGAAATACTTCCAGTTCACCTTGCGAATGTCCAGGTCGCGGACGCGATTGGCGGCGATGTTGGTGACTTCCACTTCCAAAACATTTTTGCCCGGCTGGAGCCATTTGCCCACGGTGATTTTGAACGGCGCGCACCATGGCGCGGCGATTTCGTGGCCGTTCAATTTCACCCGCGCGCTGTCGCAGACTTTGCCGAGGTCGAGCAGCCAGTCGCTCGCATCGCCCGCCGGTTTTTCAAACTCGATGGTGTAATGCGCGGAGCCGGCGAAGCGTTTCGTTTCCGGATCATCCTGTGTTGTCCACGAACCCAGCGCGCTTGTCTCAAAACTCTTCGGCAGCTCCGGCCCGCCTTCAACAAAATTAACTTTCCAAGTGCCGGAAATGTTTTGCGGCTCGCCGCCCGGTTTGAGATACGGCCACGCCGGGCCGGTGACGGATTTGTCCGTGAACGTCCGCAGGATGCACGATTCGCCCGGCAGCAATTGCAGATAAACCGCTGTCGTGCCGGCGGGGGTCTTGAGCAGCGAAGCCACGCCGGAGTGGTCGTCAAAGCGCGGATCGAGAATCACGGCGGATTGTGCATTTCTGCCAAGCGTCACCCAGCCGTCCACGGCCTTGTCGCTGCGATTGGCGAAGAAATAGTGATAACCTTCCGCGTGCGAGCGGCGCACGAAACGGACACCGAGGTCAGACGCGGCTTCGCGCGGGACTTGCGCTGTTTCCAGCAGCGCGTTCAAATCGGCGCCGAGCCAGATTGCGCCTTTGCCAACCGCCGCTTTGTAAAGTGAATTTGCCTCCGGCTGGAATTGGAGCGTGCCGGTCAATTGCTGAAATTCCGCGTGGCGTTTTTCATAATCAGCGAATCCCGGCACGTCACCGGGCAGGCCGTCTTTCACAATAATTGTTGCGCCGTCGCGCGCGAGTTCGACCAGTTTTTGCATTGTCGGCAGCGGCATGAAATTGCATTTCGGCAGGACAATCACGCGGTAGCTGCCGCCGGGCATGACGATTTTTCCGTCCACGACCTTGGCCAACGCGAGAAACCGGTCGGACACTTCGTCGTAGGCGTAGCCGCGATTCCACAGCGCCATGGCGGTCTGGTAAAACGGCTCGGACTCCATCCATTTGCCGGAAGTGTCGAACATCATCAGCAGGTTGGTCGCGGTGGTCTGCCACTTGTCGTTGAACGGCAGGTAGAACAGCACGTCGTTCGCGGGCGCGCCGCTTTGCAAAACGGACTGGACGCGCGTGGCGTAGGCGTTGAACTCCGGCAAATCGTGCCAGAGTCCGCCCGACGGGCCGAAGTTGACCGCCGCGTAAAACTGCCAGCCCGGCCACGGCGCCTCGGCGGGCGAATACGGAATGCCGTGGTAGAAAATGTGGTTCACGCCGGAGATGAACAGAAAATCCGCCGCCTGTTTTACCTGCGAAAGTGTCGAGTTGAAATGTTCCGTCATCCAGGTGAACGATTCGGAGGACGCGAGCGTGCGGCCGCTCAAGTGCGCGGCGGATGGGGCGGTTTTCATCATCGGCATCTGGTTTTCGCTGTAGGCACTGTAGATTTCCATTTCGGGAATGTCCGCCGCCGCGTAGGTGTCGAGCAAATTGTCCGGGCCGCCGTGTGCCTGGTTGCGCGTCATCATGCCGTGCGAATGCGCCCAGCGCGTCCAGTCCTGGACGTAGGCCAGGTGCAAATCGGCGAGCGTTTCGCGGTAATCATTTTTGATCTGCGCGATTTTTTCCGGCGCGCCTTCGTCGAACAGCGCGGGCAGTTGCGTGCGCAGGTCGTAGCCGCGGCGCTTTTGGAATTCGCTGAAGAAATCCGGCGTCCCGTCGGCGTCATAATATTCGTAGGAATCGTGGAACTGGGAACGCGGCATCGGCGCGGTGAAGCCGGCAAAAGCCTTGTCGAAATACGACAAATAATCGTTCATCGCCTTCACCGAAAACGGATCCTGCACGCTGCCGACGCCGCCGGGCGCGGCGCGTTTGACTTTTTGCATCGGCCCGTTCAGCGACATCGCGTAAAGTTTCCACTGGCCCGGCGGCGCCGTCCAGTCGAGCGCGCCGTTTTTCACTCTGGCGGTCAGGTCAATTTGTTTGCCCGTGTCCGAAAATGCCATGAGACATTGCAGCCGGCTTTTGGGCAGCGCGGCCTGCAACGTGCCGCCGCCCGCGACTTCATAACTTTGCATGATGACCTGCGCCGAAGCGTAATTCGTCGGCACATGCGGCCCGCCCATCGGCCAGCCCGTGCCGGTGGTCATGTCCACGCCCAGGCCGAGCCGCTTCGCCTCGGTGGTCGTGTGCGCGAGCATTTCCATCCATTTCGGCGTGAGAAAATCAATGAAGCGGTCTTCGTAACCTTTTGCGCCGTAAATCGGGCAGATTTCCACGCCGCCGATGCCCGCGTCGTGAAATTCCGTGAGCATCAGCGTGAGATTGGTTTTGTCCACCGCGCTGCCGAGCCACCACCAGCGCGTCCACGGATGATTTGTGCGCGTGGCGACCGGCCAGCCGAGCGGGTCATCGGCGGCGGGGGCTGAAATGGCCGCGCCGAAAAGAAGCAGGAAGCCGAGTGTGCAGGCGAAACAGGTTTTGCGAGAATTCATGGGGCGATTAAAAAAGAATTCTTCCCGGCGGGCAAGCGCGAAGTGGATACATTCACGGGGCAAATTCAACACCGGTTCAAGAACGGTGAACGCGAGCCTCGACGCGCTGGATGCCGCGATTTGCCCCCAATCACCGGCGCGGCGTGAAAATGCAAATTGACCTGTTCCGTCGCGGTTGTTAGTCTTTCCTTCCGTTCCAAACGGGATTTATGCGACACACAATATCAGTTCTGGTGGAAAACAAATTCGGCGTGCTCACCCGCGTGGCCGGGCTGTTCAGCGGCCGCGGCTACAACATTGACACGCTCAACGTCGGCCCGACCCACGACCCCAATCTTTCGCGCATGACCATTGTCACGCACGGCGACGAGGCGACGCTGGAGCAGATCGTCAAGCAGCTCAACAAGCTGCCCAACGCCATCAAGGTGCAGGATTTCCGCGAGGGCGAATACGTGGACCGTGAGCTGGTGCTCGTGAAGGTGGCGGTGGATTCCAAGTCCCGCGCCGAGGTGATGCAGATCACGGACATTTTCCGCGCGAAGATCGTGGACGTGCAGCCCAAGTCGCTCGTCATCGAAATCACAGGCGCCGAGAGCAAGGTGGAGAAATTCATCGGCCTGATGGATTCGTTCGGCGTGCAGGAAATCACACGCACCGGCAAGGTGGCGCTGCCCCGCAAGTGACCGTCGGCGCGACAGGCACCGCATCATTCCCGGCCAACCGGTTTTTGACTGCGTTTGCAATTGACTGACGGAAGCTGATGATTAAAATTAACGTTTCACTTAAACGAGTTGAAGACATTGAACCAACACACAAACGAGAAAGATTGAATTATGGCAATTATTGATTTTGGCGGAACCAAGGAAAAAGTCATCACTCGCGCGGAATTTCCGATGTCGCGCGCCCGCAAGGTGCTCAAAAACGAGGTCATCGCCATCATCGGCTATGGCGTGCAAGGCCCGGCGCAGGGACTGAACCTGCGCGACAACGGCTTCAAGGTCATCGTCGGCCAGGCCAAGTCGTTCAAGCGCGACTGGGACCGCGCCGTCGCCGACGGCTGGGTGCCCGGCAAGACGCTGTTCGACATCGAGGAAGCGGTGCAAAAGGGCACCATCATCCAGATGCTCGTTTCGGACGCCGCCCAGCGCCAAATCTGGCCGCTGGTGAAGAAAAATCTCAAGCCCGGCGCCGCGTTGTATTTCTCGCACGGCTTTTCCATTGCCTACAAGAAGCAGACCGGCGTCATCCCGCCGAAGGACGTGGACGTGATCATGGTCGCGCCGAAAGGCTCCGGACTGAACGTCCGCCGCAATTTCCTCACCGGCGCGGGCATCAATTCCAGTTTCGCAGTTGAGCAGGACGCCACCGGCCGCGCCGAAGAGCGTTGTCTGGCCGTCGGCATCGGCGTTGGCTCCGGCTATCTTTTCCCGACCACGTTCCAGCATGAGGTGTTCAGCGACCTCACCGGCGAACGCGGCGTGCTGATGGGCGCGCTGGCCGGCATCATGGAGGCGCAATACGACGTGCTCCGCGCCAACGGTCACACGCCGAGTGAGGCCTTCAACGAAACCGTCGAGGAGCTCACGCAGAGCCTCATCCGGCTCGTGGATGAAAACGGCATGGACTGGATGTATTCCAACTGCTCGGCCACCGCCCAGCGCGGCGCGCTCGACTGGAAACCCAAGTTCAAGAAGGCCACGTTACCCGTGTTCAAGGACCTCTACAACCGCGTCAAGACCGGCAAGGAATGTGCCCGCGTGCTTTCCGCCTGCGGCGCGCCGAATTACCAGGCGCAGTTGGCGAAGGAATTGAGCGAAATCCACAACTCCGAAATGTGGCAGGCCGGCGCGGCTTCCCGCGCGTTGCGTCCGAAGCAATCGGACAAGGTCATCGCCAAAGGCACCAAGGGCGTCGGCGGTCGCGCCGCAAACTGATCCGCGAATAAATTCTGAATTCAAAAGCCGCTGGAGAAATCCGGCGGCTTTTTATTTGCTGGCTGGAATCGGAACCATTTTGTATGTTGAAGGGTCTAAATCCATCTCAAACTTATGAATGTGAGCGCGCCCCTCAACATCTAACGCAGTTTGAATTTTCTGACGGACAGGAGCGGCCATTCTGATACCAAAATAAATAGCCTTTATAGATTCAGCCGGTAGCGTTTCGTAATGTGGCATAGCTGAAGTGGCTTCTTGAACAATTCGCCATTCTTTTTCGTATGACCACTCTTCATTTTTCGTCAGGGGAATACTCAATCCGGGGAAAGGGTCGTTAATCTTTGGCCTTTCCTTGTTGTAATGAACTTTGGCTAACCTTCCCTGAAAAAACGGATGATTCGTATCGAATTGCAATGCGAAACCTGCATGGCAGTCACAATAATGTCCCCACATCAGCGGACTATGCACGCTCTCGGAAAAGCAAAGCATACGGAACTTTTCCCCACATTCTTTTTGGAAATTGTGAGCATGAAATTTAACACGTTTTTTAAGCCCTTGCTTTTTGTAATCGTCCACAAATTTTGCAGATTGTGAGGGCGAAATTCCAAAAAATGGGTGTAGGGCTGTCAATTGTCTTAATGCCGCATTTGCAACTTCTTCTGCCCACAAATCGAATCTGGGATAAGCTTCAAATGGGTCATTAAATGTAGCAGGATTCGCAAATCGGATCCTTAAATCCTTCAGAATGTCCACGCGCTCAGGATTGAAATACTTAAAAAGGAATTCCGGAGGCATTTGGAAATAATCGTCAGGATTCATCTTGTCCGTATGTTCAAGTTAGCCGCCTAGTGAACTTGCGTCCGTCACATCGCCCTTGTTAAAATCCACATATTCCTCGGTCAAATCGGCGGCATACATCACTGCACCGGCTTTGCCGAGATTCAGATTGATGTGCAAATCAAATTCCTTGGGCGCAACGGCGGCGCAGAGTTGCTTGAACGTCGCCTTCGTCGGTTGGCCGCGCTTCAGGCTCCACAAAATCTTTTTTCCACCCGGAGCCGAATAGCCGATGTCAATTTTCTCCTCCACCACGATTGCCGGGCTGTAACCGATGGCGTCAATGATGCGGCCCCAGTTCGGGTCGCCGCCGTGCCAGCTCGTCTTCACCAGCGGGCTGTTCGCCACCGCGCGCGCGGCGGCATCGGCGTCCTGAATCGTCTTCGCCCCGCTCACCCGCACCGTCACCACGCGATGAACGCCCTCGCCATCGCGCACAATCATCTTGGCGAGTTCGAGACAGACGTAATTCAGCGCGGCTTGAAATGTTCGGCGTTGGATGTTGAATGTTGAATGTTGAATGTTCTTGTTTCCCGCCAGCCCGTTCGCGAGAACAAGCACCGTGTCGTTCGTGCTCATATCGCCGTCCACGGTGATGCGATTGAAGCTGTTGGCGACTGCTTCGTTCAGCGCCGCCTGCAAAATTTTCGCGCCAATCGCCGCGTCAGTCGTGATGAAGCAGAGCATCGTCGCATGCAATCCACCGTGCGGTAATGCCGCCGGTCGCGCACCGGTCGCGGACATTCCCGGCTGGATCATTCCCGCGCCTTTGCAAATGCCGCCAATGCGGACGGTTTTGCCTCCAAGCTCGAATTCGACCGCGATTTGCTTGGGCCGCGTGTCGCTGGTCATGATGGCCTCGCAGGCTTCATCTCCTTGCGCGGGTGCGTTGCCGAGAAGTTGCGCGGCTTCGAGAATTCCGCGTTTCACGTTCGTCATCGGCATGGTGACGCCGATGCGCCCGGTCGAGCCGACCAAAACGTGTTCCGCCGGCATGTGCAGAAGCTTTGCCAGCAAGGCGGTCATTTCGCGGGCGTTTTTCAATCCTTGTTTGCCGGTGCAGGCGTTTGCGTTGCCGGAATTCACAACGATGGCTTGCGCGACGCCTTGTTTGACGCGCTCGGCGCAGACTTTCACCGGCGCGGCGCAGACCTGGTTCGTCGTGAACATTCCGGCGACGGTCGCCGGGACTTCGGAAACAATCAGCGCGAGGTCGCGTTTCTGTCCCTTGTTCGAGCCTTTGCCGGTGCCAAGGCGTTTGATGTCGCAAAACACGCCGCTGGCCAGAAAGCCCTGTGGCGCGACGATGGAACCCGGAATTTGTTTGAATTGCATTTTCATTTTGATTTTTATTGAACCACGAAATGCACGAAATGACACGAAAAACAGACACGGATTCCACGGATTTTCACGGATTGAATCTGTGCCAATCCGTGAAATCCGTGTCTATATTCTTACCGCGTCAATTTCCAGCCGCACCATGCGGACGTGAACCTTGCCATCCGCGTCCGGCGGATGCTTCGCCACATAACGATCCGTGACGGCGGCGATGAATGCTTCGCGCAGTTCTTCCGGCACGCGCTGGGTGTAAGGCAGCCACGTCGTCCGCACCCACGCGGCAAAACCATCACGCCCGTCATAGGCCGCGTCCTTCGGCACGAGCCGGACGCCCTGAATTTTGAAGCCAAAGCGTGGCAGCCATTTTTCATAATCTTCCGGCGCGTAAAAAAAATACGGCCTGGGCATTTTGCGGAAAAATCTGCGCCAGGGTCGCAACCGCATTTCTGGGCGCGCCGCCACAAAGACATCCTGCGCGTTGCCCTTGCCGCCGCAGGAAACCACGAGCCGCCCGCCCGGTTTCAACACGAAAGCCGCGCCGCGCAGAAAGGCCGGATGGTTGTCAAACCAGTGCAACGCGGCGTTGGAAAAAATCAAATCGAACTGCCGGTCAAATTTGATTCTCCGCGCGTCCATGATTTGAAATTTGAGGTTGGAAATTTCAGCCGGCGGAAAAGTTTTCCGGGCAAACTCAATCATCTGCCGCGAGGCGTCCACGCCGGTGGCCGAGCCGCGCGGCACGGCGCGGGCGATTTCGGCGGTGATTTTGCCGTCGCCGCAGCCGACATCGAGGACGTGCTCGCCGCCGCGCAACTTGAGCCTGGCGATGAGTTCGCGCGCCCAGGTGTGTTGCACGGCGGAATTCGCGGCGTAATCGGCGGCATTCCATCTGGCCGGTCGGGCCGGCGGCGGACGCAATTTCAAATCTGAAATTGAAGATTTCAAATTCAAACAAGTCCCGCCGTTTCCGGCCAGCCGCACACGATGTTCATGCTTTGCACCGCCTGGCCGCTCGCACCCTTCACCAGATTGTCCTCGGCACTCATCACGATGAGCCGGCCCGTGCGCGGGTCGAGCCGCCAGGCGATTTCGCAGACGTTCGTGCCGACGACGTTTTTCGTGTCGGGCAACGCCCTGCCTTCGAGCAGCCGGATGAAGGGTTCGCCGCTGTAAGCATTCTTGTAACAGGCGGAAATCTTTTCGGCATCGGCGGATTTTTCCGGCGTGAGATAAAGCGTCGTCAAAATGCCGCGGTTCACCGGAATCAGGTGCGGCGTGAACTGGATCACGACGTTCGTTCCGGCGGCGAACGAAAGCTGCTCCTCGATTTCCGACAAATGCCGGTGTTTCGGCACGCCGTAGGGCCGGATGCTTTCGTTGCATTCGCAGAAAAGATAATCAATCTCCGCCTTCCGGCCCGCGCCGCTCACGCCGCTCAACGAGTCGGCAATGATGCCGGTTGGCTTGACGAGGCCGGCTTTCAGCAGCGGAATTGTCGGCACCAAAATGCTCGTCGGATAGCAGCCGGGCGACGCGATGAGCAGGGATTTTTTGATTTCGTCGCGATAAATTTCCGGCAGGCCATAGACGGATTTTTTCAGCAAATCCGGCGCGGGATGGTCGTGCGCGTAAAAATCCTTGTAGACCTCCGCGCTCTTGAGCCGGAAGTCCGCGCTCAAATCAATGACGACGCAGCCGGCGTTCAGCAGCGGCACGGCGTATTCGGCGGCGACACCGTGCGGCAGCGCGAGAAAAATGATGTCCGCCTGCTTGGCCAGCAGTTCGGCGTTCGGCTCGGAGAACCGGAGCGTCTTTGATTTCGGATGGCTGGCGAATTTCGGGAACACCTGCGCCAGCGTCTGCCCGGCGTTCTGGCGCGAGGTGACGGCAACCAGTTCCGCGTGCGGATGGTTCAAGAGCAATTGCACCAAAACTTCGCCGGAGTA
>CAYYWB010000037.1:0-16472 GCA_964475285.1 uncultured Bifidobacteriaceae bacterium | reverse complement strand
TCCAACTATTGACAAGGCGACGGCCACTGCTAGAAAATTATGAACATGTTTTGGTTGAAACAAAATCAAAAGCGGCCCCCAAAGGAAATGCGGGTTCTTGACCTCTGTTTTATAGGTGAACAGGATGGGCCGCCGGAACGAGTTTTGAAAGAGAGGCTGATTGATTTTTTCAAACGCGACCAAAGTGTGCAGCAAGCTTACTTGGCAAAAGTTAATTTTGGTCACAATAATCCCATTAGTGTTGCCCTCTGTCTTCGGACTCAATTTGGGACGGATAAAGGCATGGTGGAGAAAGTTGGGACAATATTTGCGTCAGTATTCGGTGCTAAAGAACACCTTGATATTGTTTTTTTGGATGATAACCAGGAAGCGTCGCTTGTAAAAGTGTGTCAGCCCTTTTTTGTTAATTGAACTCGACGCGCCAACCATTTGAACTTACACGCCAATGAATATTCTCTACATCGAAAATCACACGGTTTTTGCCGAGAATGTCAAACAACGGTTTTTATCAAGCCAACCGCACGGCGCGATTGTCGTTTCCTCTTTCGGCTTGAATCCAGTCGCCCGCTCGCTGGCATCGTGATCCGTCACGCCCAATCCGCATTTTCATTGTCGCCGT
This sequence comes from uncultured Bifidobacteriaceae bacterium, assembly GCA_964475285.1. Classification (GTDB taxonomy): domain Bacteria; phylum Verrucomicrobiota; class Verrucomicrobiia; order Limisphaerales; family UBA11358; genus UBA11358. Next base: position 15,853 of record CAYYWB010000037.1, on the reverse strand, counting down.
CTTGATCTGCTTGAACTGACTTACTGACGCCCCGGTTGCTCCGTTTTTCCAACCGGCCTTTGAGTTGACGACATTTCCCGCCCGGTCTTTGCTCCGTTTTCATTTTCCGCCTCACGCTTCCCGCTCCGGTCGCTCCGCGCAATCCGCCCGCCAACCCGTTGTCAGTTGCTTGCTTCTGCTCCACTTCCCTTCGCGTTCCCGCTTACCGGCGTCCGTTGGCCAGTTGTCAGGCCGTTTGTTTCATGCCCGAAAGTGAAAACTAAACGCCCTGACAACCAGGGCACAACTAAACATGAAAACAAATACGCAAAAACCAGTAGCAGAAATCGTCATCGGCAGCATCAAAGCAGCCATTTGGAAAAACGACACCACCAGCGGCGTTCGTTTCAACGTCACGTTCAGCCGTTTTTACAAGGACGGCGACCAATGGAAATCCACGGACAGTTTTGGGCGAGACGATCTGCTCACGCTAGCAAAAGTCGCTGACCTCGCACACGACTGGATTATTAACCAGCCGAAGGAGGAAACGAAGTAAGTCAATCGCGCCGGCGGGCTTCGGCTCGCCGGCCTTTTTGTTGGAATGACACCAATTGGTGCCAATCGCCAGGAAACCTCAAATAGCCCGTCACCCCGTCATCGGACTTTGTTCCGAGTCGAGTGATTTTCACCGAGGCTTCAGGCTAAATGACAGGGTGACGGGCTATTTTGGATTTCCACCCCTAATTTCCCCATCTCGCCAAGCGCTGAATTTTGCACTTCCGGCAGGCAAAACCCGGCACTTGGCTCGCCCCGGTTTGAGTCTGACATCCGCCGGTTTGTTTTCCGCTGCGCTTCACGCAAACCAGCGGAAGTCAGAACAGTTTTACGACGCGATTTGTTCAAGTGCTTTTTATCGCAACCCGCCGCCGTCGTTTTCGTTCATCGCCCTCACTGGGCCGACTCCGCAGGGGGGCCTTCGTGGTGCCCTCCGTAGATTCCTCCCACGGGCCGCCCCTGCTGCGCGGCCTTGCTTCGTGAAGGGCGATAGACCGAAAACGAACAGTCAGGCGCGGGTTCTCCGTAAAAAAAACACTATGAACAATCAAAATTCAAACACCGGGCTCCAGAGCCGATCCGAACAGTCGGGTGCGGCGAAGATGGAAATGACAAAGTTCATTGTCATTGTTTGGAATCACAAGGAGCAGGTCATCGCGTTTCCGTTTCACGTCCAACACTCCGCAGTTTTTGAGTATGTCCGCCGGGAAAATCCGCAGGTGCAGGTTGTCAGCGCGGGATTCTTTATCGCAGACGGTGACATCTTCTGGCTTGGCGGGCGCAGCGAGACTTTGGACTTGGATTCGAGACCGCAGGATACCGCATTGGTAAAGGCATTTCTCGCCAGTCCCGAACGCAGCGAATGGGATTTGAGCTTGATGACGCCCGGAGGTGCCAAGTGAATACGGACACCACTCCTGACTTGCCCGGCATCGAAAGCCTTGTGCAGCCGTTCAAATTCCAATCACAGCCGCATGAATACAAGGTGACAGCCTTGCGCGAATGTCCGACGCCCGACGCAATGCAGACATGCGACACGCCCGAAAAGATTGCCGGCTACTGGCACCGGCACATTTCCACGCATCCCTACTTTGACCCCGAACGCGAGTGTTTTGTTGCCATCATGCTTAACACCCGCCGCCGGGTGAAAGGTCATTACCTTGTCAGCATCGGCACGATGGACACCATTCTTGTCCATCCCCGCGAGGTTTTCAGACTGGCAATTATGACCGCAGCGGCAGCCCTTGTGTTGGCGCATCAGCACCCAAGCGGAGACGCGACGCCGAGTGACGCCGACATCAAAGTGACCCGCGACCTCATCCGCGCCGGTCAGCTACTCAAAATTGAAGTCCTCGACCATGTCGTAATCGGCAGGCCGAATTTTACCAGTCTCCGCAGTCTTGGCCATTTCTGCCAATAGGAAATTTATGAAACGCCCCAAACTTCATTTCAACGACCCCAATCAAAACATGCTTCCCTTGCTTTTGCAGCCCTATCCATTCCGGTTGCGGGCGGGGGATGTTATTCGCACCGGTGGCAGGCTTGGCCTTGTTGTCCGCGTCACCGAATGCGCGGCGGTGGTAATGGCGAACCGGCCAGCGCGGGAGTTTAAGACCCGTTTTGACAAGCCCGTTCGATTCACTCCGCCACCCGTTACATTCCGCATTTCTTCGCAGTCCGAAGTTGAAATTCTTAACCCCTCCAGAAAATGAAAACCAGAAAACGCCGTTTGCCCATTCCGCAGCATGAATTCGGATTCACGCCGCAGACGTTCAACTTGATTCAAGATACGACCATTGACGGTGAGCGAATCACCCGCGAACGCGCGGTGAACGAAAATGCCCGCCGCCAGGCCGAGGCAGCACAACGCGAAATCCCAATGTTCACCAATTAAAATCTATGACCACGACCACAGCTAAACCCATCGGCGCCCAATGGCGCGGAATCTTCTTTGAAGGCCCGCAGCCAGATCAGAATCGGGACGGCGACGAAATCCCAATCTGGCTCGTTTATGTCGGCAACGAGGAAGCCGAGCCTGTCTCGACAGTTTACCACTGTCTCAAATTCAAATCAGCCGAGGGACTTGCCCGGCGTATGTCCCGCGACCGCCGCCTTGAACTCATCAGCGACGCAACGCCGGATTGAAAGGAACACACACCATGAATACAAATCAAAACGAATCGCCGTTTGGCGAAGTCATCTACGCCTATACCCGCGCCCAAGCCATCGCTGACGGCGTGCAGGTTGACGTGACCAAAACCGCGCAGGAGGCGGGAATCCGCTTTCCTGTATTTCTCACGCGGGCAGTGTTTGACACTTACGTTGCCGTGCCACCGGACGTGACCGGCCAGGACGAAGCCGGACGACTTTGGGATGTTGTCTGGATGCTCCGTTTCGGAATCATCCGCGCCCGCCCCGGCGTGCAGCGCATCCCGGTTGCGTTCTATGTCCGCAACGACAACCACGCCCCGCGCCTTGTCAAACTCATCGCCACTTGTGGCCCGCTCGACATGGACGACCCGCAACCGGCCATCACATTGATGATGGTGGACGAGGACTGACCAACAATGGCGCATGGCTCGCACCCATGCGCCGTAGCTGCCGGCATATTGCTGGCCGGCCACCAAATCCTGATAGAGGCGTTGGGCGGACAAACCCGCCTGCCAACCTTGCTCCAGTGCTTCCCGCCACGGCTCACACTGGCTCCGGCTGCGCGCCAAAACGCCGGCGGGCACTTTGAAGTCGCCCACGGCGGTGGGGAAGCGTCCATTCAAGGCCATGTTGGGGTAGCGGTCCATCGCCGAGAGCAGCAACACGGCGACGGTGAAAAAGAACCAGAACCACGGCAAGCGGCCGCGCTGGCTTCAAGCGTTTGGCTTGTTGAACACGTCAGCCGCAGTGCATTTGAGCCGTTTCAAAAGAAGCTCAAGAGTTTTTAGCGTGACGTTTTGCTCGCCCATTTCCATCCGGTGAAGCGACGAGGATGAAATGCCGAGTTTGCGAGCGTAAGCGGGCAACGTCATTTCCCCGCGCCTTTTCCGCAGGAATTGGCCAAGTTGCTTTTGCATGGAGGCTGCCATTTCGGCAGTGTGCGCCGCCAGCGTTCCCACATATGGGAAATGTTTGGCTTGACAATGTTTGCGCGCGGTGAAAAGATCGGCAAAATTCAGCAAAGAATTACTTTATGAAAAAGAAATCCACCATTCTTGGAATGCTTTTCATCCTCTTGTCTTCAATTCGACTTTGCCACGCCCAAGCTGGCTATTTGCGTGACGAAATCACGGGAAATCCAATTGATTCGACTGCCAAAAAAGTAATTATCCTGATTCACGGTTGGAATCCCGACAACGTGAGCGATATGTATGCAGCCGATCCCTGGGCTTCTTTAATCAGCGACACAAAACAGCGGCTTTCCGGTTTTGATTGGAAACTTTTTACCTTTCACTGGGAACAAGGCACCTTGGGCGCAAATACTGGACCCGCTTATACTTATACAATCCAAGACGGTTTTGTAGGTGTTGGAAATTCAGTGGTGGCTGCTGTTCACGCTGACCAACAAGGACATGACCTTGCTAGCTTGTTAAATCAGTCTGCGCCAAATTTAAGAAGAGTCCAGCTAATCGCCCATAGTGCTGGAGCATGGGTCGCCCGTGAAGCTGCGGCAGATATTCTACAGAGCAATCCATACGTTACAGTGCAGGTGACGTTGCTTGACCCATTCATACCTGATGTGATTCCAGAGCAATCAACAGGTTTGAATGACAGCTATATGAACCAGATGGCTTCTGTCACTGGAAATGACAGAATATCTCTATTGGAAAACTATTATGCCGATGACATAACATTCCTTCCAACTCAACAGACGTTTATGTGGCGAAGCAGCGACATAAACCAACGCGTGGATTGGCCAGTTTCGACTCCAATTTATTATGATTCACACGGTGGGCCGATTCAGTTTTTCGCGGACACCGTTTATGTGTCCATCGCTGGCAATTCGACCCCTTCCGGTCTTTACGGACTCGGCTGCCCATTTGATTATTCGCAAGTGGGATGGATTCGGAGTTTGTTCTACACAGATGAGTTAAGATCCCCTGGAATTGCAGTTCAGCCGCAAAATCAGTCAGCCTCAATTGGCTCGACTGTTACCCTCTCGGTAACCGCATCAAGTTCGCATCCTCTCTCTTACCAATGGTTCCTCAACGGGCAGTCTGTCGGCGGTGCTACAAGTGCTTCGTATTCCTTCACACAGTCACCAACCAGCGGTGGGGCATACGTCGTCAAAATCAGTTATCAAGATCAGAATGGTTTTACTTTCAGCGATCCGGCTACAGTTTCGATTGTCGCTTCCGCTGGGCCAACAATTTCTACCGTTTCACCGGCGGCCTTTACCGGATTACCCGTTGGCCAGAGAACACCCATCCGCATTATCGGCGCCGGTTTCACAAGCGGTTCAACACTCGTTTTCAACGACGGACTTCAAAATTACAATTCCAATCCGACATATTTGACCTTCATCAGCGCCAACGAAATTGATTACAACATTTCTACCGGAACAAATCAGGCGAATTGGACGGTGCAAGTTGTAAATGGTGCTCAAACGTCCGGCTTGGGACATTTCACTGTAAATGCTCCTTCAGCACCGCCGACGACAACGGGTTCGCTCGTTGTGAATCTTTCTCCGGCTGGCGCGGTCTCCGCAGGAGCGCAATGGCAGGTTGACGGCGGCACTTATTACTCCAGCGGCGGCGTTGTTCCCGTTCTCACACCCGGTTCGCACACGGTTTCATTCAAACCAATTTCCGGCTACACAACGCCGGCTAATCAAAATGTAACCATCAATGCCAACGCCCAAACCACTGCGAGCGGGACGTATTCCGTGATTGCACCGAGCACCTATACGCTCACGCTTAATCAAGGTGGAAGTGCTGGATACATTGTCAATCAGCCATTTGGCAGCGGCAGCGGGAACACCTACAATGCGGGCGCTGTTGTTCAACTTACCGCAAATGCAAACTTTGGCTACCACTTTGCAAATTGGAGCGGTGATGTCAGCGGCACGGCCAATCCGACAACCATTACGATGAACGAGAACAAGACAGTGGGCGCAGTTTTTGCCGCCGGCGATCCAAACTTGGGAACGATAACGGTGACGATTCTGCCCCCGGAAGCGGCTGCGGCTGGCGTAACGTGGGGATTTAATGATACTGATTTCCGAGCAAGCGGCAACAGTTACAGCTATTATCCTGAAACTGTTTGGGTTGAAATTCATAACACCAACGGCTGGGTCGGTTACGGCGGCTGGGTTACATTTACTGCGGGAGTGGCCACAAATTACACGTTTGCTTGCTCCAGCACAGCCGGAACCATCATCGGGTCGGATCCTCGGACTTATTACACTTTGGCTGGTTCGCCAACCAACTCCGGCAGTTTGGATGGAATCGGAAACGCAGCGCTATTCAGCCGGCTTTGGGGAGTGGCAGTGGATAAAACCGGCAACATCTTCGTGGCTGATACTTTTAATGAACTCATAAGAAAAGTAAGCCCGCTTGGTGTTGTGACTACCATCGCAGGACAGACAGGTGTTAGTGGCTACGCTGACGGGCAAGGCACTAACGCAAGTTTCTCTCAACCGGTAGCGATAGCCGTGGATAGTTCAGACAATCTTTATGTCGCAGACTTCTTTACTTCTATCATTCGAAAAATCAACACAAATGGAGTGGTAAGCACTTTGGCAGGACTAGCCAACAATAATGGCAGTGTTGACGCGAACGGCAGCTCCGCGAGATTTTACTTCCCTGCTGGTGTCGCGGTGGACACGAATGGGAATGTTTACGTATCTGATTCTGTGAACGAAACAATCCGCAAGATTACACCAAACGGCGATGTAAGCACTTTAGCTGGACTTGCCCGAAGCTATGGCACTGCGGATGGAACTGGCAGTTCAGCACGTTTTCATAATCCTTCCGGTATGGCAGTGGATAATTCCGGTAATGTCTATGTAGCAGACGAAGCGAGCGCGACTGTGCGCAAAGTAACTGCCGGAGGCGTGGTGACAACATTAGCTGGTTATCCTGGAAGCGCGGGAACTGCGGACGGAACTGGCAACGCCGCCCGTTTTCAATATTTGAATGACGTGGCAGTGGATACCAGCGGCAATGTTTATGTCGCAGACGCAGGAAATCATGCCATCCGGAAAATAACGCCTAGTGGTGTTGTCACGACTTTGGCAGGGCAATCGGGCAATCCTGGTATTGCCGACGGCATTGGCAGCGTAGCACGTTTCGACAACCCAGGTGCTATCGCAGTTGACTCTTCAGGCAACTTGTATATCGGCGACACCTTAAACTACACAATTCGCGCGACCCAACCTCTAACAACCAGAGTAAATCAATCAATTGCCTTCCCGACTATCCCCGAACATTCGGCAGGCGACAATCCGTTCACCATTACTGCAACGGCTAGTTCCGGTCTGCCGGTTTATTTCGATGTCATCTCCGGGCCGGCGGTTCTGGACACCAATAATAATCTCACATTGCTGGGTGGCGGGACAGTGACTATTGCAGCATGGCAGCCAGGCGACTCCAATTACAACCCAGCCCAACTGGTTCAACAGAGTTTCAACGTAACAAAGGTGCCGCAGACAATCACTTTTGGGTCATTGAGTCAGCAAAAAGTGGGCGATGCCCCATTCCCGCTGACTGCAACGACGGATTCCGGGTTGCTTGTAAGCTATTCCGCCTCTGGCCCGGCGACATTAAGCGGCAACATCCTCATCTTGACCGGGTGGGGAACCGTCACTGTTACTGCGTCGCAACCCGGCAACAATACTTACGCTGCTGCAACAAACGCGGTTCAATCGTTTTTTGTGGTTCCGCCGGATAATACGATTGTGAGTCCGCAACGATTGTCCAACGGCAATTTTCAACTGGCCTTTTACGGTTTGGCGGGAACCAATTATTTAATTCAAACTTCAACGAATCTGGTCAATTGGCAGCCGTTCACAAATTTCACCGGCTCGAATTTAATTTTTTATCTCAATGATTCAGGCGCGACAAATTTCAAACAACGCTTCTATCGAGTGACACCATAGGCGTAGCATCTAATTTCGCAGTTTCAAAATAAAAGCGGCCTTCGGAAACGAAGGCCGCTTTGTTTTTTCGGAATTGATTTTATTTGCCCGGTGTCGCGGGCGGAGTCGGCGGCGTGGGCGCTGTGCCGCTGTGTCCGCCGCCGGTGTCAACGATGATGCGGGCGCGTTTCCAGGCTTCAATGAAGCGTTTGCCCGCGTCCGTGCTGTCGAATTGCACGACGAGGTCGTCCATGTCGGTGGCCAATTGCACGAGCGAGGCGGTGTCGGTTTCCACTTCGCGCAGCAAGGGGATCGCTATCACACCGAAGGTGCTCGTGGCGATGAAGCCAAGCGGGAATTCCTGATTGAACTCTGAAAATTGCCAGACCGCGCCCCTCTGACGGAACGCGGTTTTTCGGGCTTCGCACCAGCCCGAACCCAGCGCGGAAGGTTGTCACCTCTCGACTCCGCCAGGTTTTCCCTGTCGCGCAAGACTGGCCAGCTTCCAAAGGCGAACTGGCCAGACTTGTGCTCGCCCAAGGAGGCTCCCTTGTAAATTTCATTTCACCGCCGCTCCACTCCGCTTTCGGGGCTGTCCGCTGATCCGCGCCCATTTCCCCCATCGCGGGTGACCACCCCAAACGCTCCGTTGCACTCACGGCTTCAGAAATTCCCAAGCGAGCCGGATTAAACGCGATTGCCATCGCGCCCGCTGCGCGGAGAGTGTTTGGTTCAGGTCATTTTTTCTTCGCGTCACGGTCTTTGCTCCATCGTCCTCACCAGCCCGCTTCTGTTAGGGGGCAACACAGGCGGTGCCCTCCGTAGATTCCTCCCGCCAGCCGCCCTGACTCGCGGGCGTTAATTGGTGAAGGACGACAGACCAGACCGAGAAGCGCGAGCAACTAAAAAAAACCATGAATGCCAAAATTGAAATTAAGACCGAATGTTCAGGACTCTTGAGCCATCCCGATAAGGTGAGCGTAAAACGCGGCAGCGTTTATGAGCAAATCACCGACCGCATCATTGCCCTGCTGGAAAAGGGAACCGTGCCGTGGCAGAAGCCGTGGAAAGTTGCCACAGGACTGCCCCGCAATCTGGTGAGCAAGAAACCGTATCGCGGAATCAATACGCTGCTTTTGCACTCGATGAGTTACGAATCTCCGTTTTGGTTGACGTTTCACCAAGCCCAGCAGCTTGGCGGAATGGTCCGCAAAGGCGAACGTGCCTGTCCCGTCGTTTTCGGCAAGCGCGTCAAGGAGCAGGACGAGCAAACCGGCGAGGAAACCGCTTACACGGTCTTGAGGCTCTACAATGTTTTCAACACCGCGCAGATTGACGGCATGAAAAACATTCCGGCCCCGGTGGAAACGCCCGCGACCGTCAACATAACAGCGGAGGACATTGTCGCCTTGATGCCGCAGCGACCAGAAATCAAATACGGCATGAGCAAGGCGTATTATTCACCCAGCGCGGACATCATCGCCATGCCCGACCGCGCACGATTTGACAACGAGGCGCATTTTTTCAGCACCATTTACCATGAAATGGTTCACGCGACCGGCGCGAAATCACGGTTGAACCGCCCGACGTTGACCGAATCGGCCGGGTTTGGTTCCAACCCCTACTGCAAAGAGGAATTGATCGCCGAAATGGGCGCAGCGTTCCTTTGTGGTCAGGCCGGCATCGAAAACACGATTGAAAATTCCGCCGCCTATGTTCAGAACTGGCTTGAGCAATTGCAGAACGACAAGACGCTGATTGTGCACGCCGCAGCACAGGCGCAAAAGGCTGCCGATTGGATTCTTGGCACCAAGTTCGGTGAAACGCCGGCCAGCGAACCGGTGCCGGGTTAAAACCGCTCATCAATACGCCCGCGCTTTTTGGGAAGCGCGGGCTTTCTATCGTTCAACGCAGACAGTCGCAGCCTTGAACAAAGGCATCTTGCGCGAGCGCCCATTGAAAAAGTTCAGGCCGCGAAGTCGCGCAGACCTTTTGGATTTTCGTGAGCGATTTGCCAGACGGCAACGATGGGTTTTCAAAATGGCGGCATCGTGCAGCGTGAAGTGTGAAATTCTTACGCCCGTTCTTCGTGATGCAGTTAAGAAATTCCCCATCGTGCCAGTAGTTCTTACGCCAAGACTGAAATTGAGGGTGGCTGTCAGTCTGAATCCGGTCGCTGAATATCATAAGCATAATCATCATTAAAACCTGTCGAGGGTGTCGCTTGCCGATATATTTTTCAAAAAATGAGACCGCCATCTGCCATCCGTGGGATCAGAATTATTTTGGCAGTTCCGGTGTTGTTGCTATCTTGCCGCTGTGCCGCCCAACGACCTGTTTGCCCAGCCGGTTCCGCCCGATCCGGCGAAACCAACCGACGCCTACAAAGGCCAGCCGCTCGCCGCGCGGATGCGACCGCGCAACCTCGATGAGTTTGCCGGCCAGTCGCACATCATTGGCTCTGACCAGTTGCTTCGCCGGGCGATTGAAGCTGACCGCGTCCAGTCGCTGATTTTTTATGGTCCGCCCGGCACCGGCAAAACATCGCTCGCCCAGATCATCGCGCACCAGACCAAATCCAAATTCGAGCGTTTGAGTGGCGTGGAATCCAACGTCGCCGACATGCGCCGCTTGCTTGCCACCGCAAATAATCGGCTTCAAAACACCGGGGCATCCACGATCCTGTTTATTGACGAAATCCATCGGTTCAACAAGGCGCAGCAGGACGTTTTGTTGCCGGATGTCGAGAGCGGCGTCATCAAGCTCATCGGCGCGACCACGCACAATCCGTTTTTCTTCGTCAACTCGCCGCTCGTTTCACGCTCGCAGATATTCGAGTTGCGACCCCTTGCCGAGGATGAATTGTTTTCATTGCTTCAACGCGCGCTGGCCGACAACGAACGCGGACTCGGCCACCTGAAAATCGCAGCGGACGAAAATGCGTTGCGCCATCTCGCGACAATTTCCGACGGTGACGCGCGCAAAGCTTTGAACGCGCTGGAAATCGCCGCGCTCACCACCGCGCCGGACGCAGACGGCATCATTCGCCTCACGCTCACAGTCGCCGAGCAGAGCATCCAGAAAAAGGCCGTGGTGTATGACGGCGACGGTGATGCGCATTTCGACACGATTTCCGCATTCATCAAATCCATGCGCGGCAGCGACCCGGACGCGGCGCTTTACTGGCTGGCGAAGATGATTCACGCCGGCGAAGACCCGCGTTTCATCGCGCGGCGCATTGTGATTTGCGCGGCGGAAGATGTGGGTTTGGCTGACCCAACGGCGCTGATGCTGGCGACTTCCGCGTTGCAGGCGGCGGAATTTGTCGGCTGGCCGGAAGCGCAAATTCCGCTGGCCGAGGCGACGATTTACATCGCCACCGCGAACAAGAGTAACAGCGCGTGCGCCTCGATTGCCGCCGCGCTGAAGGATGTAAAGTCCGGCCGCACGATTCCCGTGCCGGAGCATTTGCGCGACGCGCACTACAAAGGCGCGGAGCAGCTTGGCCATGGCCAAGGCTACAAATACGCCCACGACCATCCCGGCAATTTCGTGGCGCAGGATTATCTTGGCGTGGACAAAGTTTTTTACGAGCCGACCGAGCAGGGCGTGGAAAAACAGATCAAGGAACGGCTGGTCAACTGGCGGAAGCAGTTCAAGGATGCACGACGGGAATCTAGCAATTCGTCAATCAGCTCGAAACAGCACGATTCGTGATGGCTGCGGTTTTTTGAACCGTTATCAAAATGATGGTTTGATACTCATTTTCCATGAAGCGTTGGTATGCGAAACCAGTGCATTTTGTTGCCCCAATGTTGAACCCATTTTGCCTAAAAACGCCTTGTTGAACCCCGTTTTTGCAGCCCTGAAGATACAAAAGTTGAGGCGAGAATTATGAAAAATACCCATATATTACAATGATAATTTGATGTTTATTGAATGCGACCCGAATTCAGATAATCATGAGTTTTTGGTTTAGCAAACCGCCGCCTTCAGCCACTCGGCCATCTCTCCGCTTTCCCTTTTAACAGGGCAATTTTGATGCATTTCAGCCCGGGCCTTGTGCCCGGCGCGCCGCGAAATGTGCATCCGGGAACGGCAATCGTCAAGGTCTATCGCGCCTATCGCGCCTTCTTTGCAAACCAGGATTCAGCTCGAAGCATGGCCTGCCTGCGGCATTTTCATTGCCAGCGAGGAAAATCGTGTTGCACATCCGCGAAAATCATTTAATCTCGCGTCACCATGAACAAACCACTTCAAATCGGCAGATTTTCTTTCGGCATGGGCGACCGTTTTGCCCACCAGGCCAAGGCGCAACTTCAGGCGTGCATCCTTGCCGCCAAACAGGGCGTGGAAATCGTGCCCGTCTGGAACAAATCCAACCGCGAACACACCATCATCGGCTCCGAGCCGTCCAGCGTCCGCGCCGCCGCCGCCAAGGCCGTCCGGGAACTCGGCTGGAAGAAGACCTGGCATATTGACGCCGACCACATCCGCCTCGAAACTGTGGACCGCTTTGTCAGTTCGTCCGATTTCTTCACCATTGATGTCGCCGATTCCATCGGAAAACCCGCGCCGGCGGCGGACATTGCCGCATTTGTCAAGCGCCATCCCGAACTCGTCGGCGAAATCGAAATCCCCGGCATCACGCGCCCGATTACAACCACCCGCGCCGAGGTGGAGCGGGTCGCCGCCAAATACCTTTTCGCCGTGCAGGACGCCGGAAAAATTTACCGCCACATTGCCAAGGTGAAGGGCGAGGGAAATTTTATCACCGAAGTCTCGATGGACGAAACCGACAGCCCGCAGACACCGCCCGAACTGCTCATCATTCTTGCGGCGATGAGCGACGAAAAAATTCCGCTCCAGACCATCGCGCCCAAATTCACCGGCCGCTTCAACAAGGGCGTGGATTACGTCGGTGACGTGGCGCAATTTGAGCGCGAATTCAATGAGGACCTCGCCGTTATCGCCCATGCCGTCTTGAGATACGGTTTGCCGGAAAATCTGAAATTGAGCGTCCATTCCGGCAGCGACAAGTTTTCCATTTATCCCGCCATCCGGCGCGCTGTGAAGAAGTTCGACGCCGGCCTCCATATCAAGACCGCCGGGACCAACTGGCTGGAGGAACTCATCGGACTGGCCGAGGCGGGCGGCGATGCGCTGGCACTGGCCAAAGAGATTTATTGCGACGCGCTGGATCATTGCGCCGAGCTGTGCGCGCCTTACGCGACGGTCATTGACATTGACCCGAAGAAGCTGCCCACGAAGGAGCAGGTTGCCAAATGGACTTCCGCGCAATACTGCGCCGCGCTCCGGCACGACCCGAAATGCAAGGAATACAACCAGCATTTCCGGCAACTGCTCCACGTCGGCTTCAAGATTGCGGCCAAGAAAGGCGACCGCTACCTCAAGATGCTGGAAGCCAACGAAGCGATTGTCGGGCGGAACGTGACGATGAACCTTTACGAACGGCACTTGAAACCGCTCGTCGTTTAGTGCCGGGCCATTTGCCCGAAAAATGTCAAATGTGACCAAAAGTCTCCTGTCAGAATCAGGCGAAATAGACCCGGCTTAATGCAATGTTGGCCATGCGACGGCGCCAATTGACTCTCTATTTCGGGCTGGCATACGGCATTGCGTGGATCATGTGGTTGCCGGTGCTTCTCGGTCAGAACGGCCTTGGATGGAGCCACTCGAAGGCGGGAATGTTTCCATGGATACCGCTGGGAACAATCGGGCCGTTTGCCGCAGGGCTGATCGCCCAGTCGGTTTGTTGCGGCAACTTGCGCGCATTTCGCCTGTGGACTTCGATGCCACGGATGCTCATCGGGACGCTCGCCGGCATGGCGTGCATTCTGGCGGCACGCTGGCTCATTGCGGGAATTGGCATGACGCAATCGGGATTTCGTGCGTGGGACTGGGCGGCGTTGCTCGATTTCCGGCACTGGTTCATTCCCATGCTCATCGGCGGCCCGCTGGGCGAAGAGCCGGGCTGGCGCGGCTTCGCGTTGCCGCGGATGCAATCGCGTTGGGGACCGACGCCGGCGTCAATCATTCTCGGCGTGCTGTGGGCGGGCTGGCATTTGCCGCTGTTTCTGATTCACGGCTGGACGACAGCGCCGGTCTGGGCGTTTTTTCTCATCGTGACGGGACTGTCCGTCATAATGACGTTCGGTTTCAATCTCTCTCGCGGAAGTGTGATTGTCGCTATTGTGCTGCACGACACGCATAACTCGGCTGGCGGTCCTCTCTACGAGATGCTTGCCAAGGCGACCTTGCGACAACATCCCGGCCCTGATGTTTATACGGCGTGCGCGTTCGTCGTCGTGGCCGTCGCGCTGATTGCGGTGACGCGCGGGCGATTGGGATTCCCGAGGCGCCACGACTGGTGATAGTGGCACGATGCTTGGGCATCCTGAAGAAGATGATGAGGCGGATATGACGATGCAGCGGCCTGATGCGCGGACAGGCCGCAAACCGCTTTTTTAGATGTTCGTCTTCGCCAATTGAAGCAGCCGTTCAAATTGTTCACTCGTCACCGGCGACACGGACAGGCGCGACTGCCTGACCAGAAGCATTTCCTTGAGAATTTTGTCAGCCTTGATTGCGGCCAGTGTGACGGCTTTGGCGAGTGCTTTTTCCGGCGCGAGGTCAACGCACGACCAGTCGCCTTCCGTCGCGGTGGGATCGGGATACGCCTCCTTTACGACTTGCGCGAGGCCAACGACTGACTTTTCTTCACCGCTGTGGTAAAAGAAAACAGCATCGCCGGATTTCATCGCGCGCAGATGGAGCCGCGCCGCGAAATTGCGCACGCCTGTCCACACCGTGACGCCGTCCTTTACCAATTGCGACCACGCGTAAGCCTCCGGTTCGGATTTCACCAGCCAATAGCTCATTTACGATTCTCCTTTTGCGATTTACGATTGCGCCGTGAGTTTGACCGAAAACCTGAATTCAATTCAACAACGGATTCGCGCCGCGTGCGAACGCGCCGGACGCGCGCCGGATTCCGTCACGCTGCTGGCGGTTTCCAAGACGCATCCGCCGGAAACGATTCGCGCGGCGGCGGATTGCGGGCAGTTGCTCTTCGGCGAAAACAAAATCCAGGAGGCAAAGGCGAAAATTCCGCTGTGTCCGGGCAAATGCCGCTGGCATTTCATCGGGCATCTGCAATCGAACAAGGTCCGCGACGCGGTGGAACTTTTTCAAATGATTCAAAGCGTGGACAGCCTGGAGCTTGCGCGGGAAATCAACAAACGCTGCGAACAGGCGGCGAGGAAAATGCCGGTGCTGCTGGAGGTCAACGTCGCGGGCGAGGCGAGCAAGTTCGGCTACGCGCCGGAAAAGCTGCTGGCGGAATTGCAGGAGCTCAACGCGCTGCCGCGAATTGAAATCCACGGGCTGATGACGGTGCCGCCATTTGTGACCGATCCGGAAAAGGCGCGTCCGCATTTCCGGCGGCTGCGCGAATTGAAGGAGCGCGCCGAGGCGGCGCTCGGCGCTCCGCTGCCGCAATTGAGCATGGGGATGAGCGGCGATTTCGAGGTGGCGATTGAAGAAGGCGCGACGCTGGTGCGGGTCGGCACGGTGCTGTTTGGAGCGAGGCGGAAATCAGCCGACCGGAAAGCAATGGAACCGGGTTTTGAAAATTGAATTTCATTTCCAGCGCGGAGGTGGATGAAATTTTGCTGCAATCCGCGCCAATTGATTTTATCCTGTGGCCATGACTGTTGACTTGTTCAAACGCGAAATCGCGGCGGCAGTGAAGGCTTACGACAAATATGTCGTCTGCCTGGACAAGACGCCGGAGAATTTCGAGTCGTCGCTGTATTCACTGATGCCAAAAGCGATCAAGGCCTACGAGAACCGCGGCGAGGGATTCCGCCATGGCATCGCGCTGGACAAGCAGGTGACGGTCATCTTGAGCCAGGGCGACGAGGCGCGCCCGTTGTGCGGGATTTATTTCAACCTCCATTCGCCCTACCAGAAAAATGCTTTGCCGAAAACGGTGAAAGCCGTCGGCAAAACACCGGCGCGCGGGGATTGACCCCTTTACTTATTATCAGGCGGCTTCTTTTTTCGCAGGAAACATATTCCTATAACTGTAATAATTACAAAAGGTGGCCCCCAAATTACTATCTCGCTCCACTTTACCTTATCGCCCCACACATATTTCAATCTTATTAACTCTAGAACACATCTCATAAATAGTTCTGGCCCATTGGGGCGCAATGAGTTAAGTGA
>CAYYWB010000036.1:0-16815 GCA_964475285.1 uncultured Bifidobacteriaceae bacterium | reverse complement strand
AGAAGTGACAATACAAAAAGCAGGGCAATCGCCCCGGTGGTGGATTTTGGCATACAGTTTTTTTAATAAGAATTTGCCTTTCGCGCAAATCTTTTATTGCGGCGGCGCGAATGAGGGAAAATCGCTTACCGCTCGAACTTGGTAGACAGCAGCAGCCCGACGCCCGAAATCAAAATCACCGGGCCGATGGCGTCCCGCAATTCGGGAATGATTTGTTCAAGAGAAGTCACGGCTTTTTAGTCAAGCCGCAAGGTAGCTTAAAAATGAGTCGTCTGGCAAGAACGGGCGAAGGTCGGTAGTGGCCTAATTTGATTTGTTTTTCCGTTTCCCAGCCTCTATCCGAAACGCGGTCCACATGATGAGCAGGATAATTCCAGCAAAAGCTGAACAATAAATTCCCGCAATCAAACCATTTGAAAATCCTGCTACAACTAAAGCCAGCGGAAAAACCAAGCGAGACACGTTCCAAATTCTCAGACCTGATTTATGCTGTTTTTTTTGATTATTCATCCTCTGGCAACATGTATTGGAACAAAATCCTATCCGCAAACCCCATTCCGTCCGCTTTTATGAACCGTCCGATACAATCACTATCAAAACTCAACTGCAAGGCTTCGGATTCGGTCAATCCAACATACGTCATAACGTGCAACAATGACCGCTGCCCACGGTCGCCAATTTCTGCGGTTTCTCTTTATTCCTTCAAATAGGCTTCCAACTTTTTCTTTTTCCGAAAAAGCTTACACCGATACAAACCCCAAAGACAAAGCCCAACAATCGGCGTGAGAATAGCGGCGATGTTGGCGGTAATTTCGAGTTTTTCTTTCATTTTGCCCCCTTCACGTCTTTTGCGATGAGAACGTGGACGGCAGTTTCGGCTGATTTACACCTTCGCCCACTTGCCGGTCTTGGACGATTCCTCCACCGCCGTGAGCACGCGCTGGTTTTTCAGGCCGTCCTCGAACGTCGGCTGCACCGGCTTGCCCTCGACGCAGGCGTTCACAAAATCCGCGACGGCGTGGATGAACGTGTGCTCGTAGCCGATGCCGTGTCCCGGCGGCCACCAGTTGCCGACGTAAGGCTGCACGGCGCCGCGCTCGGTCACCTGGATTTCCCGGAAGCCGCGCCGGTCCGGCGGGTCGTCGCCGTTGTAAAATTTGATTTTGTTCATGTCCTCGAAATCGAAATAAATCGAGCCTTTGCTGCCGTTGATTTCAATTTCGATGTGGTTCTTGCGGCCCAGCGCGTAGCGCGTCGCCTCCAGGTTCGCCATCACGCCGTCGCCCATCCAGCCGAGAAACGCCGCCGAGTCCGGCACCGTCACCTTGCCCATTTTCTTTTGTCCCTTGACCGGCGAATCCGGCAGCGGTCGTTCGGGAATAAACGTGTTGACCAGGCCGCAGACATTCTTGAACTCGCCGACAAGGTAACGCCCCAAATCAATGATGTGCGAATTGATGTCGCTGTGGACGCCGCTGCCGCTGAATTCCTTTTGCAGCCGCCAGTCCACCGGAAATTCCGGGTCGGCCAGCCGGTCCTGCGCGTAGCGGGCGCGGAAATGAAAAATCCGCCCCAGCGCGCCCTCGCCAATCATCCGCTTCGCCAGCACAATGGCCGGGATGCGCCGGTAATTGTGACAGACCATGTGGACGACCTTCGCCTTTTGCGCGGCGGCGAACATCTGCTCGCATTGCTTGAGATTCAGGCCAAGCGGCTTTTCGCAGAGAACGTGCTTGCCGTTTTTCACCGCTTCAATCGCCATCTCCGCGTGGCAATACGTCGGCGTCACGATGTCCACGACATCAATCAGCGGCGACTCGGTGATTTCGCGCCAGTCGGTCGCGGCGTGCTGCCAGCCGAGCTGGGCGCGCGCGGCCTGCACCGCATGGGTATCGCGCCCGCAAATCGTGTGCAGCTCGACATTGGCCTTGAGGTTGAAGAAGCGGGGCGCCTGCCGCCAGGCGTTCGAGTGCGCCCGACCCATGAAGCGGTGACCGATCATCCCGACACGCAAAGTTTTTGACATAAAACTTGGGGTTGAACTGATTGCGACAGTCTTTATAGTAAGCGCAGACAATCAAGTCAATCAAATGTCCTATTCAGCCGCAGAAATCGCAAAACTCGTTGGCGGCGAAGTGGTTGGCGATGGCAATGCCATCCTGAAAAACTTCGCTCCCGCCGAGCGCGCGCAGTCTGGCGACCTCACCTTTGCCGAAAATGAGGATTATTTCGCCCGCGCCGAACAAAGCGCCGCCACTGCCATCATCGCCGACCAGCGTTTTTCGTCCGCGAAAAAAATCCTGATTCGCGTGCCGAACGCCCGCGTCGCCTTCGCCAGGGCGCTCGCGCTGTTTTTTCCGGAACAAATATTCACCGCCGGAATTCACCCCACCGCTGTCATCGCCGCTTCCGCGCAAATAGATCCGACGGCGCACATCGGCCCGCATTGCACCGTGGGCGAGCGCGTGAAAATCGGCGCGAATTCAGTTTTGCAGGCGGGCAATTTTGTCGGCGACGATTCCAAGCTCGGCGAGGACGTGCATCTTTTTCCAAACGTCACGATTTATCCGCGCACGGAAATTGGCGTGCGCGTCCGCATTCACGCCGGCACGGTCATCGGCTCGGATGGATTCGGTTACGTTCTCGACGGCGGCTTCCACCGCAAGGTTCCGCAGATCGGCAATGTCGTCATCGGCGACGACGTGGAAATCGGTGCGAACGTGACGATTGACCGCGGCGCGCTCGGCTCGACGGCCATTGGCAAGGGCACAAAGATAGACAACCTCGTGCAAATCGCGCACAACGTGGAAATCGGCGAGCATTGCATCGTCATCGCGCAGGTTGGCATTTCGGGCAGCACCAAGCTGGGCAAATACGTGATCCTCGCCGGACAGGTCGGCCTTGCCGGACACCTGAAGATCGGCAACCAGGTCACCGTCGCCGCGCAATCCGGTGTGATGACCGATATTCCCGACGGCGCAAAATGGTTCGGCTCGCCCGCGCAGCCGGACAAGGAATTCAAGCGTCAGATTATCGCGCAACGGAAGCTGCCCGAACTGCTCAAGCGTGTTACCGAATTGGAAAAGAAGCTCGGCGGAAAGTAGCCGCGCTCACTTTTGCGCCTTGGCTTTCGATTTGGCCTCGGCGGCCTGGATGATCTTCATGTATTTGTCCGGGTCGGCCAGGAATTTCGGCTTGCAGGTTGGACAGCATAATTTGATTTCCTGGTTGATGCCCTTCGCCTTGTTCTGGTAGATGAAAACGACGGGCGGCCCCATGTCGCCGCCCAGCTTGTCGCCGGACACAACGCATGTATCGAGCGGATACGGAACGGGCTTGGTGGCAGCCGCCGAATTTGTGCTGGCAGGGACCGTCGGAATCGGGTCGGCCGCGCGCGCGCCCAAGGAAATCAACACGACCGCCGCAATCAAAAGAGCCGCCGGAATGGAATTCAGTTTTTTCATACAACGAATTATTAACCGTTAGACTACGCTGGCGTCAAATACATTCACTCTTTCATCGCGTTTTCAAACTCCGCCAGTTCCGTCCCCGCCGCTTCCCACTCCGCTGTCGCGAGTGGCAGGCGGTCGTGGACGTGTATTAGCTCGCGGTTAATCTGCATCGCGCGTCCGCCAGCGTAACTTTCCGGTTTCTCCAGTTCCGCCGCCAACTCCTTTTCCTTCGCTTCGAGTTCCGCGATTTCCTTTTCCAGCCCGGCGAGGCGTTTTTGGATTTCCTGTCTCTTTCGCGAACGCGCCTGACGTTGCTCGGCTTCCATCCGTTTTTGTTCCTTCCGGTCAACTTGCGGCGAATTTTCGGAGGGACGAGTTCCACGAGTCCCTGAAATTGAATTTTGGGGACTCGTGGAACTCGTCCCTCCGGAACTGGATGTCAGCGCCGCGCGCGCCGACTGCGAGGTCTTGTCGAGGTAATACTGGTAGCCGCCGGTGAAATGCCGGAGATGGCCGGCTTCGACGCGGACGACGTGGTTCGCAAGCAGCCGGATAAAATGCACGTCGTGGCTGATGAAAATGAGCGTGCCTTCGTAGGGTTTCAGCGCCTCAATGAGCGCGTCCACGCTTGCGAGGTCGAGATGCGTTGTCGGCTCATCCATCAGCAGCAGGTTCGGCGGATTGAGTAGCAGCTTCACCAGCGCGAGCCGGCTTTTTTCGCCGCCGCTCAAGACGCTCACCGGCTTGAACACGTCATCGCCGCGAAACAGAAAACTGCCAAGGACATTGCGGACGGCTTGCTCCGTGACGCGCTGCGGCGTATCGAGCGCCTCCTGCAAAACCGTATGCTTGGGATTCAACATCGCCGCGCGGTGCTGCGCGAAATAGCCGGACTTCGTGTTGTGGCCGAGCTTGCGGACGCCGGATTGCGGCTGCAAAACATCGGCGAGCAATTTGAGCAGCGTGGATTTGCCCGCGCCGTTCGGCCCGACCAGCACGGTGCGCTGGCCGCGCTCGGCCTCGAAATGGATTCCGTCGTAAATCAATTTTTCGCCGTAACCGAACTTGATTTTCTCCAGCGAGATGACGCGATGGCCGCTGCGTTGCGGCTGCGGAAAACGGAAACCGACCGTTGGCCCGTCGCCGTCCGGCGTCCCGACCATTTCCTCCTTGAGCCGCTCGATCTGCTTCAGCTTGCTCTGCGCCTGCGCGGCCTTGGTGTTCTTGGCGCGGAAGCGATCCACAAAGAGCTGCATCCGGTCAATCTCGCGCTGTTGCGATTTGGCCGTGGCGATCATCGTCACCTCGGCGGACGCGCGCTGTTCGAGATACGCGTCGTAATTTCCGGTGTAGCGCAACAGGCGCGACTGCCGCAGCTCGGTGATGTGCGTGCAAAGATTGTTGAGAAACTCGCGGTCGTGCGAGATGAGCAAAATCGCGCCGGGATAGTGGCGCAGATAATCCTGAAACCAGAGCAGCGTTTCGAGGTCGAGATGGTTCGTCGGCTCGTCGAGCAGAAGCAAATCCGGCTCTTCCGCGAGCAGCCGCGCCAAATGTGCGCGCATGATCCAGCCGCCGGACATTTCGCGCGCCGGGCGGTCGTAATCCGTCTGCTTGAAACCGAGGCTGGCGAGAATCTGCTTGGCCTTGGCGACGAACTGGCCGTCATGCTCGTGCTCGTGCGGCACGGCGATTTCCATGACGGTTTCGTTGCCCGCCGGCTCGCTTTCCTGCGGCAGATAACCAATGCGGGTGCCGCGGATGAGCGACACACTGCCCGCATCCGGCTCCTCCCGGCCGAGGATGATCTTGATGAGCGTGGATTTGCCCGCGCCGTTCGGCCCGACGATGGCGATGCGGTCGCCCGACATGACGTTCAACGAAACGTCGTCAAACAATTCGCGTCCGCCAAATGATTTGGAAAGACCAGCAACGGTGAGCATGTTTAACTTTTTCCAATCAACGGCCCGCGCCCAATTGTTGCCTCAATCCGATTTTGCAATGCTGCACTAAGATCAAATAGGTCTTCTGCCTTCCATACAATGAAATTGTATTGCCGCGCATCAAAATGGGTTTTCTCCAATTCGTCCTGTCTGCAAAGCCAGATTACAGGCAGGCCAAGTCCTATTGCCAAGCCGGCTTCAAAATAGACTCCGCCGCGATGGCCGGTGAAATCTGCGACGAGAAATTTACTGCGCCGAATCCCCGCCACAATTTCGTCATCAATCTTGTTGTTGTGCTCTGCGCGATCTATTCGCAGCGGTTCGTATCCAGCGGTCCGAATCGCGATTTCAATAGCGGAATGAGTGGCGTCAACCGATTTGTCAAACCACATGCCAATAAAACCAATTTGACTATTTGGGTTTCCATGTCGAAGAGAATCCAAATACGCCCATCCTTTTGGGCTAATTGAGTATCGGCTGTCATCTCCAAGTTGTGTGACAAGCTCATGCCGAAGTAAGAAACCCATTTCAGCATATAAGTAGTCGCGGATGAAAAATTGAAGTTCGCTGGTGTCTGCAAGTCTGCCAACACCTAGAAATTCCAAGTGGGCACCTCCTGACAAATCCGTTATTTCTCCGGGCTTTGGAAATTTGCGCGCGAGTTGCATCAGAATCTTTTCAGCCTTTTCACCGACCGTCAGATTTGGCAAGGCGGCAAGGACTTTGAGTGTTGGACTAAATATTTTGCAATTCTGATTGTCTCTTATCCAGCCTGACAGATTTATTCGCTGCTGAGAATTCCAGCATGAGATTTCATGCGCAGAAATATCTCCGATTTCAAATAATCCACAACGAACGCAATTGAGCTTGTAGCTGCCTCCTTGGTAATGGTCAGCGAGCGGTGCATTTTCCGAGCAAACCGGACATTTGTTTTGTTCAGCCATATCACTTCGGCTTCAACTGCGGGAACAAAATCACATCGCGGATGCTTTCCTGGCCGAGCAGCATCATGCACAAACGATCAATGCCCATGCCCATGCCACCGGCGGGCGGCATGCCGTGCTCCAGCGCGATGAGAAAATCCTCGTCCAGCTTCTGCTGCTCGCCGCCGGCCTGATGCTCCAGCCGCTCGCGCTGCTCAATCGGGTCGTTCTGCTCCGAATAGGCCGGCGCGATTTCCTGGCCGTTGATGCAGCATTCGAAGACCTCGACGGTCGTCGGGTCGTCGGGCGAGAGCTTGGCGAGCGGCACAAGTTCCTTCGGCAAATGCGTGACGAACGTCGGTTGAATCAGCGTCGGCTCGATCAATTTCTCAAACACCGCGCCGGTGACTTCAAAATCCTGGTAGTCCTTGGTGATTTCCGCGCCGAGGTCGTGCGCGCGCTGACGACGAACTTCCGGGGAAACTTCAAACCAATCCGCTCCGGCTTTTTCACGGACTAAATCTTTATATTTCGCGCGTTTCCAAGGTGGAGTTAAATCGATAGTTTTGTCCGTTAAAAATGGGGGCAAGCTCGCTTTCAACGCATTTTTAAAAGACTCGGCTTCTTTTTTGATTAATTTTGAATTCGCTTGCAAGTGTTCGTCAAAACCAGAAGCAATGGTTGCCCAGCTAATGGCAGTAGAAAGAAAATCATTCAACACCTTTTCTGCCTCGCGAGCAATTTCCTGAACAGGTTCTGTTTTTGCGCGCTCCTGAATTACGTCAAACTTTATTCGCAGTTCGTGCAATTCTCTTGGAATAGGTTGAGTGCTACGTTTGTATCCAAGTTCCTGAATAAGCCCAAAAAAGCTAACCATCCGGTTAAGCATCGCCTCTAAAACTGATGAAAACGTTTCTTTACGTTCATGTTTAATTTTCAGCGTTCCCAAAACCTTTTGCGCGACGTGACAAACCATTCCCTGCACCAGTTCCATCATGCTCTCGTAATCGCCGAACGCCTGATACGCCTCGAGCATCGTGAATTCGGGATTGTGTTTGCGCGAGAGGCCTTCGTTGCGGAAGTTGCGGCCGATCTCGAACACCTTGTCCACGCCGCCGACGAGCAGGCGCTTGAGATACAGCTCCAGCGCGATGCGCAGGTAAAAATCGCAGCCGAGCGCGTTGTGATGGGTCTTGAACGGTTGCGCCGCCGCGCCGCCGGGAATCGCCTGCATCATCGGCGTCTCGACCTCCACAAATCCGCGCGCGTGCAGAAAATTCCGGATCTCGCGGATGATTTCGCTGCGCTTGAGCATCACGTCCTTCACGTCGGGATTTGACATCAAATCCAGATAACGCTGACGGTAGCGGATTTCCGTGTCGGCAAGTCCATGCCACTTTTCTGGTGGCGGGCGCAGCGCCTTGGCCAGAATCACGAATGAATCGAGCTTGATGGAAATTTCGCCGGTCTTGGTGGTGAACAATTTTCCGCGCGCGCCGATGAAATCGCCGAGGTCGAGGTGCGTGAAAATCTCCCAACTGCCCGGCGCGGTTTCTTCCAGGTGATTTTTCTGCGCGTAAATCTGGAGCCGTCCGCTCTGGTCGCGCACGTCAATGAACATGGATTTGCCCATTTCGCGGTGCGCGGTGATGCGGCCCGCGACGGCCACTTCGCGGCCTTCGGTGTAATTGTCGCGCGCCTGCTTGCAGGTTTCCGCCGGCGAGAATTTGTTTTTGAACGGGTCAATGCCCTTGGCGCGCAGCGCGGTCAGCTTGGCCCGGCGCTGTTCGATGAGTGAATTTGTGTCGTCCATCAGAGTTGGCAAAGTAAATCAGAAATCGTCCCGGCGCGCACGAAAAAGTGATTACAAGTGAAACCAGTTGTATTCATTTGCGAAAACCGGCCAGTCCGTGATGATTTCACCGGCGATCATCAATAAAATCATTGCGGCGAGCGCTGAAAATTTAACGGCGTTTCCAAAATGATTCAGCGCGCGGTCGAACCCAAAGACAAAAAGCAGCATAAATGGAATCAGCACGCCAAGCATCAGTCGGCCGGAAGTGAAGTAGGGATGTTCGCGCGATGGATAAAAAAAATCATGAAAATCGTATATGACCGAGAGAAAACCAAAAAATGCGAACGCAGCGGCCAGTCCGGCGAAAGCGAACCAAAGCGCGTGGCGTCGCGGGGTGCCGGCGCTTTTTGATGACAAATGGAACAGCGCAATGGCGATGAAAACCATGGAGGCCACCACATAAAATACATTTAGCGGCGGCAGCGCGAGCTGTTTGCCGTGCCACATCATTTCTCCCTGCCAGAACGACGCCAAATTGACGGACAAAAAAATCCAGAATCCGCCCGGCGTGAAAATCGGGTGGTGCCACCATTCTGCGAACGGCTTGTGTGTCCAGCCGAAGGAGGCGACTTTTGCTTGCGAGCCGGTGAAATCGCCGTAGGCACATTTGCACCATATCATCCAAATCACTGCCGGCAATCCGGCGCAAATGAATAACGCGGCGAGCGGGGGCAGGGACAATTTCATTTTTTCCGTCTTCGCCAGTTGCCGGATTTTCAATAAAACGAATCCCAACGAAACAGCAAGGATGGGAAGATTGGTCATTTTGGTGAGAAAAGTCGCGGCCAAGGCCAGGCCCGTGATGATTCCCAACCGGATGTCCGGTGTTTTTGCGCGCCAAAATTGCATCAGGCAGACAAACGCCAGCCCGAAGCACAGCGGCGACAGCACATCGTTTTCGATGGAATAAAATGCTGATTCCGGCATGAATGCCAGCAGCGCTGGCACAGCCATTCGCGCGAAAAGATTTTCCTGGAAAACGCTTTTTGCCGCCGCATAGCCGACCCACACCAGCGCCGGCATAAGGAGCATGTTCAGAAAGCGAATCCAGTAAGGCAAATAGCCGTCATGGATGCCGCACCATTTGCCGAGCCGCCACCAGAAGCCCGCCAGTTCATAATAAACCGGCGGTTGCGAGGCTTCGTAGTTGAGCATGCCGCTTCCAAATTTTTCCGCCGCCAGCAATGCCTGGCGGACTTTTTCAGCCGGCTGCGTCCACGGCGGCGGCGGAAATCGTCCGTCCGGCAGGTTGGTTGGGTTTGCAAAATACGCCAGCGTGCTGAACAACACGATGTAGCGCAAGGATTCCTGGGACAGAGGTTCAAGCGCGCGGGGGACGCCGTTTTCAGAATACTTTACGACCAAATCGAAGTGCGTCTGCTCATCCATGTTGTTAAAAAGAGGAAAAGCGGCGGAAAAAATGAAAACATGAACCGCCGTCAGGCAGCACAGCAGGAAGATCAGCCTGCGCTCCTTCAACTCGGAAAAAGCGGGCGGCGAATGCAATTCCGGTTCCGGCATGACGGGGTATTTAAACCAAACCGTTTCAAACGGCAAACACAGAAAGCCGCCGCAAAATCATTTCGCCGGACTGTTAGTTGGCGTCGGAGCACTCCTTGGCTTGTAAAGTCCGGCCTTGATGAACGGCGCAAGCTGCGCGCCGTAGCCCGCCGCCTCCATTTTGTCGAGCGGGATGAACCGCAGCGACGCGGAGTTGATGCAGTAGCGCAAGCCGCCCTTGTCGGCGGGGCCGTCGTCAAAAACGTGGCCGAGATGCGAGTCGGCGGCTGCGGAGCGGACTTCCGTGCGCGTCATGCCGAAGGAATTGTCGGTGCGTTCGTCCAGCAGCCCGCCGGACAGCGGCTTGGTGAAGCTCGGCCAGCCGCAGCCTGAATCAAACTTGTCCAGCGAGCTGAACAGCGGCTGGCCCGACACCACGTCAACGTAAATGCCCGGCACATGGTTGTCCCAATACTCGTTGTTGAACGCCGGCTCGGTGGCGGCCTGCTGCGTGACGGCAAATTGCTCCGGCGTCAGTTTTTTCTTCAACTCCGCCGCGTCCGGTTTTTTGAAATTGTCCGCGCCCATAAATTGATTGGTTGAAACGGTGGAAGCGCCGGTCGGCTGCGCTCGGCCCGCGTTGCGCATCACCGCCACAACGCCCGCCGCCAGCAGCGCCGCCGCCGCGATTTTTATGATTCCGGCTGATTGCATCTCCTTATGACAATTATAACCTGCCGGCGTTCAATGTCCAGCCGGTTCAAATCGCGGCCATTGCAAACGGCGAGCCTTGTCCACCACCGGCGCGGGCGCGTCAGCGGGTTGCGCCGGCTTGCGCCACCGGGCCGGGCAATTGCGGCGGCATTTCCATTGACAGGCCGCCGCTGATTTCCACCGGCGCCGATTTGACCTCGATGGTTGCCGACTTGAGGCCGTCCCGTCTGGCCGTAAGCGTGATTGTGCCCGGAGTGGTGGTCGAGCGGATGGCCACGCGATTGATGCCGCACTCGGTGTCGAGATAGCGGTTGTTGGTCGAATCGAGTTTCCCGGCGTTGAACCCGCCGCGCCAGATGGCCGGCCCGGAAATGTTGAAATCAACCCGCGCTTCATCCGTCGGGCAGCGGCGGCCTTGCGCGTCCACCACCTCGAAATCCACCAGCGCCACGTCGCTGCCGTCCGCGCGCAATCCCTGCGGTCCGGTGTGGAGGGTGAGCTTGATGGCGCTCGGTTCGCCGGCGGTCTGGAGTTCCTGCTGCGCGACAATTTTTCCGTCCCTAGTGGCGACGGCCTTGAGCGAGCCGGGCGCAAACGTGACATCGGGAAACGCATAGACATAGCCGGTGTCAATGCCCGAAGCCAGCTCGTCGGATCCCATGGTTCTGCCGCCGAACGTGTCCACAAATTTGTAAAGCTTGTTGGTCACGCCGATGGATTTGCCGTTGAGGAACAGTTCAACCCGGTCGCAATGTGTCGCCGCGACATACACCGTCTTCTTCGTGCCGGCGGGATAATTCCAATGCCCGATGATGTGTATGTCAGGCTGCTCGTTTTGCATCACGCGCGACGTGAAAAAAATTTCCTTGGGCAGCCGCACGCCGTCCACCTTGCCGCTCACGCGCAAAACGTAGCTGCCCTGCTGCCGGCCGTCGGCGTCGGAGTCCGTGAAATAAATCGAGCCGTAGGCCGACCATTTCGAGTGGGCGGGATCGGTGTTGTCAATCCGGTTGCGAACATAGCTGGCGTAGCGCGTCGCGGCGGCCAGGCTGAACGTCTCGGAATTCCAATGGTAGGTGTCCAGTGGCCGGCCGCCGACCGTGCCGGCTTTGGGTTTGAAACCAAAATGCGGCGGCGAAAAATCATCCCAGATGCCGCGCGCGGCTTCGTCGCGAAAATCCTCCGTCTCGATCAACGGCGCCCGGTCGCGGCGCGCGATGCTGTAACCGCGAAAAATGTCGTCGTTGGTGACCAAATCCGTCTGCGGCGCCTGGCCGATCATCACGCCGTAATACTCGCAGATCGGGGTCAGCGCCTTGTTGGCGGTCGCATTGTCATTGTCGCGGGTGCCCGCGACACGCCCGCCGTGCGGGTCCCATTGCTTGCGCATCGCCACGATCTGCTCCATTTGCTCCGGCTCCACGACCGTGTTGCCCGCCTCCCAAAAGAAAATGCTCGGATTGTTGCGATAAAAAATCATCGAGTCGCGCATCACCTCGGCGCGCTGCTCCCACTGCCGTCCGTGGGCCGTCCCCTCTTGGTCGCCCGCCGGACAGACCTCCACGATGCCATAACGGTCGCACGCCGAGACGTCCGCCCGCTGCGGCGAGATGTGCATCCAGCGGACATAGTTGCCATTGCTCTCGCGCACCAGGGACATGGTGAAATCGTGCATCCAATCCGGATACGCCCCGCCGACACCTGGCCAGTCGTTGGCCGCGCGCTGCGCGTAGCCGGTGAGCCAGAGAAAACGGCCGTTCAGCCAGACGCCGCCGGTGCCCACGCCGCCCTTGAACTCCGTCTGGCGAAATCCGGTCTGCGTCTCGCAAACGTCCACCACCTTGTCGTCCACGGTGAGAATTGTATAAACGCGGTAAAGATACGGGTCGTTCACGTCCCAGAAGCGGGCATTGGCCAGCGTGCCGGAGGCCGTGAAAACTTCCGACTCGCCGGCGACCAGATCGGAGCTGTTGCCTTCCAACTTCGCGCGCACCACGCCATCGGCGTCCACCACGACTGCCGAAAGCATGATGAGGGCGTGATCGTCCGACTGGTTGATCACTTCCGCCTCCACCTTCACGTCCGCGGTTTTTTTTGCCAGGTCAATGGTCTCCGGATAAACATAAATGCCGGTGGTCTGAAGATTTTCATACAGCGGCAGGGTCTGGTAAATTTTTCCCGCCACGATCAGTTTCGCGTCCCGGTTCAGCCCGCCAAAATTCGGGTTGAAATGCTTTCCTTCCCATTCGAATGTCGTGCCGGTGGCCTCTTCTTTGTAACCGGTGCTGTTATCCACTTTCACCGCGAGGAGATTGTCCTGGCCGCCGAACTTGACGAACTTGGTGATGTCGAGGCCGACGGCGGTGATGCCGTTTTCATATTTGCCGATCGGCTGCCCGTTGAGGAAGAAATGCCCGGCCTGCCGCATCCCGTCGAATTCGAGGAAAACCTTCTGGCCGTCGGCGCCGGCGGGCAGCTTGAAATGTTTGCGATACCAGCCGATGCCAAACATCTTCTCGCCCTGGTCGCCGCCGCCGTGGCTGATGAACGCGCGATAGGTGTCCGTCTCGTTCCAGGTGTGCGGCAGGCTGACGCTCGACCACGCCGAGTCGTCGAAGTCCGGCTGGTCGGCGTTGGTCTGGTCGCCAAAAACGAATTTCCAGCCGGGATTGAAATTATAAATGGCCCGCGGCGACGGCGGCGGCGTGAACTGCGGCGCGCCCGCCCCCGGCAATCGGCTGGACACGAAAACAGCGCAAGCAATGAGCGGAAGGACAATCTTGTATTTCATGGCAAATGATTAAACGGACGGCAGCCCTGTCGCGCAAGAAAGAAAAATGCAAGCAGACAAGCCTTCACGAGCGCGAAAGAATCCCGGTTGTTTGCGCCCGGCGGACTGCAAATAACACTTTCACTTTGAAAATCGCCGCGCTAGTCTGGAGCCTGATTACACCAAACGGCTGACAATTCAAACACAACCAACTTGTTCAATATGCAACTCAAAATGTCACGCAAACGTTTTTTCGCCGCGGCTATCATTCCCGCGCTGATTGCCGGTTTCGTCGTTTCGGTTTTCCCGCAAGCAGCGCGGGCGGCGGCGGCTGAAACCACGCAACCTGCGAAGACCAGTTTCGCCTTCAGCTTCGGTCCCGGCAAGGTTGCGCCGGGCTACACCCAGGTTCTGCCGGACATGACTTACTCCGACGAACGCGGCTTCGGCTTCGAGACCAACGCGGCGGTGACGGGCGTGGATCGCGGCGGTGACGACGCGTTGCGCAGCCATTTCATCACGAGCGACAAGCCGTTTTACTTTTCGGTCAAAGTGCCCGAGGAGGGGAACTATCGCGTGACCGCCACGCTGGGCGATTCCACCGGCGAGACGACAACGACCATCAAGGCCGAGTTGCGCCGCCTCATGGTGGAGAAGCTTCACACGGCGGCCGGGCAGTTTGCGACGGTCAGCTTCATGGTCAACACGCGCACGCCGCAAATCCCCGCCGTCGGCAACATCCAGGCCGGCGAGGTCAGGTTGAAGCCGCGCGAGAAGGGCAATGAAGCCAGGGCCTGGGACGACAAGCTCACGCTCCAATTCCTCGACGCGCGTCCCTGCATCTGCGCCATCGAGATTCAAAAGGTGGACAACCTGCCCGTCATTTACGTTTGCGGCGATTCGACGGTCTGCGACCAGCCCGGGGAAAATAACGCAAGCTGGGGTCAGATGCTCACCCGTTTCTTCAAACCCGATGTCGTCGTTGCCAACCACGGAGAATCCGGCGAATCGCTGCGGGGCTTTCTGGGCGAAAAACGGTGGGACAAGGTCATGAGCCTCATCAAGCCCGGCGATTACATGATTGTGCAAATGGGACACAATGATGAAAAGGAGCAAGGCCCCGGCGTCGGAGCGTTGACGACCTACAAGACCGACTTGAAGCGATTTGTCGCCGACACGCGCGCCAAGGGCGCCACCCCGGTCATCGTCTCGCCGATGGAACGCCGCAATTTTGCCGGCGACAAAATCACGCCGTCCCACGGCGATTATCCCGAAGCCGTCCGCGAAGTGGCCAAGGAAGATCACGTTGCCTTCGTTGACCTGACCGCGTTGAGCGTCACATTTTATGAGACGCTCGGCCCGGACAAGGCCTACCGGGCATTTGCCGGCACCGGCACGCAACGCGACACCACCCACCACGACAACTACGGCGCCTACGAACTGGCCAAGTGCATCGTCCAGGGAATCAAGGACAACAAGCTGGACCTGGCGAAACACATCGTGGACGACTTCAAGGGATTTGATCCGGCGCACCCGGATTCAATTGACACCTTCGAAATGCCTCCCGCCACCAACCAACGGCCGTAGGCTGGCTGCGACGCACATAGTCCGCCGGCCATCCGCTGCACCGTGCGGCGGAGGAAAAGAACCTTGAATAATTTGGCCCAATTTGAAATCTCAAATCTCCCGCTCTGGAGATCAGACGTGAGTTGGCTTCAACCATAATGTTGCCGCCCAATCTCCGTTGCTGCTCCAAGGCCGACGCCGGACAATTACTTTGAGCATTTGGCTGTTTTGGGGTGTCTTACGCTTATATGAAACGCGCGTCCAAAGTCATGGCGGTGGTTGCTTTCCTGCTGGTAGCTGGCTATTTTGCCTACATCATATCCGTTCCTCGCCCCGTTTCAGGCAGGGTAAATGCCCTCAAGATTATGACAGCGGCACAGACATACGCTCACGACCTCAAAGCGCATGGGTTGGCGGTTCCAGCAACGGTGGCACTTCAAGATTTGATTGCCCAAGGACTATTAACCACGGCAGACGTGAGCGGTTTTGCCGGCATGGATGTCACAGTTTCCCTGGTCCATGCTGACAGGTCTCCTCAAGAAGTTTTGATGCGTGTGCGGTTGCAGGACGGCAGCCAGATCGTCGCGTTGGAAGATGGCAGTGTCCAGCAAGTGCCACGCTGATGCTGCCGATGAGAGGATGGGCGGCAAGCCAAATCCGCTTCAACGCTTCGTGATCAATTCCCGCACGTCCACCGCTTCCATTCCCGCCGCGCGAATGGCCGTCAGGCCAAGCTCGGTGTCCTCGTAGCCTCGGCACAATTTCGGCTCGACGCCAATCCGTTTCGCGGCTTCCAGAAAAATGTCCGGCGCGGGCTTTTGATGCTTCACCATCTCGCTCGTCACCACGGCGTCGAACAGGTCCCGGATTTTCAAATGCTCCAGCACTCGCACAATGATTTGCTGCGTTCCGCCGGACGCGACGGCCATCGGGATTTTGCCGTGATTCGCCTTCGCAATTTCCACGACGGCATGGATCGGCTCGGCCCGCGCAATCAGCGGCAGATACATCTCCTCCTTTTCGTGCGCGACGGCGATGTGGTCCAGCGAGCGGCCCTGTTCCTGCGCGAGCAGCTTCAAAATATCGCGCGACGGCACGCCGCCGAAGGAATAAAACCGGTCTTCAGACAAATGCAGGTTGTGCCGTTGCGTGACGATCTGCCACGCGTGCCAGTGCAGCGGCATCGTGTCGGCCAAGGTGCCGTCGCAGTCGAAAATGAGGCCTTGTGGTTGAAAATTATTTTGCCTGGTCATGGGAATAATGCGTGATGCGTGATGCGTGAAACCGGAATCACGCATCACGCATCACTCGTCACGTTTGCAGCGCCGCCATCCTTTCTTCCAAATCATGCGTCATCAGCGGCTCGATGAGCGGGTCGAGGTCTCCGTCAATGAAAACGGAAAGGTTGTAAAGCGTGACCTCGATGCGGTGGTCGGTGACGCGGTTCTGCGGGAAATTGTAGGTGCGGATTTTTTCGCTGCGTTCGCCGGTGCCGACCTGGTCTTTGCGATGCGCGGCGTATTTGGCATTTTCCTCGGCCACCTTGCGGTCGAGCAACCGCGAACGCAAAACTTTCATCGCCTTCGCCCGGTTTTTAATCTGCGAACGCTCGTCGGCGATGCGGACGGTGAGGCCGCTCGGTTTGTGCTGGATTTGCACGGCGGAATCGGTCGTATTCACGCCCTGCCCGCCCTTGCCGGACGCGCGGCAGACGGTGACTTCAATTTCATCGGGCTTGATCTCGACATCCACCTCTAGCGCTTCGGGCAGCACGGCGACAGTCGCGGTGCTGGTGTGAATGCGGCCCTGCGCCTCGGTCGCGGGCACGCGCTGGACACGATGAACGCCGCTCTCATATTTCATCCGCTTGAAAACGTCCGTGCCGGTGATGGTGAAAATGATTTCCTTGAATCCGCCGAGGTCGGATGGATTTGAATCCATCGTCTCGATTTTCCAGCCGCGCGCCTCGGCGTAGCGGCAATACATCCGGTAAAGGTCGGCGGCGAACAGCGCGGATTCCGAGCCGCCCGCGCCGGCGCGGATTTCGATGATGGTGTTGCGCGAATCCGTCGGGTCCGGCGGCACGAGGCCA
>CAYYWB010000035.1:0-17051 GCA_964475285.1 uncultured Bifidobacteriaceae bacterium | reverse complement strand
ACGCGACGGAAATCGCGCCGGGCATCACCGAGGTGCTGTGCTACGGCACGGCGGTTTTTGTGGAAGCCGAAAGCCGTTGAAACGTGAATCGTTAAATCGGTGCATCGGCGCGCACGATTTGACGGTTTAACGATGCAACTAATCAACGATTTGACGAACCATGGCCGGACACAGCAAATGGGCGAAGGTCAAGCACTTCAAGGGCGCGATTGACGCCAAGCGCGCGAAGATTTTTTCCAAGCTCGCGCGCGAAATCACCATCGCCGCCAAAATCGGCGGCGGCGACCCGGATTTGAACCCGCGCCTGCGGATGATTTTGCTCAAATGCCGCATGGCGAGCATGCCGCGCGACAACATCGAGCGCGCGATCAAGAAAGGCACCGGCGGCGGCGAGGTGGCGAACTTCGAGGATTTGACCTACGAGATTTACGCGCCGCACGGCGTGGCGCTGCTCGTGGAATTGAGCACGGACAACCGGAACCGCACGGCGTCGGAAATCCGCAGCCTGGTGACGAAGGGCGGCGGCAGCATCGCGACGGCGGGATCGGTCAGCCGTTTGTTTCAACGCAAAGGGCAAATCATTGTCTCAAGAGAGGCGGCGGGCGAAGACCAGTTGATGGAGCTGGCGCTGGAAGCCGGCGCGGAGGATTTCAAGGCGGATGAAAACGGATACGAAATTTTGACCGCGCCGGTGGATTTCGAGCGTGTGCACAAACAAATCGAGGCCAAGGGCATCAAATGCGAGGCGGCGGAAATCACGTCGCTGCCGGTGCTCACCGTGCCGCCCGCTGATCCGGCCGCGCTGGCTGCGGTCAGCAAGCTGATTGAAGCCCTGGAGGAGCACGACGACGTGAAGGAAGTTTTCTCCAACGCGGAATTCCCGGACGAAGCGCAAAAATGACATCGGCGCGCCGAATGATTCCGCGCCGCAACAATGACCAATTCCCAAATCCGAATGACGAAAGAATTTCAAATAACGAATGACGAATGGGATTTCATCGCTCGATTGGCCGTTCGTCAATCGAGCTTCGTCATTCTTTAGTCATTAGGATTCAGCCATTCGTCATTTCCCTCCGGGCATTTCATGTTTAATCTCCCCACCAATTTAGGATGAAGGCATTGAGCACCGATTCGCTGCTCGCGCGGCTGCTGGCAAAACTGGCGGCGGCGGTCTGCCGTCATCCGCGCTGGTTTGTCTGGCCGCAGGCGGCGCTGTTTCTGGTCTGCGTGCTTTATACGGTCGGTTGTCTCCAGACCGACATGAACCGGGACAATCTGGTCGGCCCCAACCAAAAGTATCACCAGAATTTTCTCGCGCTGCAAAAGGAGTTTCCGCAGCAGGGCAACGACCTTGTGGTGGTGGTGGAAAGCGAGGATACGGAGAAGAACCGGCAGTTTGTCGAGCGGCTCGCCGCGAAAATGGCCGCGGAAACCAACCTGTTCTGCGACATTTTTTATCAGCACGACTTGGCGATGATGGGAACGAAGGCGTTGTTTTTCGTCCCGACCAACGATCTGGCCTCGATCCAAACGATGTTGCATGACGACATGCCGTTCATCCGCCAGTTCACGCAGACGACGAATCTGGTTTCGTTTTTCGAGCAGATCAACACGGCATTCCGCACCGCGCCGCGCGAGGAGAACGCGCAGACGGAATCATTGGTGCAGGCGCTGCCGGTGTTGACGCGCATCCTGACCCAGGCCGACGCCAGCCTGCAAATGCCCGGCAAGCCGCCGTCGCCCGGCGTCGCGTCGCTGTTCGGCGCCGGTGACGCGACAGACACCTACATCACCTTCAATCGCGGCCGGATTTTTCTGCTCACGACGCACGCGCCAGCCGGAGCCACAACTCAAACTGACCCGACTTTGTGGACGGCATTGAAAGACGCCATTTCAGAAAAGGTGTTTCACCGGCATCTTTCCAGCGGCGATCTGAACAGCGATGCCATTGACCGTTTGCGCCTGCTGATCGCCGACACAAGAAATGAAGTGCCCGGCCTGAACGTCGGACTCACCGGCGAACCGGTTCTGGATTATGACGAAATGACGCAGTCTCAAAAGGACACGCTCCTGGCGAGCATCGTTTCGCTCGTCCTCTGCGCGTTGATTTTCATCTACGGCTACAACGAGACGGGCCGCCCGATCAAGGCGACCCTCTGCCTGATGATCGGGCTGGCTTACACGCTGGCATTCACCACGCTGACCGTTGGGCATCTGAATCTGCTGACCATCACGTTTGTGCCGATGCTCATCGGCCTGGCGATTGACTTTGGCGTGCATTTGATCACGCGCTACGAGGAGGAATTGCGGCACGGAAAAACGGAGGAGGCCGCGCTGACCAAGGCGATGGTCTTCACCGGGCAGGGCATTTTCACCGGCGCGCTGACAACCGCGGGCGCGTTCCTGGCGATGTATTTCACGCATTTCAAGGGCATCCAGGAAATGGGCCTCATTTGCGGCGGCGGCCTGCTGCTTTGTTTTGTGCCGATGATGACATTGCTGCCGGTGTTGCTGCTGCGCGGACATCAGAATGTGATGGACCACCAAATCCACGAGGACGAGGCCCGCGCGCGGATCGAAAACATCTGGCTGCAGCGGCCCGCGCTGGTGACGGGCATCATCGTTGCTCTCTGCGCCGTGGCAACCATCGAA
Organism: uncultured Bifidobacteriaceae bacterium; assembly: GCA_964475285.1. Lineage (GTDB taxonomy): Bacteria > Verrucomicrobiota > Verrucomicrobiia > Limisphaerales > UBA11358 > UBA11358. Next base: position 14,399 of record CAYYWB010000035.1, on the reverse strand, counting down.
GCGCGCAAGGTTTATTTCGATTACAACCTCATCAAAATGCAAAGCCCCACCCTGCCGTCGGTGGTGTTTGAACAAAAATTGATTGATTCGGCGGACAAATCCCTGCTGTGCGGCGCGATTGTGGCCACCAATCTGGAACAGGCCATTTCGCTCGCGTCAACGATAACGAATCTGCCGACGGTGGCCGCGAACGACCCCGTCGAACCGTCGGCGGACATGCTCAACAATTTCATCGAGCAAAACCAGCGCCAGAAACTCGGCCTCATTCGCGGCATCAAGCAGGAGGTCGCGCCGCTGAAGTTTGACGCGCCGGATTTGGGGCCGGTCAACATTACCAACTTAAGCCTGACCCTTTACGGCACCGCTGGCATCGCGGGCAAAGCGCTTGAAGATTCCGGGGTCAGAGCCGACCCGGAGCTGACGAAACAATTTGTCGCGCTGCGGCAAGCCATCGAGAATTTGCGCAAGTCCATGCTGGCCGGCGATGACGCGGCGCTAATGGCGCGCGGAAACAAGCTGGCCGAGTTCCAGCAGGCGCTGTTCAATGACGTCCGCGGAACTTTCGAATCGTTGCAAAATCAGGACGTCAACGCGCCATTGCGGGTGGAAGACCTGCCTGCGGCATTGCGCGATCAGTTCGTGGGCGAGACCGGGAAATTCCTGCTGCAGGTGTTTCCCAAGAACGACGTGTGGCAGCGCACGAACCAGGAAACCTTTGTCGCCGATTTGCGGAAGGTGGATCCCAATGCCACCGGAACGCCCGTGCAGCTTTTGGAATATGAGACATTGTTGAAAGACAGCTACGTCAACGCGGCCTGGTATTCGCTGGCGGCCATCGCGCTTTTGGTGTTGTTCCATTTTCGCACAATTGGCGCGGTGGTTCTGGCATTGCTGCCGGTAGGCATCGGCACGCTCTGGCTGGCCGGGCTGATGGGCTGGTTCGGCATCCCGTTCAACCTGGCGAACATCATGACGCTGCCGCTGGTCATCGGCATCGGCGTCACGAATGGCATTCAAATCCTCAACCGCTTCGCCGAGGAGCGCACACCTGGCATTCTGGCGCGCAGCACCGGCAAGGCCGTGCTTGTATCCGGGTTGACGGCCATCGCCGGTTTCGGCAGTCTTATTCTCGCCAAACATCGCGGCATTCACAGTTTGGGCTGTGTGATGGCCGTGGGCATTACGACATGTATGATTGCGGGTTTGACTTTTCTGCCGGCTCTGCTGAATCTGCTGGGCCGCTGGCGTCCTTTAATAAAACAACCCAGTGCCGGCAAATCGTCGCCGACACCGGGTCAGGAGGAACCGAGGTGAATACCTCAATTGTTCGGAAAGCATACCGAAAACCGGGCGGAAGTCAACGAAAATGTTAAAAACAATGATAAACTGAATTCAAATCCGTCAAAACAAGCACAAAACACAACCCAATAACGATAACGTAATCAATTGATTTGCTTTCAAAAAACTTCGGTCTGTCAGATCAGACACGAATTACTGCAACGCCTCTTCTGCGGTTTGCGACTTTGTGGTCTTGGATTGGTTTTGAGTTTCTGTGCCCCGGCTTTTGCGGAAAATGCAATTCACGCCGGTCTGTTTTTCGATCAATTTCCGTTGACGCTGGATCCAGGGCAGCGCACGGAGGCTGTCGGGCCGTTTTTTTATGACCAGCAAAAAGATACGGAAACGACCTGGGCGGTGCCGCCGCTTTTTTCGCACGACGCGGACCCTGCGGTTGAAATGAGGGAAGACGATGTGCTTTATCCAATCCTGACCTATGAGCATTACGGGAAGGAATATCGCTGGCAGTTCATCCAGTTGTTCAGTTTCGCCGGCGGCCGGGAGCCTGACGATTCCGAATTGAGGCGCTTCACCATTTATCCGATTTACTTCCAGCAACGCTCGCCGGACACAAATGGAAACTACACCGCGCTCGCTCCATTTTACGGCCACCTCAAGGACCGGCTGATGCGCGACAAGATTTTCTTCGTGATGTTTCCGCTTTACAGCGAGACGCAAAAACGCGACATCGTCACCGACAATTATCTCTATCCAATTTTCCACCTGCGAACCGGCGACGGCCTGCACGGCTGGCAATTCTGGCCGCTCGTCGGCGCGGAACACAAGGACGTTACCACGCAGACCAACGGTTTCGGCGACGTGGAAATCATCGGCGGCCACGACAATTTTTTCGCGCTCTGGCCCGTTCATTTCTGGCAGAACAACGGCATTGGCACGGACAACCCCGAAAAATTCCGCGCGGACCTGCCGCTTTACAGCTATTCGCGCTCGCCCAACCGCGATTCGACCTCCGTGCTCTGGCCGTTTTTCAACTGGATTGACGACCGCGAGAAAAAATACCGGGAATGGGAAGGCCCGTATCCGTTTGTCGTCGTCGCGCGCGGCGAGGGCAAGACCACCACGCGCGTTTTCCCGCTGTTCAGCCGCGCGCACAGCGACACCTTTGAAAGCGATTTCTACCTGTGGCCGATTTACAAATTCAACCGGCTGCACACCGGCGCGCTCGACCAGCGGCGCACGCGCATTTTTTTCTACCTGTTCGCAAATGTGATTGAAAGGAACACGAACACCGCCGCCGAAAAACGGCGTGTTGACCTGTGGCCGCTGTTCACCTGGCGCCGCGATTTCAACGGCAGCACCCGGCTGCAAATTCTGGCGCCAGTCGAGCCGGCGCTGCCCAACAACCGCGGCATTGAACGAAACTGGTCGCCGCTCTGGTCGCTGTGGCGGGCGGAAGACAATCCGAAAACCGGCGCGGGCAGCCAGTCGCTGTTTTGGAATCTTTACCGCCGCGACACGACGCCGGATTCCCAAAAATGCTCGCTCCTGTTCGGCCTTTTCCAGCGTCAAACGACACCGGAAGGAAACACCACAAGGCTGTTTTACATTCCCGTTTCAAAAACCAAATCCATAGCCAACAAATGAAGAAACAGCCAAATGCGAGCCGGCTGGCAATTTTTCATCCTTCAGGCTACACTCTGGCTTTGAACAATCATGTTTGAAAATATCGGTGAAATTGTTTTGCTGTTCTGGCGCACGCTGCTGGCGCTGCCGTTCGCGTGGCGGCAGCGGCGGAAGGTGATGGAGCAGTTTTTTGAGATCGGCAACGCGAGCCTGCTGATGGTCTGCGTGCTGTCGTTTTTCATCGGCGCGGTCATTTCGCTGAACTTCGGGCCGCCGCTGGTGGAGCGCAGCTTCACCAGCGCCGTCGGCGGCGTCATCGGCCTCGCCATGGCCAAGGAACTCGCGCCGGTGATGATGGCCATCCTCATCGCGGGCCGCATCGGCTCGGCCATGGCGGCGGAAATCGGCTCGATGCGCGTGTATCAGGAAATTGACGCGCTCCGCACGATGAACATCAATCCGGTCCATTATCTCGTGCTGCCGCGGGTTGTTGCCATTGCCATCGCGCTGCCGATGCTGGTTGTTTTTGCCGTTCTTGTCGGCTGGTTTGGCGGCGCGGTCGTCGCGGAGGCAAACAGCCATATCGGCATTCCGATCCAGGTGTTTTTCTCGGATTTGCGCGACATCGTGAAACCCGATGACGTGGCCAATGGCGTGTTCAAGAGCTTCTGCTTCGCGCTCATCGTCGGCGTGGTTTCCTGCCACCAGGGGCTGACGACCATCGGCGGGCCGCGCGGCATCGGGCGCTCGGTGACGAAGGCGGTGGTCAATTCCATCGTGCTCATCGTGATTTCCGATTATCTCCTCACCAGTTTGTGGATTTTCATGGCCCAGTTGGGACTGATATGAACGACACCACCCAACCACTGAACGGCGTTGATCTCGTGGTGCGCGGGCTGCGCAAGAGTTTTGACGGTCAGGAAGTGCTCAAGGGCATTGATTTCGAGGTCAGGCCCGGCGAAATTTTTGTCATCATGGGGCCGAGCGGCAGCGGCAAAAGCGTTCTGCTCAAGCACCTCATCGGCCTTGAACCGCCCGACGCCGGTGAAATCCTTGTCAACGGCGAATCCATCCAGACACCCGAAATCGCCGCCAAATACCGCATGGCGATGGTCTTTCAATCCGGCGCGCTGCTCAACTCGCTCACCGTCGGCGAAAATGTCGGGCTGTATTTGAGCGAGCACCGCCTCAAGACGCCGGAGGAAATTTCAAAAATCGTCGCCGAAAAACTGGAGGATGTCGGGCTGAAGGGCACCGAGGACAAAATGCCGGGCGACCTTTCCGGCGGCATGAAAAAACGCGCCTCCATCGCCCGCGCGCTGGTCATCGAGCCGCAGTTGATCCTTTACGACGAACCGACGAGCGAACTGGATCCGCTTTCCGCCGTCGTCATCGGCGAGGAAATACTGGCGCTGAACCGGCGCATCCACGTCACGTCGCTCGTCGTCTCGCACGACCGCGACCTGGCGTTCGGCATTGCCGACCGCATTGCCGTCATCAACGACGGACGCATCCTCAAGATCGGCACGCCCGACGAGGTGAAGCGGTTCAACGACCCGCTCGTCCGGAAATTTTTGAACGCGGACTTCAAACACGAAACCAAATCAAGCACATGAAAAATTCACTCGAAACCAAGCTCGGCATTTTCGCGGTTCTTGCCGTCTTCGCCGCCTGGATGATTGTCGAAACCCTCGGCGGCCTGCAAATGTTCCAGGGCGGCTACCACCTCAACGCCCTGTTCAACACCGCCCAGGATTTGAAGGTCGGCGACAACGTCAAAATGGCCGGCGTCGAAATTGGCCGCGTCGAGAAAATCGCGCTCGAAGACGGAAAGGTCAGGGTCACGATGAAACTCCACACCGACGCCGTGGTGAAAACCGACAGCAAGGCCGTCATCAAGTTCACCGGCCTGATGGGGCAGAATTTTGTGTCCATAGATTTCGGCTCGCCCGGGGCGCCAGCCCTGCTCGACAACCAGACGGTCGCCACCGGGGAGCAGCCCGACCTGAACGCGGTCATGGCCAAGCTGAATGACGCCGCCGACGGCATCCAAAGGTTTGGCAATTCCTTCACCGGCGACAAAATTGACAACATCCTCGGCCCGCTGACGTCTTTTATGACGGATTTGAATAAATCAGGCGGCGCGACAAATCTTGCCGACACAATTTCCAACCTCAAAAACATCACCAGCCAGATCGCAGCCGGACAGGGCACCGTCGGAAAATTGATTTACGAGGACACGCTTTACTCCTCCGCGCTCACAACCGTGAGCAACCTGCAGGACACCGCCGGTTCGGCCAAAGACGTGCTAGCCTCGGCCCAATCTGTCATCACCAATGTTGCCGCCGGACAGGGCACCCTCGGCAAGCTGGTGACGGACGACACGCTTTACAACGCCACCACCGCCTCGATGACCAACCTCAACCAAATTCTGCAGCGGATCAACCAGGGCCAGGGCACCATCGGCAAGCTCGTCAACGACCAGGAATTATACAAAAACGTCAAGCTCTCGCTGCAAAAGCTGGACAAGGCCGCCGACGGACTCGAAGACCAGGGACCGTTGAGCGTCCTCGGCATCATGGCGAACAATCTGTTTTGAAGGATGAATGAAGAAATGAAATCAGCCGCCGGCCGCTCGCGGAATTGTTTCATCATTCTTCATTCTGCCTTCTGCATTTGAACATTCAGGCCAGCCCGAGATTTTTCAAGACCCGCAAGGTCGAGCGCGATTTGTTCAGCGTGTAGAAGTGCAGCCCCGGCGCGCCCGACCGCAGCAGCTCCTCGCACTGCCGCGTGGCGTATTCAATGCCGAACTCCGCGGTGGCCTCGTCGTTGGTTCCCAGCTCATCCAGCTTCGCGCGCAATGCCGGCGGAATCTTCGCGCCGCAGGTTCGTGTGAACTTGATGATCCCCGTCGCGCTCAAAATCGGGACGACGCCCGGCACCAGCGGAACCGACACGCCAAGTTTTCCGGCCACGAAATCGCGGAACTCGAAATAATCGGCGTTGTCGAAAAACAATTGCGTCAGCACGAAATCCGCGCCCGCGTCCACCTTCTCCTTCAAATGCCGCCAGTCGTCGTGCTTCCCGTTTTTGTTGGCAACGTGGCCTTCGGGAAAACCGGCGACGCCAACGGAAAAATCCCCCGACTCGCGGATGAATTTCACAAGCTGCGCCGCAAATTCAAAACCGCCGGGCGTCGCCTGGAATTCGCCGCCGCCGGGCGGGTCGCCGCGCAGGGCCAGGATGTTTTTGCAGCCGGTCGCGCGGATTTTTTCCAGCAGCGCCCGCACCTCCTCGCGCGTGTGACTGACGCAGGTGAGATGCGCCAGCGCCGTCAGCCCGTGCCGCCGCTGGATGCAATCCACGATTTTGAGCGTCTTGTCGCGCGTGGCGCCGCCCGCGCCGTAGGTGACGGAGCAGAAATCCGGCCGGGCCTCCAGCAGCGCGGGAATTTGCCTTTCCAAAAGATTGCGGTCGCCCTCGTCCGTCTTGGGCGGGAAAAATTCAAAGGAGACGACCGGCCGCCGCGCCGCCCGCTTCGCCGCGTAAATGTCGCGAATGAAATGCATCTGGAAATGGAATTGTATTGCGGCGCGAAATGAATGTCAGCGACGAATTGCCCGCGTGGCAAAAAACGGGCTTGCCGCCGGGGCGGGCGGAGTTACAGTTTCAGCAGCCATGAAAACGCTTCTTTCGAAATTCGGCCTCAGGAAATTCAAACTTGCTTTTGCATTGGCAGTTCTTTTGTTCGTTGCGGTCTGTGGCATCAAACACATGGAAAATGGAATCCTGCTTAATGGGCCGTCGGTGAATCTTCCAAATGGAACAACACTCACACTGAAGTCAGTTTCCCTTGGCAACAAGCATCCAGAACCATTTGGAAAAGCTGGGGCATTCTATTACACTCCGAACTCCACGCTGGCGCTTTGGACTTATCAGACCGCTCGACCCGATGGCAAATGGCCGGAAGACGTTTATCTCACAGTTGCCGATGAAAGCGGCGTCGTGCATTTGCCACCTGGGATTGGAAACTATTCGTGTTTGACGACTAATTGCATGGGTGAACGCATGGAATATAATCCATTTGCCGCTTTTCCGCGCCGGGCGAAGACCCTGACGTTCTATGTGCATACTGTAACCAATAGCGGATGGATGATAGTTGGTTCATTCAAAATACCAAATCCGGCACGCAGGTCTTTTCCCGTATGGCAATCTGAACCGCTTCCGGCCACGCGCACAAATGGCGGCATGGAATTTTCGCTCACGGCCTTGAAGGTCAGGACGAACACCCTGCCGGACGCCGCCACCGAGGCCATGTTCAATATTGCGAGCAACGGCGTGCCGGCAACCGACTGGCAGGTGGAAAGTCTTCAATTGTCGGACGCAACCGACAATCAACTTGATCTCTGGTCGGGCGATTCGCTCTGCGCCGTTGCCAGTAATGGATTGTTTTTCGCCACCAACCGCTGGCTTGGGTTGGATGAGCCGGCGTGGAAATTACACGTCGAGTTTTCCCACAAAACCGGTTATGGCGCGGATGAATTGGCCAGTATCACAAACGTTCCGGCAATATTGGATGCTTATATCCCCGACGGTTCATTGAGCGCAACCCTCAAAAAAGCCACCATAAATGTCCGAAAAGTCACCAATGAATTCAAATATGATTGGGTCGACAGCAATGCCTACCTTGAAGTTTCGGTCTCATCTGCACCCGGTCTAGACACAGCTATACCCGATCACTTCCGCATTGGCTTGGTCAGAGTCACAAATGAGCATGGACAAGAAATTGAAACAAGCAAACCGGTTCGCGGTTACGGGAATTATTTTGGATACGGATTACATTCCTACGGCCTCAAGATTCCTAAAGATACAAAATCGCTGAACCTGACTTTTGCCTATCAGGAAAGCCGTTTTGCAGATTTCACAACCAAACCTGAAGCGGTATCTTCCATTCAAAACCAACCTTCGAATTAAGTCGCCCCGTTGTTCTGCAAATTTATTACTGGCGTTAAATTTTCTCGCCCGTCCCGCTGTTTCGCGGTTTAATCTTGCCACATGAAGAAGCAAAAAGCTTACGCGCGTGCCGGCGTGGACATTGATCTGGGCAACAAAGTCAAGGCCACGCTGCCGCAATTGCTCGCCGCCACGCATCGCCGCGAGGTGCTCGGCAAGGTCGGCGGCTTCGGCGGCCTGTTCGCGCTGGACGTGAAAAAATATCGCGAGCCAGTCCTCGTCTCCTCCGTGGACGGCGTCGGCACCAAGCTCAAGCTCGCCTTCGCGCTGGACAAACACAACACCATCGGCGCGGATCTCGTGAACCATTGCGTCAACGACATCGCCGTGCTCGGCGCGGAGCCGTTGTTCTTCCTCGACTACCTTGGCACCGGCAAGCTGGAGCCGCACGTCTTCACCGAAATCATCAAGGGCTTCGCGCGTGCCTGCGCGGAAAACCATTGCGCGCTCATCGGCGGCGAGACGGCGCAGATGCCGGGCTTTTACCAGAAAGGCGAATACGACGTGAGCGGCACCATCGTCGGCGTGGTGGAAAAATCCAAAATGCTCAACGGCCAGAAAACGGTGAAGCGCGGCGACGTGGTCATCGGAATTGAATCCAGCGGCTTGCACACGAACGGCTATTCGCTCGCGCGGAAAATTTTCTTCGAGCGGTTGAAATTGAAACCGTCCAGCCAAATGCCCGGATTGAAAGGCACAATTGGCGAGGAATTGTTGAAGGAGCACATCAGCTACGGCCCGCTGGTGCAGAAGCTGATCGCGAAGTTTAATCCGGTTCACGCATCACGCATCACGCATCACGTCCGCGCGTTCGCCCACATCACCGGCGGCGGTTTCGTGGACAACATCCCGCGCGTGCTGCCGAAATCGCTCGACGTGGTCATCAAAAAAGGCTCGTGGGACATGTTGCCCATCTTCCAGATCATCGCGGAGAAGAGCGGCGTGCCGGACGACGAATTGTATCAGGTCTTCAACATGGGCATCGGCATGGTGGCCATCGTCGCGGCGGACAGGGCGAATGCCGTGCTGAAATTCATCAAGACGCAAAAGCACAAAGCCTGGTCCATCGGCGAAGTCGTCAAAGGCAAGGGCGAGGCGCAGGTGGCTTAATCCGCAGATTTCGCCGATTTACGCAGGTTCATTTTCTTTGTTTTTAATCTGCGTCTGTCTGCGTAATCTGCGGACAGCTTTTACATGAAAATTCTCGTCATCGGTTCCGGCGGACGCGAACACGCGCTGGTGTGGAAACTGGCGCAGTCGCCGCACGCCACACAAATGTGGTGCGCGCCGGGCAACGCCGGCATTGCGCAGGAGCGGCTCTCCAAAAACGGCGCGCTGGTCGAATGCGCGAACATAGGCGCGGAAGATTTGCCGAAACTGCTGGCATTCGCGCGGGAAAAGAAAATCGAACTCACCGTCGTCGGGCCGGACAATCCGCTCGCGCTGGGCGTTGTGGACTTGTTTCAAAAACACGGACTGAAAATCTGGGGTGTGAATCAGAAGGCCGCGCAGTTCGAATCGTCGAAAGTGTTCTCCCAGAAATTCATGGAGAAATACGGCATCCCCACGGCACAAGCCGGGACATTTTCGAGCGTGGCGGAGGCGAAGAAATTTTGCGCCTCGCTCGGTGGCAAATGCGTGGTGAAAGCCGACGGCCTCGCGCTCGGCAAGGGCGTTTTGATTTGCGCGAACCAAACCGAAGCCGAACGCGCCGTGGACGAAATCATGGTCAGCAAGGCCTTCGGCGCGGCGGGCGCGCGCGTTGTCATCCAGGAATTTCTGGAAGGCATCGAAGTTTCGTTGCACGCGCTGTGTGACGGCAAGACGGCGAAGATTTTTCCAACATCGCAGGACCACAAACGCGCGCTCGACGGCGATCTCGGTTTGAACACCGGCGGCATGGGAACGTTTTCGCCAACGCCGTTCTTGACCGAAGAACAATTAGCTGCCGCCGCAAAAAAAATTCTGGAGCCGTTCATGCGCGGCTGCGCGGAGGAGCAAATTGATTATCGCGGGCTGCTTTATCCCGGCATCATGCTCACCAAATCCGGCCCGAAAGTTCTGGAATTCAACGCCCGCTTCGGCGACCCGGAAACGCAGGTTTATCTCACGCGGCTGGAGAATGATTTGGTTGAACTGCTCGACGCCAGCGCCAGCGGCACGCTCGACAAAATCGAATTGAAATGGAAATCGCAAGCCAGCGTTTGCGTGGTCATGGCCAGCGGCGGCTATCCCGGCAGTTATGCGAAAGGCAAGCCGATCCTCGGTCTGGCCGAAGCGGCGCAATTGCCGGACACGAAGGTTTTCCACGCCGGAACAGCCTTGAAGGAAAATCAAATTGTCACGAACGGCGGCCGCGTCCTCGGCGTGACCGCGCTGGGGAAGGATTTGAAAGCAGCGCAGGCCGCTGCCTACGCCGCCGTGCAGAAAATCCATTTCGACGGCGCGCATTTCCGCCACGACATCGCGGCCAAGGCGTTTCCAGAATTATTCTGCCAGCCATGATTCTGTCATTCGGGCTGACAGAATAATCGTTGGCAGAACAATGGGGAAAAAATCCATTTCGACGGCGCGCAATTCCGGCAAGACTTCGCGGTTTTCAAACCCGGGCATTTACGCGCTGATTGGTCCGCCCACGTTGATGTTGTGCTTCAAACAGTAAATGCCGTTGTCCACGTATTTTTGCGCCCACCATTTCAGGCCGGCGCGCTCCTCCTTTGACAGTTTGCGGACAACTTTCGCCGGCGCGCCGAGCACGAGCGAGCCGGGCGGAATTTTTGTCCCCTGCGTCACCAGCGCTTTCGCGCCGATGATGGATTGCCGGTCGATGACCGCGCCGTCCAAAATCACCGCGCCCATCCCCACGAGCACTTCGTCGCCGACGGTGCAGGCGTGGACAATCGCGCTGTGGCCGACGGTGACCCAGTTGCCGATGATGCACCCAAAATCGTCCGCGAGATGCAGCACGGCGTTGTCCTGGATGTTCGAGTGGTGGCCGACGACGATGCGGTTGATGTCGCCGCGCAGCACCGCACCGAACCAGACGCTTGAATGCGCGCCGAGGGTCACGTCGCCGAGCACGACGGCGGTTTTGGCAAGATAAACGCCCTTGCCGAGCTTCGGCTGTTTGCGCAGGAATGTATCCAATTGTTTCACCGAGTTTTTCATGCGGAGAATTTAGCCGCAGATTGCGCGGATGTCGCGGATTTTTGGCAAGTTACCAGCGTAGCGGCTGCCCGGCAGAGAGCCGCATCTTTCCTTTCCCGAAGAAATGCGCGGTCTGCCGACCGCCGCTACGACCTACGTGGCGGAGACTGCGATTTCGGCAGCAACCGCGAAATGATGGCGAGCAGCGCCACGACAACCACCGCCAAAATCCCCCAGAACACAATACCGCCTTGTCCCGGCAGTTCATTTTCGCGCCACAAAGATTTTTTGAGTTGCTGCTCGCCGGACAGCGAGGCGGTCTTCTTGTCCGCCGCCAGCAATTGATTTGCGACGAGGCTCAAATCGTAGCGCGGCGACAATGCGCGCGGGTCGCCGTAATAAAGGAACAATTCATCGTCCGGCTTTGCCTTGAACAAAATGCGCGTTGCGGGATAAAACGCCGCGAATTTCTCCAGCTTGATGGGCGGGTTGTCGCCGTTACCAGTTTCGAGAATAAGCGTGTCACCTTGCGGCGCGCTGTCCAGCGCCAGCGAGAATTCCTTCGACTTGCGTTCCGGCGTTTGTTCCCACGAACCGCCGCCCAGCGCATGGCGGTATTTGTCGCCGCGTTCGTCGGCAAGCTCCTCGTAAAGCGCCATTGAGCGGTCAAACAACGGCGTCTGCGTGGCGCAGGTCAATCGCATGAGCGGCAGACCGGCGCGCGGCAGTTGGATGATCCAGCGGCTCAATTTCGGATTCTTCGCGTCGTTTGTCGCGGTGACGGCCGGTGCGAGCGAACGGCTGATGGACGTGCGTTCGATGATGTAAGGCACCTGGTTGCTGCCGCTCATCAGCCGCAAATCCGCGAAGCCCGGCTGTCCGTGCGCAAGCACGTCGAGATCCAGTTCCAACTGCTGCGCGCCGACGGCGGAAATTTTCAACGGCTTGCGGAATTTCCACGCGGAAATGTCGAGCGCCGCGCCGGTCACATCGAGTCCGGCCAGCGCTTCCGGAGCTCGGAAATCTGGATTGTCCGCCAGCGCGGAAATTTTCAACGGCGTGACGGCGGCGTTTTTCAAATCCGCGCCGAGCGCGGCCAGATCGTAACGCGGCGCGGCGCAGGATTTGTTGCCGGTGAGCAGATGAAATGTTCCCGCCTGCCGCGCCATGAAAACAAGATCAACCGGCCGCCGCTCGACGCGCACGGTGCTGATGGACAGCGGCGGGCTGTCTTCATTGCGGATGAACAGCACGAGTTCGCGCGAGCGGATTTGCGTTTCGAGCGGCACGGAAAGATTGGCGGACGGCGGCTGGCCTTCGATGGCGACGCGGTAAATCACACCCTGTCCGACGGTTTGTTCGCGGATGGAATCCTCGGCGACCTGCGGCACGGCCAGCGTGACGGCGCGTGTGAACAGCGGTTCGTCGGTTTCGATTTTCACCGAAGCCACGTCCAGATTCGCCGCGCCGAGATTCAGCGTGAGCCGGGTTTCGCCGGGATTTTCGTTGCGCTCGGCAACGGCAACGGTTTGCAATTCGATTGGCGCCGCCTCGACATCGGCGGCATGGACGCGGGCGCCGGTGAATGGAACCGGCTGCGACCGCTGGTCGTCCACGGTGAGCCGCAGCCAGCGCCATTCGCCGGCGGGAAATGACACATCGAGCTGACGCGCACCGGAAAGTTGCCGGAAAATCGGCTGGCCTTGCGCGAGCCGCTGCCAGTTCTGGCCGTCCGCCGAGCCTTCGACGCGCACGGCCTTGATGAAGTTCGCCGCGGGCGTTTCAAGCGTCACGCCGTCGAGCGGCTGCGCCAGTCCGGTTTCAAGCGTGATGACCGTCGCGGTGGGATTGAGCGAAACTTGAAATGACTTCGCAGCCTGGACAGCTTTGGCTGCTGGCATCGGGCGCGCGATGAGGAAAGGCAGTTCGTTGCCCGCTTCGTCGCAAAGCCGCAAATCCTCGAGCGCGGGCCGGGCGGCATCGAGCGTTTCGACCGGCAGGCTGATTTTCACGAGGCCGGGCGCGGCAATGTCGAATTGTTGAGCGTGCTGCCACCCGGCGGGCAACGCGGCATTTGCCGTGACGCCGCAGACGAGCGCGAAGCCGCAGATTGGTTTTATCAGCAAATTACTTTTTAATTTCATCTTTGGCCTCCACTGGTTTGGCGGTTGCGGAAAAGAATTTTTGATACGCGAACGCCGCGAGCATGGCGATGGCCGCAACGCCGATGAACGCGCCAGCGCGGTAGAGCTGGCCGAGCCGCGCAAGGTCGTGGATGAAAAGTTTGAGCAGCGTAACGCAGAGCAGCGCCATCGCGGCATAGCGCGCGGCGGGAATTTTTCTGATGATGCCGGCGACCAGCAGCACGAGCGCGAACAGCGCCCATGCGATGGAATAGGTCATGTCGCGCGCGAAGTTGCCGCTGAACAGGAACGTGAGCGTCGAACCGGGCGGGCTGAAATAATCGGCGATCTCAATGTTCAGCAAAAGAAATGCCAGCACGGTTCCAAGGGCGGCAAGAATAGATTGGGCATTTGATTTCAGAACCGGATTTCGCGGCGGCGCAAGCAGTTTTGTGCCCACGAACAGTGAGATGGTCGCGATGCCGTAGGTGTAGAGATACCAGTTGAAGATCGGCGTGGCACTGCGGGCGTATTCGAGCACGGCGGGATTGAACGCGAGCCGCACGAAAGCGGCGACGAGCAGGCCGATGCCGGTGAGACGCAGGCCCGGATGCGGCACGCGATGGAACAGCCATAGCAACGCCGCGCCTTCGAGCGCCCAGCCGATGGTGATCCACTGGCGGCTGAATTGTATGGGAAAAATCAGCGTGATGAAAAACAGCGCCACGCCGCCAAACCACGCGAGCTGCGTCAGGCGCGATTTGTTTTCAGCGGGAACCGTTTTCAAGATGGCGACAAGGCTCAAGAGCGCTGGAACGGCAAATGCCGCCGGCAAAAGTCCCATCGTCGGATTCGGCCATGCAATCTTCACGAGCCGGGAAATGAGGAGGAATTGCGCCGGACCGGCGAGCGCGGCGGCGGCCCACGGAAAAGTCTTGTCCGAGAATTTTTTCAGGAACACGAACGGGAACACCGCGAACGCGGCGAAGAAAATCAGATACCAGCCAAGCAGCATTTGCAGCGAAATGAGATTCGGATTGGCGATGTCGAATTGCTTGAAATGCCACGCCGATTCGAGCGCGAAGGTGCTGATGAGGCCGACGAGCGGCATCCAGTCGAACGAAAAGATTTTCGTAAGGCCGAGCAGCAGCACGACGAGCAGCAGCGCGAGGCCGAACACCGGCGACGGAT
>CAYYWB010000034.1:11989-17105 GCA_964475285.1 uncultured Bifidobacteriaceae bacterium | reverse complement strand
CGTTGATGCGCGCGAACGTCGCGAGCGACGCAATGAGGCCGATGTTCGGGCCTTCCGGCGTTTCAATCGGGCAGATTCGGCCGTAATGCGACGGATGCACGTCGCGGACTTCAAAGCCCGCGCGGTCGCGGCTCAAGCCGCCCGGCCCAAGAGCCGACAAGCGGCGCTTGTGCGTGAGTTCCGCGAGCGGATTGATTTGATCCATGAACTGGCTCAATTGCGAGCGGCCAAAGAAATCGCGGATGACGGCGGAAAGCGCCTTCGGATTGATGAGCTTCTGCGGCGTCATCGCCTCGACGCTCTGGTCGAACAGCGTCATGCGCTCCTTGACGAGGCGTTCGGTGCGCGCCAGACCGACACGGCACTGGTTGGCGAGCAGTTCGCCGACTGTGCGAATGCGGCGGCTGCCGAGATGATCAATGTCGTCCACGCTGCCCTCGCCTTTTTTGAGGCGGAGCAGATATTTTGTCGCGGCAACCAAATCCGACTTGGTCAAAATGCGCGAGCCGTCCTTGTCCTTGAGGCCGAGTTTTTGATTGATCTTGTAACGTCCGACGCGGCCCAAATCATACCGCTTGGGATCAAAAAACAATCGCTTGAGCAACGCGCGGGCGTTGGCGGCGGTGGGCGGATCGCCCGGACGCAGACGGCGGTAAATGTCCTTCAGCGCCTCTTCTTCGTTCTTGGCCGGGTCTTTCTTGAGGCATTTGATGATGATGCCCTCGTCCACGGACGTGTCAACGACCTTGATTTTGGCCACGCCGAGTTCGGCGATTTGTTTGACGACGGCTTTCGACAACGGCTCGAACGCGCGCGCGACGACCAGATTTTTCTCCGCGTCCACGGCGTCTTGAATCAAAACGCAATTCGTCAAGCTTTCAAGTTTCTCGGCCTCCTTGATCGTGAGTTCCTCGATGTCGTAAAACAACTTGAGAATTTCCTCGTCCGAGCCGCGGGTTTTCTCGCCGTTGTCCTTCCCCTTGCCGATGCCGCCTTCAACGTCCAGAAAGCTCAAAGCGCGGAAAAACGTCGTCGTCAGGAACTTCCGACGGCGTTTCTTGCGGTCCAGATAAACGTAAAGCAAATCGCTCGTGTCGAACATCGCCTCATACCACGAGCCGCGGTCGGGAATCACCCGGAAGCTGTGCAGCAATTTTCCGTTCGGATGCTGCGCCGCC
Organism: uncultured Bifidobacteriaceae bacterium; assembly: GCA_964475285.1. GTDB lineage: Bacteria > Verrucomicrobiota > Verrucomicrobiia > Limisphaerales > UBA11358 > UBA11358. Next base: position 15,927 of record CAYYWB010000034.1, on the reverse strand, counting down.
TCGAACGCGATGCCCGGCGAGCGATGCAACTGCGAGACGACGACGCGCTCCGCGCCATTGATGACGAACGTGCCCTGCGGCGTCATCAGCGGCAGCTCGCCCATGAAAACCTTTTCTTCCTTCGCGCTCTTGCCTTCCTCCTTGAGCAGGAACGTGACATGGAGCGGCGCGCCGTAGGTCAAACCCTCGCGCAGGCATTCGAGCCAGTCCACTTTCGGCGGCCCAACTTCGTAGGAATCATAATCGAGCTTGCATTTGCCATCATAGCTCTCGATGGGAAAGACCTCCTGAAAAACCGCTTCGAGGCCGGCGTTCGCCTGGCGCTTTTTCGGCGTGGCGGCGGCCTGCAAAAATTCCTGGTAGGAATTCGTCTGCAGTTCAATCATGTTCGGCGGCGCAACAATCTCTTTGATCTTGCCGAAATTGATCCGTTCAGTGGCTCGCGATGGCATTTGTAATTTGTTTGTTTGGCCGGCAACCCGCCGGCTGTTTTCTCAATCAACGACACAAGGCAAGCCCGCCGTGTTCAACGGCAAACCTACCGGACTTTTAACCGACTTTTCCGTTTCTACCTTTGATAAATTTTGAGCGGAGCGGCGGCCCCGGCTGCCGGAACCGCCGCCCCAAAAACCGCCAGATTACTTGACTTCCACCTTTGCGCCCGCGTCTTCAAGCTTTTTCTTGGCCGCGTCAGAGTCCGCCTTGTTCGCGCCTTCGAGCACCGGCTTGGGCGCGCCTTCCACCAGCGCCTTGGCTTCCGCCAGGCCGAGTCCGGCCTTCACTTCGCGCACGGCCTTGATGGTGGCAATTTTCTTGTCCGCCGGGGCGGAAACGAGAATCACGTCGAACGTGTCCTTCGCCGCGGCGGCAGGCGCAGCGGCGCCGCCAGCCGGAGCTGCCGCGACCGCGACGGGCGCGGCGGCGGAAACGCCCCATTTGGTTTCCAGTTGTTTCACCAGGTCGGCGGCTTCGAGAACCGTCAACTTGCTCAATTCTTCCACGAGGTTTGCAATGTCAGCCATAACTGTTCTTTCTTTCTTTCGTCTCGTCGTTGCCGCGTTCCGCCTGTTCCCGTCTCGCGGGATCCGGCGCGACACGCCGCGGCTTTTTAAGTTCGCCTCCGCAAACCGACGATTTACGTTGTTGTTGTTTGTTTGTTCTCCGATTTGAAATTTGAAATCTCAAATCGAAATTGTTTTGATTGCGCGCTCCGTTTTGAACGCGTCAATTCTGCGCCGCCTCCACTTTTTCAGACTTTGCCTTGATGACCTGCGCGAGCATCGTCGCCGGCGTGTTCAGCAAAACCGCCAGCTTTGTCGCCGGCGCGTTGAGCAGTCCCAGCAGCGTGGCGCGCAAAACATCCAGGCTCGGCAAATCCGCCAGCGCGACAATCGCCGCCTCTTCGAGACGCTTGTTGTTGAGATAGCCAAACTTGAATTTCAGCTTGTCAAATTCCGCGGCGAAATTTTTCAGCGCCTTCGCGGTGGCGGAAATGTCCTTCTGCCCGGTGACCACGGCCATCTGCCCGGCCAGCGCGCCGTTCAAATCGCCGACGCCGGCTTCCTGGGCGGCAACGCGAAAGACGGAATTTTTCACGATGTGAACTTCCGCGCCGGCCTTCACCAGCCGTTTCCGCAATTCGGTCAAATGGGCGACTTTCAGCCCCTTGTAACTCACCACGATGAAGAACGGCGAGGCGTTCAGCCGCGCCACGTATTCCTTCGTCAAAAGTTTCTTTTCAGCACGCATGGCTCAAATCCTTTTTAGTTGGTTGAAAATTCACGGATGTCCACGCGCACCGGCGGACTCATCGTCGCCGACAACGTGCAGGAACAAATATAAGTGCCCTTGACGCTGTGCGGACGCGCCTTGGTGACCGCCTCAATGACGGCGCGGGCGTTTTCCTCAAGCTGTTCCGGCTTGAACGAAGCCTTGCCCACGACGACGTGAACATTGCCCGCCTTGTCAATTTTGAACTCGACACGGCCGGCTTTCACTTCTTTCACGGCCTTGGCGGTGTCATCGGTCACGGTGCCGGTTTTCGGATTCGGCATCAGCCCGCGCGGGCCGAGCACCTTGCCCAGCTTGCGCACCTCGGCCATCGCTTCGGGCGTGGCCACGGCCACGTCAAAATCCGACCAGCCGCCCTGGCATTTGGCAATCATGTCTTCAAAGCCGACGTATTCCGCGCCGGCGGCCTTGGCCGCGTCCGCCGCCGCGCCGCTCTTGGCGAACACGAGGACTTTCACCGTCTTGCCGCTGCCGTGCGGCAGCGGAACCGTGCCGCGAACCATTTGGTCGGACTGCTTCGGGTCCACGCCGAGGCGGAACGCGAGGTCAACCGTCTCGTTGAATTTGGCTTTCGGAAATTTGGCGAGGACGCCGACGGCATCCTTGAGCGGATAGGCTTTCGTGCCGTCCACCACTTCCAACGCCTTCTTGTATCTTTTGCTGGGCATTCTGTTTTGTGCGGTGCAAGCGGGCTTTTGGCCCTCCCGCGGTTGATTTTTAATTTTTAACCGACGACTTCAATTCCCATGCTGCGCGCCGTGCCGGAAATGATCCGGAACGCCGCCTCCTCGGACGTCGCGTTGATGTCCTTCGACTTCATTTTCACGATGTCCAAAACCTGTTTGCGCGTCACCTTGCCGACTTTTTCCTTGTTTGGCTCCTTGGAACCGGCGGTTATGCCCGCGGCTTTTTTCAACAGAATCGAGGCTGGCGGCGACTTGGTGATGAATGTGAACGACTTGTCCTGAAAAACCGTGATGACGACGGGAATCACGAGTCCCGCGTCGGCCTTTGTCGCCGCGTTGAATTCCTTGCAGAAGCCCATGATGTTGACGCCGTGCTGACCGAGCGCCGGGCCGACCGGGGGCGCGGGATTTGCCTGGCCCGCCGGAATCTGCAACTTAATTTGTCCAATGACTTTCTTTGCCATAAAATTCAAAAATGATGCGTGATGCGTGATGCGTGATTCGCGTTTTCACGCATCATCTCACGCTTTTTCCACCTGCCAATACTCCAGTTCCACCGGCGTATTCCGCCCGAAAATGTTCACGGTCACCTTTAGCTTGCCGCGTTCGGGATCAATTTCCTCGATCACGCCGCTGAAATTCAGGAACGGCCCGTTGTTGATCTTGATCGTCTCGCCGACTTCAAAATTGACCTTCGGTTTTTCCGTCTCCTCGGACGCCGAAATCTGCGCCTTGATCTGCTCGACCTCCTCGGTCGGCGTCGGCACGGGCGGTTCGCTCAAAAAACCGATCACGCCCTGGGTTTCCTTGATGAAATACCACGGCTTTTCGATGACCCGGTTGTTCTCATCCAGCAGCACCATGTCCACGAAAACGTAGCCCGGCCACAATTTGCGGCTGGACACGGTCTTCTTCTGGTTGCGCACCTCGACAACCTTTTCCATCGGGACGAGAACCTCTTTCACAAAGTCCTGCATCTCGTCGGTCTTGATGCGCTTCTCAATGCTTTCCCTGACCTTTTGTTCCTGGCCGGAGAGCGTATGAATCACGAACCACTGGCTGGGCATGGCGTTCAAAGTTTTAATAATTTGAAAAATATCAGGAACAGGCCTTCATCCGCCGCCATGACGAACGCGCCGAGCAGGACGATTGAGATGGTAATGACCACCGTCGAGCCTTTCAATTCCTGCCAGGTCGGCCAGGAGCATTTTTTTAATTCCTCGCGGGTTTCCTGAACATAAACCGCGAACCGCCGGACCTGCCCCTGCCACCACAAATAGGCAAAGAGCGCGCCAATGACGGCCGCCCAAATTATAATTTTTGTCAATTCGTTCACTGTTTTCCTAACCTGCCGAGCCGCGGCTCGAATGTGTTTTCAATCCAGCCGGCCCGTGCTGTTGCTTCGCTGACTGGCGGAGAGGGAGGGATTCGAACCCCCGTTGGCGGTTAAGCCAAAGCGGT
>CAYYWB010000034.1:0-11924 GCA_964475285.1 uncultured Bifidobacteriaceae bacterium | reverse complement strand
GCACGGCAGGAGGGACTTGAACCCCCAACCAACGGTTTTGGAGACCGCTACTCTGCCAATTGAGCTACTGCCGTATCCGCCCAATCTCGCTTGTCTCTTGGACAACAAAGAAGCCGCGGGGGTTAATCCCCGCGCTCCTGAATTTGAAAATGAGTTAAGAAATAACCTCCGTCACACGACCGGCACCAATCGTGCGACCACCTTCGCGGATCGCAAAACGCTGGCCTTTTTCCATCGCGACCGGCGCGATCAAATCAATTTCCACCGAGACATTGTCGCCGGGCATCACCATTTCCACGCCTTGCGCCAATGTCACCGTGCCGGTCACATCGCTGGTGCGGAAATAAAATTGCGGACGATATTTCGTGAAGAACGGCGTGTGACGGCCGCCTTCCTCCTTCGACAGCACATACACTTCCGCCTTGAACTTCACGTGCGGCGTGATGGATCCGGGCTTCGCGAGCACCATGCCGCGCTCGACTTCGTCCTTCTTGGTGCCGCGCAGCAGCACGCCGACGTTGTCGCCGCATTGCGCTGAATCAAGCAATTTGCGGAACATTTCGATGTCCGTCGCCACGGTCTTGCGTGTGTCCTTCAAGCCGACGATTTCCACATCGTCCATGCGCTTGAGCTGGCCGCGCTCCACGCGCCCGGTCACCACCGTGCCGCGGCCTTCAATATTGAACACGTCCTCAATGCACATCAGGAACGGCTTGTCCACCTCGCGCATCGGCAATGGGATGAACGCGTCAATCGCATCCATCAATTCCTGGATGGATTTCGAGGCTTCGGGATCGTGCGCCATCGCCTTTTTCGCGCTGCCGCGAATTACGGGTGTCTTCTCTCCCGGAAATTCATATTTGGTCAGCAGGTCGCGGACTTCCATTTCCACCAAGTCCAACAGCTCCTTGTCGTCCACGAGGTCAACCTTGTTCAGATAGACCACAATGGCCGGCACGCCGACCTGGCGGGCCAGAAGCACGTGCTCCTTGGTTTGCGGCATCGGGCCTTCCGAGGCGTCCACCACGAGGATGGCACCGTCCATCTGCGCCGCGCCGGTGATCATGTTCTTGATGAAGTCGGCGTGGCCGGGGCAGTCAATGTGCGCATAATGCCGCTTGTCGCTTTGATACTCGACGTGCGAAACGGCAATGGTCACGGTTTTGGTTTCGTCGCGCACCGTGCCGCCCTTCGTGATGTCGGCATAGGAAATCGGTGTCGCCAAACCCTTTTTCGCCTGCACTTCGACGATTGCCGCCGTGAGGGTGGATTTGCCGTGGTCAATATGACCGATGGTGCCGACGTTGACGTGCGGCTTGGTTCGTTGAAATTGCTCTTTAGCCATTTTTATCTCCGGTGTTGTTCGGTTTTGATGTCGTTTGTTTTATTTGTCAGCGTTATCAGCAAATTGTCTGGAGCCCATGATCAGGGTTGAACTGATGACCTCGTCCTTACCAAGGACGCGCTCTGCCAACTGAGCTACATGGGCGCACGCAAATTACTCGTCATCATTAGCCCAAACCCAAACACGCAAAACGACAAAAAACCGATCCCCTCGATTTTTATCGAAAATCCGAGGAGCTACCGGCTTCAGTCATTTTACTACACAGCTCTGACGGCCCGAAAAATAACGGCTGGCCATTTCCCTGTCAACAGATAATTAACATTTTTTTGCAGCCCGAATTCCGCGCTGCGGTTGGCGACGCCAGACGGGCAATCGCGGAACCAGGATCAATGCCCGCGGCAACTGCCGCCGCAACAATGATGCCCGCCGCCGCCGTTGCCGGACGGAGCTTCGCCGCCGCCGCCGGCCGAGGCGAAGGTGGAAAATTTCTTGGACAACTTCTTCGAGCCGCAATGCGGACACCCGGTGTTTTTCCAATCCGTCGAGCGGACGAGGATTTCGCTGTCGCGCCCGCACTTCCCGCAATGAAATTCGTAAATCGGCATGGATGGACATTATTCGGTGGGGCGAGACTCCGTCGAGCCTAAATTTCATTCGAGGCAAAGTCAAAGCTCGACAGAGTCTCGCACCGCCAGACGGGATCACGGCGATAATTTTTCGCGGTGCGGCAAATGGTCGCGATTCCAGCGGACCAAGGCGGCGTCGCTGGTGTCTTCAAAAAGAAATTGCAGCGTCGGCGATTCGACGTGGCCGTCGCAAAATGCCACGTTGGCGCGGCCTTGGTGGCGCGCATAGCTGCTTTTGGTGCTACCCAAATAATCTATGATGCCATAAGCGCGCGATAACTCCCAGCCTTCCTGAAGAACGCCGTTTCCGCCACAAAATCCATCACCAATTGCCATCATATCGCTGGGACTGGCAACTTCCGATTCGCTCACTGGCGGAGACAACGGAATATGTAGAGTGCCGTCGTTGCTAAAACGATGTCCACCAAGCCCGAGTGAATTAGTGTCCGTCAGGGTAGCTAATCCAAAACCATTGTAACCATAGCTGAGATAGTTGTGGAATTCTCCTTCGGTTTTGAATTCCTGTGGCCTGATCGCCGAAGGGCATTGCCAAACACCTTGATGAATCCAAATGCTGTCGCTGGAACCTGTCTTGGCCAACAATTCATTCCGAATAGAAACCGGCCATTCAATTAAGCCTGCGCGATAACTTCCGCCTGGCTGCGTGAAAAAAAACGGATAAGTGCCATTGTCTGCAACAAATTCCTGCAATCCCATTCCCAGTTGTCGGACGTTGTTGGCGCATTGAATTCGCAACGATCTTCCTTTGGTTTGAGAAACCGCCGTCAGCAAAAGCGCGGCGAGAATTCCGATGATGCCGATGACGACCAGCAGTTCAATCAGCGTGAACGCGGAATTTGTATTCTGGCGGCGGCGGGTCACGCCCCAGCAATACCGCATTTCGCCTTTTCTTTCAACGGCCAACATTCAAGCCGTAGCGGCGACTCGGCAGAGCGCCGCCATTCTCGTTTGTTTGAAGAAATACGGCGCTCTGCCGAGACGCCGCCACGTCCGCTTTGCAAAGTCTCATTTCGTGGTTTTCTCGCCGAATCCGTTCGGCTAAACTTCGCGCATGGCACATTTGCAAAAGGCGATTGACAACGCCGTCGCGACGTTTCGCGGATTGACGGCTCTGGAAAAACCGCTGGATCGCGCGGCGAAAATGGTTCTGGCCTGCCTGGCTTCCGGCCACAAGCTGCTCGTCTGCGGCAACGGCGGCAGCGCGTCGGACGCCACGCACTTCGCCACGGAATTTCTCTGCCGCTTCATGGGCGACCGCCGGCCGTATCCGGCCATCTCGCTCACGGCCAACGGCGAGTTCATGACCGCCGTGTGCAACGATTACCGCGCCGACGAAATTTTCGCACGCCAGGTCTGGGGTCTCGGCCAAAAAGGCGACGTACTCATCGCGTTCACCACCAGCGGCAAATCGAAAAACATTTTGCGCGCTTTGGAAGAGGCGAAGCGCAAGGGCGTCAAAAGCATCTGCTTTCTCGGACGCGACGGCGGCTTCACGAAGGGCGTGGCGACGATTGATTTGCTCGTGGCCGGCAACAACACGGCGCGGATTCAGGAAGCGCAAACGGTTTTGTTCCACGTGCTCTGCGAAATGGTGGATGAAAAACTGCCGAAGGTGTAGGCTGCGCTCTTCAAAAGCCCTCAAGAAGAAATATAGCGGCTGATTGAACCGGCGATGAGAAGCCCGTCCACCACGCTCCAAACTACCGCGCCAATTGCAGCGCAGACCACACCCCAAATCCGGTAATGCCGCGCGGCGTTCCAAAATTGTTTTTCCTTCACCCGGACGCGGCCGGAAATCCACAGCGCCGCGAGCGCGAACGGCAGGCCAATGATCGGCAACAAGCCCAGCAGCCCGAAGGCGAAGCACTTTATCGAGCTTTTGATCATCTGGATTTTGGCGGCGGCGGTGTTCATTTTGAATCACTAAATTGGGTAGGGACGCGCTGCTGCGCGTCCTGGCCGAGCGGCAGCTCGGCACTGCCGATTGAATTGGTCTGCGAGGCGTCCAGCCGCTTGATCTGCTGCTGCTCCAGAAATTTCACCTCGCGATGCAGATGAAACAGCGCATCGCTCTCCGCCGTGACAAGAATCATCATGATGGCCAGCAACACGATGAAAATCAACGTCGCCATGCCGTCGTCGCTTCGCTTTGGCGCGCCGGGGCCGCGCTTGAAATTATCGGGTTGAATTTTCATGGTTGTGCCGGGGCCGCCGCCTCGAACATGAACAGCAGCGGCAAATGCGCCTCCTTGCGGCGCGGAAGCACTTCCACTTCCCAGCGCCACGCGCTGACCGCGCCGCGCGCGTCCAGTTTCATTTCCGATGTTTTGACCTTCGCCAGCAGCACTTGCGGATTGCCCGGCGCGGAAGTCTGGCGGCTGACTTGACCGGACTCAAATCGGTAGGAAACCATCCGGGTGCCTTCGGGAATCCGCGCCACTTCGCTGGTCGCGGTGGTTTCGACGGTGATTTTTCCCGTCGCGGCGCGCACGTCCGCGCGCCACCGTTCGCCCGCGTGCAGGGCGGAGGAGATGTCGTCCGCCGTGAAAATCACCGCCCGCGAATGGTCCCAGCAGAAATAAAACACCGTCGTCGCGCCGCCGAGCAGGATGGCGAACACGACAATATAGACCAGGCACTCAATCAAAAGCATTCCGGCGTGGCGGCGTTCCGGCAGAGCGCCGCAAATGGCCTTTTCGGCAGGCAATCCGGCGCTTTGCCGGGACGCCAAAATGTTTCGTGGCAGTTTCATTTGACGGTGACTTCGCGGGCGACCGCGCCGATGCCTTCGCGTTGGTCGGGCGTCCATTCCAGGCGCAGATGGTTTCCGGTTTTGGTCAGTTGAAAATGGCCCGCCGGCAGATTGGCGGCGGTCTGTGAATGGATCGTGTAGGTTTGCGCGCCGTCCGGGAAATTTTTCCAGTCGCCGGCGGTGAGGATTTCCGTCTCGCCGTCCACGATTTCATCGGCGGCGGCGCGAAAATACTCCGCCCGGAGCGCCCGCCGTTCGCGCGCGAACGAAAAGCCCAGTGGCACAATCGCCATGGAGAGAATCGCCATGGCGACCACCGCATCCACCATCAGGAATCCACGCCGGGAGCGGGAACCTTTCCAAAACGGCTTTGAAAAATTCGTTTTCATTCTGCCGCCAGCATTCCTTTCAAAATCATGATCAACACGCCGAACATGGCGGTGGCAATCAGCGCAACCACCACGCCGTTCAAAATGACCAGTCCGCTGGTGAGGGCGTGCGTGGCTGTTTCCTCCTGCTGAAAAGCCTTCGCGTCGAGCGCCTCGTGCCAGCCGCGCAGCGCGTTGAGAAATCCGCCGTGCGCGTGCGTCGCGTTCGTCAGCCGCCAGTGGAATTCGCCGCTGTCGTCGAATGCGCGAACGGCTTCGTCCAGCTTGACGCCTTTTTCGAGCGCGGCGATGACGCGCCGGGCGCGCCGGCGGCAGATTTCATTCGCGGTGGAATCGCCCGCCAGCCGCACCGCCACGGCTTCCGGCACACCGCCGTCCAGCAGCACGGCCAGCATGGCGGAGAAGGTCCGTTGCAGCTTCTTTTGTTTCCACGGAATGCGCCAGGCAATCCAGTCCACCACCGGAACGCTGCGGAATTGGAACCAGCGGACAAAACCGGGCCCGCCGATGTAAATCACCGCCACCGACATCAGCACCAGAAATACCAGCATTTCAAAACCGACAAGGATGTGGGAATCGTTGAGGTGAAAGACGAATAATGTGATCGGCCAGATTGGGACATTCATGCCTCCGGCCACCTCCTTGAATTTGGGAACGACATAATCCGACAGCAGGCTAATCATGCAGCAAGCAACCGGCGCAAAAATCAGCAGGATGGCCACCATGTAATGCGCCGTGCAGCGGACGGTGTCGGGCGCGACGCGCAGCACTTCGCGGCAGGCCGGCAGGACTTTTTTCAGGTCGCCGAGCTGTTCGCCGGTTTGCAGAATGGCGGTGATTTGCGGCGGCAGGAAGCCCGGCACCTTTTCCAGCGCCTCGCCCAGCCTGTCCCCGTTTTCGATATGCGCGGCCACCATGTAAAAGTGGACGCCGATGGCGCGGTCGTGATTTTCCGCTGCGGCGAGAATGGCCTGCTCCACCGGCTGGCCGCGTTGGAGGACGGTTTCCAGCAAATCAAGAAAAAACAGCGCGCGGTCGCGCCGGTGCATCGGCAGCGAGAGCAAATAATGCATCAGCACCGAAAACGCGCCGCCCGGCAGCAGGATGAACAATCCATACCAGAACAACGCAAATACAAATGTTGCAAAATCAGTCATAATATTCCGTATTCCGGCTGCGAAAATCCGGCGACTACCCGCTCATGATCACTGTCATTCGAACGAGCGGCAAAAACATGCTGATGACCAAAAACGCCTGCGACAAAACGACCGCGCCGAGAAACAGCGAGGCAATCGGCAGCACCGAATAAAGCGCGACCTCGGTGCGGTAGATGGCGCGCGAGTGGTAGATTTCCGCCGCGCGATTGAACCCGGCGGTGAGGTCTTCGCCCGCGCTGGCCACCACCCAGACAAAAAGCGGCGGAATCAGCCGGTTGCCGGCGGCCACGTCGGAAAATTTCGCGGTCCCGGCGGCGAGTTTTGTTTGCCACCGTTTCAAGTCGGCGGTGGCGGCGGTGCTGGTTTCAAGCTGCTCCACCAAGCCGATGGCGTCCGGCAGGTTGACACCGTTTTTCAACAGCAGGGTCAGCGCCGCCGCGATGCGCGAAATGGTGGCTTCCTTGAATGCGGGCAGCCGCCAGAGATATTTTCCGCGCAATCCCGGCAGAAAAACAACTGACGCCACGAACAAAAACAGCAAGCCGAGCACCACGGGAAATATCCAGATGGTTTTCAAGGTCTCAAATGCAAAAAGTGTGGCTGTGGGAAGCATCAGGTTCATGCCGCCAAATACTTCTTTGAAAGACGGGCCGATGACACACGTCCAGGCAAACGCTATCACCGCCGAAATCAAAAACGCGGCGAACATCACGATGAGCGGATAGGTCATCATGCTTTTCAGCCGCGTCCAGACGTTGTTCTGGCGCTGGAAATAATCCGCCAGCATCGTCAGCGCGCCGGGCAGGTCGCCGCTTTTGACGCCGACCAGAATCATGCGCTTGTAAAGCTCCGGCAACTGGCGCGGCGGCAGCGCGTCGGCCATCGGCACGCCCTTGGCGAGGTCGGCTTCGAGCGTTTGCAGTTCGTCGCGCAATTTGCTGCGGCGCATTTCCTGGCAGAGCCGGCGCAGCGCGCCTTCGAGCGGGATGCCGTCGCGCAGCATCGCCGCAAGCTGCTGGTTGAAAAAGGCAAATTCGTCGTATTTCATAAGCCAAAAACCCGTTTGAATTCCGTCTCGTTCGTCACGCCCTGTTTCACCAGCAAACGCGCCGAGGCTTCGAGCGTTTGCATTGGCACTAACGCAGTTAGTTCGCGCCGCCGGATTTGTTCGCGCATTTTTTCATCCACGCGCAGCCATTCCACAAGCGGCACACGCCCGCAATAACCGGTATGCAGGCAGCTTTCGCAGCCGCTGCCGTTGCACGTGGAACAAACCTTGCGGATGAGCCGTTGGTTCAAAACCAGTTCCACCGCGCTGGCAACGGCGGAATGGTCGGCGCACATGGCGAGCAGACGCTCAAAAACGCCTTTGCACGAACCGGCGTGCAGCGTGGAAATCACCAGATGCCCGGTCAGCCCGGCTCGGACGGCAAGCTGCGCGGTCGCTTCGTCGCGGATTTCGCCGATGATGAGCACCTGCGGGTCCTGCCGGAGCAAATGCCGCGCGGCGCGGGCGAAATCGAGGCCGATGGCTTCGTTCACCTCGGTCTGCATCGTGCCGGAAACCACCTGCTCCACCGGGTCTTCGACGGTGATGATGTGGCGACCGCCAAGCTCGGCCAGATGGCGCAAACAGGCGTAAATCGTCGTGGTCTTGCCGCTGCCTGCCGGGCCGGTGAGCAACAATAGGCCGGTGGTCTGGCGAAGAAACTTTTCCAGTTCGGCGTTCGCGGCGGCGGGCAGGGACAATTCGCCGAGCGTCTTCGCGGTCTCGGAATTGAACAGCCGCAGCACGATTTTTTCGCCGGTGACGGTCGGGTAGGTGGCCACGCGGATGTCGTTTTTGCTTTTCAGTTCGTCACGGGAAATGCGCCCGTCCTGCGGCAGCGATTCCTGATACGTTTTCAGCCGCGCGAGAAATTTGATGCGCCCGAAAACCCGGTCCGCGACTTCGGCGGGCAATTCGCGTCCGGGCGTGATGATGCCGTCGAGCCGGAAGCCGACCTCGGCGGATTTGCCGCGCATCTGGAGATGGATGTCGCTCGCCCCCGCGCGCTCGGCGAGGCGGACGAGATTTTCCAGAACTTCCGGCGCGGAAGCGGCGGAAACTTTTTCGTCAGCGGCTTGGGTTTTTTGCACCGGCATAAATCAAATTTAATTCGCCTCGGTCAGCAGATAACCCATGCCGTCGGTATTCAGCATGAGCTTGTGCAACCCGACATCCAACTTCGCGAGCTGCGTGTGGAACTGCCGCTGCTGTTTCGTGATGGCGAGCGACACGGTCTGGAGCGGATGAAACTGGACGCAGGCAAACACCAGCGCGACGGCCAGCGCGAAACCGCCCGCCCACGCGAGCCGCGGACGCCAAACATTTTGCGGCACGAATTCCTGGCGTTCACCGCGCAACTGCACGCGGACGCGCGACGGAAAATCATTCCAATACTCATCCGGGCGCTCCGGCACGCGGACGCTTTTCAATTTCGATTCCAGTTCAAAATCGTTCATTTTTTTGGTAATCAATTTGCGCTCCATTGATAATCGTAATCAGCAGGAGGGTCGTATAGCGCTGCATATGATAAGGTCCCGCTGGGATGCGTGCTTTTCCAATAAATTTTGATGTAACTGACATGACCATCCACAAAACTGACAACGTTTTTAGCGTCATTAAATTGCACAAGGGATGATGGTTCATGCCACGACCAAGGCCAGAGTGCCGAGACTTCTGCAATTAATAACGTTCTGCTGGGATGCCTTACAGAGATCATCTTCACACCGGTGAGCCCGGGGCGTGTTATGGGGATGGACTTCGATCCAGGATTGAACATATGCGTGGCATTGTCTCCGCCATTAAAGGCGTAACTCGAGAAATCAAAATAAGACTCGTCGTGAAGACTCTCTTGCACATATCGCCGAGAGAAGACATTTGTATAACAAAGGTCGGTCGGGAAAAATGTATCAGCCGGGCAGGCAAATAGTTTGTCCTGCGGCGATGACGCGCCATTCAAACCAACGTAACTTTTCATGAGCGCCTTGTAACCTGAATAAAGAGTCACAGGGTTGGTCGAGGCTGCCGCTTCTCCAGGAGAAGGCGAAACATCATTTGAATCACCGGAAAACATTCGCACTCCCAGACTAATTTGGCGCAAGTTGTTCAGACAGGTCGTTCGCTGGGCCTTGCTTTTTGCGGCGCTGACAACCGTTAACAACAGGGCGGCAAGAATACCGATGATGGCAAAAACCACGAATAACTCGATCAACGTGAATCCGGCGTCTTTGGGATAATTCCAATTCATCGCGTCTGATGGGGTTCACAGTTTTCAGCGCACGGTTTTTGCCCAGACTGTGGCGCGCACTGCATGGCGCGCCCTGCCGTCAAAAGCCGTTTTAATTTTCGTTTTGCGGCGAACACGCGCCACGACACGGTGGTTTCCGAACAGCCCAAAACCTGCGCGGCCTCGGCGTGATTCAGTCCGTCGTAAATCGTCAGCACGATGGCGGCTCGCTGCTTGGCGGGCAGTTTGAGCAGCGCAGCCTGAACTTCGTTCGCCTGCCCGCCGGGCGAATTTTCCGCGTCCGCGTGCCGGGCGGCAAATTCCTCCGCGCAATTTGTCTGCAACTGAAACCGCCGCGCCTCGCTTTGACGCCAGTTTAGACAGATGTTGACGGCGATGCGGTAAAGCCAGGTGGAAAATTTCGATGCGCCGCGAAATTCGCCGATTTGCTCGTAGGCGCGGATGAAAGTTTCCTGCGCGAGATCCTCGGCGTCCGCGAGCGAGCCGGTCATCCGAAATGTCAGCGAATGAACCATGTGTTGATGATTGCGCACCAGTTCTTCAAAAGCCGCCGGGTCGCCATTTTGACTTTGCAACACCAGTTCTGCGTCGGCGTCGGCCATGCGGCTTTCTTTTAACCGGTCAGACAAACGCCGAAGCGGAATCCTTTGAATTATTTTCTTGCCGGAGCCGGGAGAAATCGAGTCAACACCGCCGCCCATCGGGATTGAGGGCGTCAATGCGTTCATGACGGGGAAGATTTAGCGGATGTTCTTACCCGTGGTCAAAACTTTTCAGCAATTCCTCCGGCGTGGTCGTCGCCGTGCCGATTTTGCCGACGACAATTCCGGCGGCGTGGTTCGACAAAATCGCCGCCTCAACCAGCGACGCGCCCGCCGCAATTGCCAGCGTGAACGTCGCGATGACCGTGTCGCCCGCGCCGGAAACGTCGAAGACTTCCTGCGCGACGGTCGGAATGTGAAATGGCTTCTGCCCGCGCTGACAGAGCAACATCCCGGATTCGCCGAGGGTGACAAGCAGAACCGCCGGGCGCAATTCGTTGAGCAATCGTTCGACGGCGAGCATGAGATTTTTGTCCGCGAGCGGATCGGCGTTTCTGGTTTCGTCCGGCAAATCCGCGAGTTCAAATGTCTCCTTGCGGTTGGGCGTGACGAGCGAAAGCCCGGTCAAATTCAACTGATGAACCGGCTTGGGATCGAGGCTCAACCACACGCCGCGCGAGCGGCAGAGCGACTTGATTTCGTCCAGCAGCGGCTGGGTCACGACGCCCTTGCCGTAATCGCCGACGATGACGGCGTCGGCGCGCGTGAGTTTTGATTTCAACTGCGCGAGCAACTGGCCGGCCAGCTTCGCGTCCAGGCCGTCACGCGTCTCGCGGTCAATGCGGACGACCTGCTGCTTGTGCGCCACGATGCGCGTCTTGACGCTCGTGTGGCGCGCGGTGTTGGCGACCAGCCCGCCGCAGCCGATTTTTTGCCCGGCCAGCAATTCTTTCAGCCGGCTTGCCGCGTCGTCACGGCCAATCGCGCCGAACAATTCCGTGGGCACATGAAGCGCAGTCAGGTTGCGCGCCACGTTGGCCGCGCCGCCGGGCATGAAGCTTTCGCGCTCGAAATCCACGACCGGCACCGGCGCTTCCGGCGAAATGCGCGACACGCCGCCCCAGATGAATTGATCCAGCATCACGTCGCCGAGGACGAGAATGCGGGTTTTTGCGGCGGCGGCCAGAATCTGCCGCGCACGCGAAACGGACAAGGTTTTTGCGCTCATAATTTTATCCGCGAATTACGCGAATTTTCACGAATTGTTTTTCTTGAATTGAATTCGCGTCAATTAGCGTAATTCGCGGATTCATTTTCAATCCAAAAATGCGGTCAGCGGACTCGTGGCGCTGGCGGTTTGCTGCGTTGCGCCGAGGCCAGCTTCAAACGCCGCGCGTCCGGCTTCCACGGCCATTTTGAACGCAGCGGCCATCCGGTTCGGGTCGCTCGCGACCGCAATCGCCGTGTTCACCAGCGCGGCGTCCGCGCCCATTTCCATCGCCTCGGCGGCGTGGCTCGGCGCACCCAGCCCCGCGTCCACGACCACCGGCACGGTGGCTTGTTCGATGATGATGCGGATTTGGTCGCGCGTCTGGATGCCGCAGTTCGAGCCAATCGGCGAGCCGAGCGGCATCACCGTCGCGCAGCCGCAGTCCTGCAACCGCTTCGCCAGAACCGGGTCGGCGTTGATGTAGGGCAGCACGGTGAAACCTTCCTTCACCAGAATTTCCGCCGCGCGAAACGTCTCAATCGGGTCGGGCAGCAGGAAGCGCGGGTCGGGATGGATTTCGAGCTTCACC
>CAYYWB010000033.1:0-17408 GCA_964475285.1 uncultured Bifidobacteriaceae bacterium | reverse complement strand
GCAACTTGCAACCTTCAACTTTTAACCTGCCCTCTTTCGCGGCTTTGCGCATGAGATGTCCCCCAATAAACAGCAGGCCGGGAACTTTGGCACGCCCATTCTGCATCCAGCCGGCGATTTTCGCGGGCAGGGATGGTGTCCTGATCTTAACCCGAATTCCGAAGCCGGCCTGATCGTAGCTGCTACGCCTGCTTCGGAGTTCGGGTTTAACATCGGCGCGAAGTTGACCATGGCATTGGCAAAAGCGGCGGAGGGCCGCCGCAATCCAAAACGCAGAGCGTTTGCCCGCAATTCACGAACAGCGCGAAGCGTCTTGGACTGCGCCAGTCCTCTGGCGCTTTGTGGGAGACGGATGGCTGCGTGAATCGGAGTGTGCCAATGCCAGATTGAACTGCCATGAACCCGGATTCCGAAGCAACATTCAGGAACCCGGTGGGGGACGCTGTCCCCGCCTGCGTGGACGAAGTCCGATGCAAAACCGGCATCCATGAGAAAGCCAACAAACAATCCCAAGGTGAGAATACGGAGACTCCGGCGCGGCGAAGACCCGCCTGCGTGGTGCGGGCGGAACAAATCGTGCAGGGTAACTTGCGCGCGGCAACATTTGTTCCGTCGCCTGACGCTGCGCTCGGCGACGGCGCGGCGCGGGAATCCGCACGCGGACGGTTTCATGACACCGCCAAAACCCCGCCAACACATCGTTTTCCCCGGTCAAAAAAAATTTAAAAAAAGGCTTGCAAAGTTTCCCCCCGTATTCTAAATTCTCAAAGTCCCGATGATTGCAACCAAACAGTGAACCTTAAGATCGCATGAAAAATAATTCCATTACCCGTTCCCTCTGTCTCTGCGCCGCGGCGCTCGGCTTGAGCTTGTCCACCTCGCAGGCCGCCAACGTCCTCAAATCGGACACCGCGTCAATGCTGACCAACGCCGTCAACTGGGCCACGGTCCCGGCGACGACGGATATCGGCGAGTTTAGCAACATACCCCAGTCGGCCCATTTGGCCGCCATGACTTTGGGCGGGACCATGACCCTGCGCGGGCTTGTATTTGACAACAACATGACCGGGCCGCTGGTCATCGGCAGCGCGGCCAGCACCTATTTGACGAATGGCGTCGCCGGCATTGATATGTCGCAGGCCAACCAGAGCGTGACTTTCAACAACCTCATCGCTTTGAGCCAGCCCCAGACATGGAAGGTGGCCGCCGGCCAGTCAAACATTGTCAACGGCGTCGTTTCAGGCCCCGGTTTCCTGACCCTCGGCAGCGCCACCACCCCCGGAACCGTCTATTTCGGCTCACAGGCCAACGTCTACCCCGGCGGCACGCTCATCAATGGCGGGACTGTGGTAATAAATGCCACCGGAAGTTTAGGCTCTGGAGCCGTAACGAACAATGGTGGAATCCTGGTTTTATCTCACGGCGGCATCTCCCCTTTTGTTAATAGCATTGTAATTTCCAACACCACATCCGTGATAGATGATTCCTACTTTGCGGGCAACGACAATATGATCGGGAACTGGGCGGGCGGCGGCACCGTTACCATCAGCAATATGGCAACTTATCAGACTACTTTTACATTTGGGGGCAACAATTCCTCCTCGACGATGAATAATTTCTCCGGCAAGATCATTGTTGCGCCGGTGACCGGCACCAATGGCCCAGCGGAAGGCACCCTGCGGTTTAATAGCGGGAACACGTCATATAATGTTGGCAGCTCCGCCATGAGCATAGATCTCGGCCCGTATCCCAGCGCCGTCACTCTGATGCAGCGCAACGGCGCTGCCGGACCAACCGGTCAAATCTTCAATGTTGGAGAATTGAAGGGCGGAACGTCCACCTCTGTGATAGGCTCAAGACAAAGCAACAGCACCATCACTTATAGCATTGGCGGTGCTAACACCTCCACCACCTATGCCGGAACAATGACCAATTCCTTCGGCGGCAACACCGCCACCACCAGCATCAATAAAACACTATATGGCGGCGGCGTTTTGGGATTGCAGAAGGTTGGCTCCGGCACGCTGACCCTGACCGGCACAAATTATTACACCGGCAACACGACCTTCAGCGGGGGCGTTTTGAACGCGGGTGCCGGGGAGGCCACCGCGGCCACTCAAAATCCGAATTTCGTCTGGGCTGCGCCAACGTGGTATGGCGGGCCGTTTGGCGAACCGACCAATCTTACTCAATCCCAGTTCATTTTCAACGGCGGCACTTTGCAATACTCCTCGATGAATAACGCGGATTATTCCGGGCGTTTCGCCACGAACACGGCCCAGGCCATCAGCATTGACGTGAACGGCCAGAATGTCACCTTCGCCACGGCGTTAACGGACTACGGCACCGGCTCGCCTGTGGAAAGCTTGACGAACCATGACACGGCCGGCGGCGGCAGCCTGACGCTCACTGCGGCGGAAACTTACAGCGGCAACACCACCATTGCCAGCGGCACGCTGGCGTTGAGCGGCGGCGGCGCCCTGCCCGCCACCACAGTCCTCAACATCAAAACCAACGGCACATTCGATGTGTCAGCGTTGACCAGTCCTTCGCTCGGCACCATATCCTTGATCGCCAACGGCATGGGCACCCTCGCCACGGCGTCCACCATCAAGGCCCCCGCCGGCGGAGTTGATATTGGCTCGCAGACAGTAACGCTGCTTTGGAGCGGCGCCTTGGTCGGCACGGACAGCACGCATCCCCCGCTGACGGTCTCGGGGGGTCCGCTGAACCTCAACGGCAACACCATGGACATTGTCGTGTCGGGAACGCCGCAGCAATTTTTACTCCCGGGCGTCTACACCCTGATTGCCACCCCCGCGCCAGTCACCGGCACCGTCAACGCCACTCCAAGTTTCGCCGGAGGAAACGGAATCGGCTTCGCGGAGACCGCGACAGTATCAATCAGTGGCAACAATGTGATTTTGACAGTAACGCAACTGCCCGTGATAACCTGGACGGATGTAAATAGCGATCAGCTCTGGTCCACGGTGAACAACTGGCTGCCCGTGGCCGCGCCGCCTCAAGCGGCCGGAAACCTCGCCAACTTTGGAACCGCCGCAAACACCGCGATAAGTTTGAATCAAAACGCGAGCATCGGCGGGGCATTGTTCACCAACGCCAATTCCTACACGATTACCGCCACCGGGGCCAACGCCCTGACCGCGGACAACAGTGGCGCCGGGGCCGAGATTGAGGTTACCACCGGCGGCACGGCCAACAACATTGCAGCCCCGATCAACCTGAATGACAACTTGGCAACCGTGGTGTTTGCCAACCAGTCGCTCAAACTGTCCGGCGTCATCGCCAACACCGCTGGCGCGAAAACGCTGACGATCAGCGGCCTGGGCACGAACATTCTGACGCAAGCCAACACCTACGGCCCGGCGGCGGGCGGCTTGGTGGGCACGATTTTGAACAGCGGCAGCACCTTGCAGGTGGGCAACAACTCTTCGCTGGGCGCGGGCGACTTGAGCGTGGTAAACGGCGGCGGCATGCTGAAATCGGGCGCGGCGGGACTGACTCTCGCCAACAACATCGGCGTTACCAACACCACTTTGACGGCGAACAACAACGGGAACACATTCACGCTGGGCGGCGTCATCAGCGGCAGCGGCGGCCTGACGGCCAGCGGGTCGGGCATTACGTCGCTCTCCGGATGGGACACCTTCACCGGGGCCAACGCCATCAGCAACGGCGTGCTGCAGATTAGCGGCGCGGGTCAATGGGGCGGCGCGTCGGGCAACGGGACAAACGGCGCAACCATCGTTGATAACGGCACTTTGGACTTCGCCAGTTCAGCGGCCCAGCTCTTGACGGGTAACATCTCGGGCACGGGCGGGATCACCGTGGATTCCGGCACGCTGGCGCTTCAAGGCCAGAATTCTTTCACCGGCAACATCGTCGTCAACAGTGGCGGCACACTGTCGGTCCAGACTGTGGAAAACGTCAACGTTCCCGCCGTGGGCTCGTTGGGCAATGTTCAAACCCCCGGGCAGACGGCCACCATCAACAGCGGCGGCCTCCTCACGCTTGATGCGAACGGGGGAAATGAATTTGGCGGCGGCTCAAGCAGTTCTTTGATCAACTTCATCATCAATGGCGGCACGATGCGGATCACCAATAACAACGCCGAGATTGGGCCGGTCACGTTCACCGGCACTGGCGGAGTGATGGATCAGATCAATACAGCCAGCACCGGCACCCAATATGGCGCGTTCGAATTAGGTGCCGGCGTTTCGGTGGGCGGGACCGGGTCCTCGACCATGCAATCCACCGTCGGCGGTTACTACAACCTGACCGTCAACTCGTCTCTCCCCTACGGGCTTATTTACGTGACAAACAGTGCCGCCGTTTTGAACATCAGCGCCAAGCTGGCCAACTCCGGCGGCAGCCAGGGCGTGGCCGGACTGCTCAAGGATGGGGCGGGGACGCTGAATTTGTCCGCCGCGAACGCCTACACCGGCGACACCATCGTCAGCAACGGCACGCTGGCGCTGGTCAGCGGCGGCACCATCAACACCAGCCCGCACGTCATCGTTCTATCCGGCGCGACCATGGATTACTCCGCCGCCACAAGCCCGACGCTTGCCTCCGGCCAGATCCTTAGCGGCACCAACGGGACCGTGAACGGCCTTGTCACCAGCGCGGGCACCATCAGCCCGGGCGCCACCCCTGGCGGCACCGGCGCGGCTGGAACGCTGAAGTTTAACAACGGACTGAACTTGTCCGGCAGCACCGCCATTACGATGGAGTATAGTGCCACCAACCACGGTGCCGGCTTCACCAACGACCTGATCGCCGTCAACGGCAACCTTACCGTGTCCGGCCCCATCACCATATCTTTGGCCTGGTTTGGCGGGTCGATATCCAACGGCGTCTACCCGGTGATCACCTACACTGGCAGCTACAGTGGAAGTGGAAACGTGGCAAATGATTTCGGCGCAATCATTCCGGGGTCTGCCGCCACTCTGGTGGCGACCAACATTCTCGCTGCCTCGGGGTCGAATGTAATTGCGGTGATCGTCGCTCCGCCGGCGCGGCCGACAACCAACCTGGTGTGGATTGGCGACGCTGTGGGCGATTATTGGAGCAGCAGCATGAGCGTCAGCAACTGGGTGGCTGGAGCCGTCACAAACGCGTTCCAGGCTGTTGACACGGTGACCTTCGCCGATTTAAGCCAGGCAAATCTCGCCAACACGAACGTGACCCTGTCCGGCGTGTTGTATCCCACGCAGGTGATAGTGGCCAACTCCTCGACGTCAAATTCACCGGTCTACTCCTTGAACAACGGCGCCGGAGCCAGCATCGCGGGTGCCGCCACGTTGATCAAGACCAACACCGGGACATTGGTTCTCTCGGCCAACGGCAATTACAACAATTACACGGGACCGACGATTATTGACGGCGGGACGCTCTGGATGTCGGTGATGGAAAACAGCGGTGTTGCAAGCCCCATCGGCTCGTCCGGCAACGATCCATCGAACCTCGTGTTCAACGGAGGAACCCTGTATTTCGGCGCCAATGGCTACAGCACCGATCGAGGCGCGACCATGGCGACGAATGGCGGCAGCTTTAACATCGTTAACGGCGGGTCGCTCACGTTCAGCGGCGTCTTTACCGGACCAGGCTCGCTTACCATGAACAACAGCGATCTCGGCAGCGGCTCTTTGACCCTCACCGGGGCCAATACTTACACCAACGGGACAGTGGCCAGTTCCGGCACGTTGACATTGGGCAACACGGCGGCTGCGGGAACGGGTCCCATCACGTTTAACGGCGGGACGGTGAATATTTCGTCGGGCGGCACCTTTTTGAACAACATCAATGCGACAACCAATGGCGGCCTGCTCACCGGGAGCCAGCTCTACCAGATAAACGGCACCATCACCATGCCTTCAAACAGCGTGTTGAACATCAGCGTAACCGGGGGAGGCCTGGCGGGCAGCACGAACACGATGACGTTTAACAGCAACTTCGTTGCCTCCGCCGGCTCCGTCATCCGTGTCAAGAACGGGACCTACGGATTCATGCGCATGCTGGCCACGTCGGGGACCACCAACGCCACGATTGACCTCGGCAGCAGCTATGTGATGCTGCACACCAAGACGCCGGCCAACATCATAGACATCGGCGGGCTGATGGGCCAGCAGGGCACGGCGCTGGGCGGATCGAGGTCGGCGGCGGGGGCGACCACGTGGAGGATTGGCGCCAACGGGTCGAACACGGTGTTCAGCGGAACGATCTCGAACAATCTTGACAGTTCCAATGGCACCATCGGCAATCCCACGGTGGTGAACATCATCAAGGTCGGCACGGGCATGCTGACGCTCACCGCGGACGAAACTTACAACGGCACGACGACCATCAGCAACGGCGTGCTGCAGGTCGAAAACAACGGCCAATACGACGGCAACCTCGGCCTCTACGGCGGCATCTACGGCACGACGATGACCAACGGCATATACGACGGCGCGCTTAGCAACTGCCCCGTCGTCATCAGCGGCGGCACGCTGGCCGGCAACGGGACCATTGTCTCCGGGATCAGCAACCAGTATGGCGGCACGCTGCAGCCCGGATATGGTGTCAGCACGCCGGGAACGGTGATGACCGTCAGCAATCTGACGATGGTGGACGGCAGCAGCACCGTCATGCTGGTGAAGCATTCCACCACGCCCGACTCATTGACTGTCAACGGCGTGCTTGACTATGGCGGCATATTGACGGTCAACAAGGCCTCCGGGGACACCGCGTATTCCTTGGGCGACAATTACACGTTGTTCAACTTTAGCGGCACCGGCTCTTACGACGGCATCAGCACGTTTGCCACCATTCAACCGCCGCCCGGGGCGGGTCTGGGCTGGCAACTGACGCCGGGCAGCGGCATCATAACGGTGGTGTCGGCGACGGCGCCGACGGCGGGATTCACGGCGACGCCGCTCAATCCGCTTGTTGGGGGGACGGTGACCTTTGTGAACTCCTCGGCCAATGCGAACTACTGGGTGTGGAATTTCGGTGACGGCACCACGTTGATCACCGGGTCGAACACCAACGTGCCCCATGCCTACGCGAACGCGGGCACCTACACCGTGGTTCAGTCGGCATACAGCCCCGGCGGCTCGAACGGGCTGACCCGGACATCCTACATCACGGTGACGCCGGCGGCGCCGACGGTCGTGTTCAGCGGAGGGCCGACGAACATCTTCGTGACGGGAACGGTGACCCTGACGGACGGCTCGGCGGACAACGGGATCACGCCGGTCACGAACATATGGAACTTTGGGGATGGACACTACACGACGAACGTCACGGCGGACATAA
Source organism: uncultured Bifidobacteriaceae bacterium (assembly GCA_964475285.1). Classification (GTDB taxonomy): domain Bacteria; phylum Verrucomicrobiota; class Verrucomicrobiia; order Limisphaerales; family UBA11358; genus UBA11358. The sequence continues at coordinate 10,088 of CAYYWB010000033.1, read as the reverse complement.
GCGTGACGCATGTCTATACCAACGCGGGCACCTACACCGTCAACCTGGCGGTGAGCGATTTGAGCGGAAACAGCTCCAGCAATGCGCCGAACTATGTGACGGTGCATTCGCCGGCGCAGTTGGGTGCGGTATCGGCAACGGGCGGGAACATGGTGTTCAGCGGGGCGGTCAGCGGGATGACGGGACAATACCGGATATTGGCGACGAATAACATATCTGCGCCGTTGTCGAGCTGGCCGGTGGTGAAGACGGGCACATTTGGGGCTGGCGGCAGCTACAGTTACACGGCCCCGACCGGGGCGGGTCCGGCCTACTACATCATGTCCGTGCCGTAAGGCGGATGACTGTCGGATTGGTTGCGCGGGGATGCCGGAAGGCATCCCCGCTTTTGTTCTTATGGCAGTTCTCATTAACCTGAATTCCGAAGCCGGCAGGGATGGCGCGCTGCGCCGTCGCCGTCGCGGCAGGTCAGGCGACGGAACGAATTTTATTCATCCTCCGGGTGAACCGCTGGTTTTCTGTAAAGGCTTGGTATCCGTGTCCATCCGTGTTTATCCGTGGTTGAACTGCGTTTTTCAGGATCAGAATTCCAATGCCAGCATGAACCGCCATGACAAACTACCATCGCATGCGGCTGGTTTCCCGTAAGCTTCTTACAAGCGCGGGCGGGTTTGTTTCTGCCGCGCTTGGCGCGCTGCTTTTGATGCCGCACGCGGCCCGCGCGGCTCCAGCGGGCTACGCCGCCGCCGTGCTGGCCGATTCACCCTATGTCTATTGCGAGTTCGGTGAAGCCGCCGGCACGACCGCGATTGACTCAAGCGCCAACGGTTTCAATGGCGCCTACGCGGGCGGAGCGGCTCTGGGCGCTGCCGGCGACAGCGCCAGCGGCGGCAGCGACACGGCCGTGACCTTTGATGGAACCACCGGATACGCTGCGGTCGGCGCCGGCGCGGAGGCGTTTGGATCGTATCTGGCCAATTCCAGCTTCGAGTTCGTGTTCAAGACCACCAGCACGACCGCCATCGGCTTTTTAAGCGGGGATGCAAACCTTGACTCCACGGTCGCCTTTAATGTCATCTTAAATGAAAATGCCGGCGGAACCCTCACCGCCAACTCGATCCGGTTATACATTCGGGATTCCGGCGGCCGTTCGTATCAGGCGGCCTTCACGGATGCCACCGTGTTCAACGGCGCTTACCATCATCTGGTCTTTTCTTTTTCCAATTCAACGGCCACCGCCTATGTGGATGGCGCGGTTCAGGCGCTTGCCGTCACCAGCGGCGCGCCCGCCGCTTTCGGCGCGTTCAACTATCCGGTTTATTTCGGCGCCTATGACAGCCGGGGCGTCGCGCAGAATTTTGCCGCCGTGACGATGGACGAAGCCGCGCTTTACACGAATGCGCTGTCAGCGGCCCGGGTCGCCGCCCACTATGACGCCCTGAACGGGCCGCCGACGCCCCCGGCCAGTGTGTTTTACATGCCGCCGCAGGCGCAGATTTTGAGCGACATGGTGCTGGCCAACAATCATTTTACAAACGAATGGCCGGCGCCGGGTTGCGCCAGTTGCCTTTCCGGATCGCATCCGAGCTGCATCTGGACCCGCGGAACCTATTTCGAGGGCGACCTGGCACTATACCGGATCAACAACGACACCAACATTTACAACTACGCCGTGCAGTGGGGCGCGTTCACAAACTGGAACCTGCGATATGGCGACTCCGATGCTTCGCCGGATGACCAGTGCGCCGGGCAGGAGTATGTTGAACTCTATCAGCTCGACACCAACCAGACCGGCCGCCTGGCGCACATCGCCAGCAACGTGAATTACTGGATGAGCCACAACACGGGGTTGAGCCAGATGACCTACGTGGATTCCATTCACATGTCCATGCCCGCGTTTGCCAAGCTCGGCGTGCTGAATTCCAATGTCATCGGCGCGCTCCAGACCAATGCCGCGTATTTGCCGATGATGTTCACCAACTTCCATTTCATCAAAAGCGTCTATGGCCCGTCCAACGGCCTTTACAACGCCACCGACCGTCTCTGGTGGCGGGACACAACCTTCCTGTCCGGCTATACCGCCTCGGATGGCACGCGGCAAAAATGCTACTGGTCGCGCGGCAACGGCTGGGCCTTCGTCGCGCTGGCGCGGGTGATGGATGTGCTGCCCGCCAGTGACCCGCACTATGCCGAATATCTCCAGACGTTTCAGGACATGGCCGCCGCCATCAAGGCCGTGCAACGACCCGACGGTTTTTGGAACGTCAATCTTGCCTATACGAACGATTTTCCAGGCCCGGAATCCAGCGGCACGGCCTGTTTTGTCTATGGCATGGCTTGGGGAATCAATCACGGCTGTCTCGACGCCGGCACTTACCTGCCGGCCGTCATCGCCGGCTGGAACGCGCTTGCGGTGGACGCGCTGCGCCACGGCGCGGGCGCGGACAGCGGCATGCTCGGTTACGAGCAGCCCAGCGGCTCTTGTCCGACAAATAATTTTTCCTACACGAGCGTGCCCGATTTCGATGATTTCGGGCTGGGGCTGTTCCTGCTGGCGGGCAGCCAGGTTTATCAATTGAGCGGGCCGGCGGGCATCACGCTGGCCGCGCCGGTCTTGAGCGGCAGTCAGGTGCAGCTGAATTTTACGGTCATCAGCAGCCGGACCAACGGCACATTGCAACTGCTGCAAACGGATCAATTGGGCGCGAACTGGACGACGAACACCGCCGCGACGCTCACCACCAACATCGCCGGACTGTCCTATTGCCTTGCCGCCGCAACCAATCTGTCCACGCGGTTTTACCAGGTGTTGCTGTCCCCCTGACGGCGTGTTTATCCTGAAAAACGCAGTTCAACCACGGATGGGCACGGATGGGCACGGATTGAAAACGAATGGATCCGCGAATTGCGCTAATTTCCGCGAATTAAAATTCATCGGAAACAATTCGCGGAAATTGGCGAAATTCGTGGATAAATATCCGTGTTTATCCGTGTCCATCCGTGGTTAAATGATTTCTTTGTCCGTTCCAACTGCGGATTTTAGGATAATGACAATAGGGAGCCGGCGTCACCGCGTCACATCCCGCTCCGGCGTGTCCGTCTCGTAGAGTTGGATTTCCGACTGCAATGTCGCGGCCAGCGCGTCGTTCTTTTGCGCCAGCGCCAGCTCCAGGGCGCGCCGCGCCGTCGCAACGGCCGTTGGATAGCTTCCGTTTTCCGCGTAGGCCGCCGCCAGGGTTTGCTGGATGAACGGATTCCGTCCCCCGGTCGAGCGGCTGGCATTTTCGGCCAGCGCGACGGCTTTTGCGCCGTTGCGAAGCGACGCGTCGGGCGCCGTTGAGAGCAGCCACGCCAGGTTGCCCTGGGCATTGACCTGGCCGGGATTGGTCTCCAGGACTTTTTGGTATTGCGCGATGGCTTCCGCCAGATTTCCCTTCAGGAAAAGTGTGACGCCCAGATTGTAATGGGCGTTCTCATGGCCGGGATTGATCTCCAGGGTCTTGCGAAATTGCGCGATGGCCTCGTCCAGTCTGCCGAGTTTCAACAGGGCGGTGCCCAGATTGAAACGGGCGTCGGCATGACCGGGCTGGATTGTCAATGCCTCCTCAAATTGCGCGATGGCGTCCTCCACGGCTCCCTTTGCGAACAGGGCGGCGCCAAGGTTGTTGTGGTATTCCGCGTTGCCGGGCGCGATTTCCAGCGCCGTTTTGTATTGCGCGATGGCGCCCTCCACGTCTCCCTTCTGGAAAAGCCCGACACCAAGGTTGTAATGAACCTCGTCGTCATCGGGGTGGATTTCCAGCGCCATTTTGTAATGCGCGATGGCGCCATCCACGTCCCCCTTTTGGGCAAGGGCCAGCCCCAGGTCATTGTGGGCGACGCTGTTGCCGGAGGTGCAATCCAGCGTCCGCGTCCACAGTGTTTCGCTGTCCTTCCAATACGCGGTTTGAGCGCGGGCGCAGGCCATCAACGCGCCAATCACGGCGGCCATCAGTCCGCCCAGGATCCAGCGCCGCTGTTTCCATCGCGCGCTCCACTCCGCCACCGACCACGTCAACGCGATTGCCGTGCCGATTTCCGGCAGGTAGGTGTAATGGTCGGCGTGGGCGACGTTGAACAATATCTGGATGATTCCAATCACCGGAAACAGCATTCCCAGATACCAGAGCCAGCTCGTCAGCAGCCAGGGCTGTTTTTTTCTCCACGCCACAACGCCCGCGGTAATCGCCGCCAGCAGCACAAATGCCAGGCCGGCCTTCCATGCCGGCTCGCCGTTTGGGGCGTTGGGATAGGGAATGGCCAGTCCCTCCGGGAATAACATCTGCCGCAGATAAATCACGTAGGACACCAGCGCGTTTTCAATGCGTTCAAAGAGCGGCTGCTTGTGGACGTCTGCAATCAGCAGTCCCGGCGTCAGCGCCGTCACCGCGCACGATCCCGCCGCAAGGGCAAGGAACGGAATCTTTTCCACGACCAACTTTGTGAAATTCCGCACTCCGCACTCCGCGCTCCGCATTCGATTGAGCGGCCACCAGTCCAGCAGCAGCAGCACAAACGGCAGCGTCGCCACCATGCTCTTGCTCATCAATCCCAGCGCGAAGAACAGCAATGCCAGGACGTAAAATCCTTTGGACTTTGGACTTCTCCTCGCGCCGGAGCCTGGCGAAGGCGGATGGACTTTGGACTCCCGGACAAATCGCGTGTAAGCCCCGATCGTCAGCATGAAAAAAAACGCGCTCAACACGTCTTTTCTTTCCGACACCCACGCCACCGATTCCGCCCGCAATGGATGGATGGCGAACACCGCCGCCACAAACGCGCTGCGCCACAGGCTCCCGGTCATCTGCCGCAGCGCCAGAAACAGCAGGATCGCCGTCGCCGCGTGCAGCAGGACATTGACCAGATGATGTCCGCCGGCGTGCAGCCCGAAGAGCTGGCAGTCCATCATGTGGGAAAGGGTGGTGAGCGGAACCCAGTTGGCGTCCTGCGCGCGGGTGAAGGCCCAGCCCGCCGCCTGCACGGACAGTCCCTTTTCCACGATCGGGTTCTGATACACATTTCTGTCGTCATCATAATTGACGAAATCAAAATGCGCCGTCTGTCCAAAGACGGCCAGAACCGCCAGCGCCAGAAAAATGCAGACTGCCCCTGCCTCGTTATTGCGGATGGCTGCGGAGCGCATGGGGCATGGTTTTAGTTGAGTCGGCTTGCAAAGTCCACAGCAGATTTGAAGTCCCGGTTGGTCTGCAATCCGGAAGACACGGTGTCAGATTGCCTTTGCCCGCGAAACATGGTCCTCGATGGTTTGGCGTGTGGCCGGCAGGGAGATGCGGCCTTTTATTTTTGCCACGCTGACATCCACAATCCGCGGTTGGGCGTCGGCGGCCAGAAGCGTCAGGTTCATGGGCCGCCCCGCGAGCACGGAAATCTCCCGCGGGGAAATCAATCCATCACCGCACACATTGAACACCTCACCGGTGGCGCCGGACTGCATCAGGTCCCACGCGATCCGCACCGCATCGTCGCTGCGCAGAAACTGATAACGCGAATCGGGGTGAATCCGCAGCGGCTCGCCGTGAAGTATGTCATAAACCGGGTTCTTCCGCAGTCCCGGGCCGACCATGCCCGCGAACCGCGCAATCAGCCACCGGGAGGCGTAGTGCCGCACCAGTTGTTCGGCAAGAAACTTGTGCGCGCCGTAGCGCGAACTCCGGCTGATGTCCACCGGCGAGTCTTCTCGCGTCGTGCCGGGCGAGGTCAGATCATTGTAGACATCCACGCTGGAGATGTGCAGTTGAAACCGGGCCGGGAAATCCAGGAGCGTTCTCAAGCGGTGGGTGACCGATGCCTCGAACTCCATGGCCGGATTTTGGTCGGCGAGAAATTTCCTTGAATTGACCGCGGCATCAATCAACACGTCGCTCTCCAGACCCCGCCATTCAGCGTAAGTTTCACGGATGACTCCGGTCAATTTGACCCCGGGCCGGTCTTTCAGCAGCCGCGCAAAGGCGGAGCCGATGAAGCCGTTGGCGCCGATGATGGTGACCTGCATGCCTCAAGACAAGCGGATGCCGCCCCGGTTGGCAAGAACCCAATTGATGGTCGTCCGGAGTCCGTCCCGCAGCGGGGTCCGGCATTCGTATCCGAGCAACTGCCTCATGCGGGTCACATCGAACCTCTTCAACATCTGGCCGTCCGGTTTCGTTGTGTCCCAGACGATCCTGCCCCCGTAGCCGGCAAGATCCGCGATGGTTTCGGCCAGTTCCCTGATGGTCACCGTTGTGCCGGAAGAAATGTTGATGAGGTCCGCGCCATTGTAAGTTTCGGCTGCGAGCAGGATTGCCTCGCACGCGTCGGCCACATGGACGAAATCACGGACCGGTTTGCCGCTGCCCCAGGCGGCGACCTCCGGCGCGTTGGTTTCCTTCGCGGCAAGGAATTTGCGGATCAATGCCGGAATGACATGCGAGCTGTGCAGATCAAAGTTGTCAAACGGGCCGTAAAGGTTGCCCGGAACAAGGGTGATGGCATTAAAACCATGTTGCGCGCGGTAGGCCGAGGCTTGAACCACTCCAATCGCTTTTGCCAGCGAATAGGGCGCGCTTTCCGCCTGCGGGCGGCCCTGGAACAGCGTGGTTTCCTTGATGGGATTCGGCGCGTCGGCGGGATAGCTGCAGCCGCCGATGAGCGTGATGTATTTCTTCACGCCCGCCCGCCAGCTCTCATGCAGCATCATCGTGCCCATGATGAGATTCTCGTAATTGAAATCGGCCGGACGTTCGAGGTTCGCGCCAATGCCGCCCACAAGCCCCGCAAGGTGAAAAACCACATCGGGTTTGAGTTCCGCCAGCATCCGCCGCGCTTGGGACTGCTCCCGCAAATCGAAGTCGGCCCGCGCGGGGGCCAGCGGATTGATTCCACGCGCGCGCATCAACTCAACCAGGTTGCGGCCGACAAAGCCGCTCGCTCCCGTGACCAGCACCCTGTGTTTTTTCAAATCCATTTGTGTTCGCTTCCGTTGTGATTGCAAGACAATGTGAACTGGTTTGGCCGTTGCCGCCAGTTATTAAAAACTTCATAAAACGGGCCGTTCCCGGCGCCGTCCGCTCAGGCGAATGGTGAAAGCGCTTGCAAGGATGCGGAAGCCGGTCCGGCAAATGCTCAACACTTCGCGCCAGCCGGCGCCATGCCCGCTTACACCGCCCTGCCGGTCGTGGTATTTCACCGGCACCTGGGCAACGCGCAAGCCTTCCATGCAGGCGCGCACCGGAATTTCAACTTCATAAACAAAACCATCGTCCCGGAAACGGATCTTTTGCATGGCCGCCCTTGTCCAGGCTTTGTAGCCCGTGGTGACGTCCGTGATGGACTGGCCGCAAAGCAGGCTGACCCAGGCATTGACCACCCGGTTGCCCATCACCCGGAGAAGTGAGAACCCGTAGCCGGATGCGTCCGCTCCCTTCATGAAACGGGAGCCGATCACCACATCCGCGCGGCCTTCCAGGATCGGCGCCATCACGCGCGCCATGTCTTCCGGCTCGAATTGAAGGTCGGCGTCGAACTGGCACATCGCGTCGAAGGATGCCCGTTCGATGCCCGCCTTGATGGCGCTGCCCTTGCCTCGATCATTCTCGTTCCGGATCGGGACGACATTCGGATGCGACCGCGCAAAAGCCGAGGCCAGTTCGTGGGTCCGGTCTTTGCCGCCGTGCAAAACCAGAATCTCCGCCTCCGGAGCGGATCGCGTGAGTCGCTCCAGACACTTAATAATCGTGTCCTCCTCGTTGAGGCAGGCGATGATGATTGAGATGCGCATATTAGACCGACTGGTGTCCGCATTGGCTGCCGGGATTTGTTGCACGATTTCCGATGAAATAAACAGTTCCCGGGCGCATTTTCAATTCCATTGTTGTCTGCGGATGAATGCAGAATGGGCGTGCCAAAGTTCCCGGTCTGTTGTCTATTGGGGGAGATCTCATGCGCAAAGCCGCGAAAGAGGGCAGGTTGAAGGTTGAAGATTGCAAGTTGCAGGTTGAAAAGTCCGGTGCATCCGCCGGCAAACAACCTTCAACCTTGCCAACATGGCTGCTGGCGGCATTGCTGGCGTTGGCGACCATTGCCCTTTACTGGCCGGCGATGCGATGTGACTTCATCAACTTCGACGATCCAGAATGTGTCACCGCGAATGTTCACGTCCAAAACGGGCTGACGATGGGAAGCATCCAATGGGCTTTCTCCCATCTGGTCAGTTCGAACTGGCATCCCGTGACGATGTTGTCCCACATGCTGGACTGCCAGTTGTTCGGGTTGGAACCGTGGGGGCATCACCTGACCAGCCTGTTGCTGCACGCGCTCAACACCGCCCTGGTCTTTCTGCTGCTGCGCGGCATGACCGGCGCGCTCTGGCGGAGCGCTCTGGCGGCGGCGCTGTTCGGATTTCACCCGCTGCACGTGGAATCGGTGGCCTGGGTGTCGGAGCGCAAGGACGTGTTGAGCGGCTTTTTTGGTTTTCTGTCTTTGCTGTTCTACGCGCGATATGCGCGGGGCGCGGAAACCGGAATCCAGAATCCAGAATCCAGAAATCAGAAATCGGAGGCCGGAGGCCGGAGGTCGGAGGTGAATCTTCTTTCCTGCTCCTACTGGTTTGCGCTGCTGTTCTTTGCGCTGGGCTTGATGAGCAAGCCGATGCTGGTGACGTGGCCGTTTGTGATGCTGCTGCTGGACTGGTGGCCGCTCAATCGAATGCGGAGCGCGGAGTGCGGAGTGCGGAATTTCACAAAGTTGGTCGTGGAAAAGATTCCGTTCTTTGCGCTGGCGGCGGCGGCGAGTGTCGTGACCTTTGTGGCGCAGAGGAACGGCGGCGCGGTGGTGGCAATGGAAAACCTCCCGCTTGGCGCGCGCGCGGGGAACGCGATGATTTCCTACTGCCGCTATCTGGGGAAGACTTTCTGGCCGACGGATCTGGCGGTTTTCTACCCGCATCCCGGACATTGGCCGCTGGCGGAGGTGCTGCTGGCGGGTTTATTTCTGGCCGGCATTTCGGCGCTGGTGTTTATGCAGCGGCGGCGACAGCCCTTTATGCTGGTGGGCTGGCTGTGGTTTGTGGGGACGCTGGTGCCGGTGATTCAACTCATTCAAGCAGGCCCGGTGGCGATGGCCGACCGGTTCACTTATGTGCCGTCGGTGGGACTGCTGGTTTTGATCATCTGGGGCGCGCATGAACTGACGCGGGGCTGGCGGCATCATGCGATGGTGCTGGCGCCGGCGGGAACGGCGGCGGTGGTTTTGTGCATGGCATTGACGCGGCATCAGCTTGGATATTGGCGGGACAGCGAGACGCTGTTCCAGCATGCGCTAAAAGTCACGCAGAACAATTGCCTCGCGCACAAAACCATAGGTGATGTTTTGCTTAAGAAAGGCCAGACTGATGAGGCCATCAGCCAGTTCCGCGAAGCCATCCGGCTCAACCCGGATTACCCCGAAGCTCACGACAACCTCGGCAATGCCTTATTCATCAAAGGCCGGACCGATGAGGCCATCAGCCAGTTCCGCGAAGCCATCCGCCTTAAACCGGACTACGCCGATGCCCACAACAACCTCGGCGCCGCCCTCTGCAACACGGGCAAAATTGACGAGGCCATCAGCGAAGATCAGGAAGCCATCCGCCTCAAGCCGGACTACGCCGAGGCCCACAACAATCTCGGCGCCGCCCTGGTCAGGAAAGGCCGCATTGACGAGGCGATCAGCCAATTCGGGGAAGCCATCCGCCTCAAACCGGATTACACCGACGCCCACAACGGTCTTGGCGCCGCCCTGGGCATGAAAGGCCGGATTGACGAGGCGATCGGCCAGTTTCAGGAAGCGCTCCGGCTCAAACCGGATTACGCCGACGCGCAAAGCAATCTGGCGAAGACCCTGGAACTGAAGGGCAAATCAAACGAACCGGTGCAGCCGTGAGACTGACAGGAGGTTCCAGAATCCAAGCACCGTGACCCCGGCTACGGAATAAATGGGGGACAAAGCAAGGAGTCCTTGACATCGCACCGCGCCTCCAGCCCCAAAATTGGGCGTGCCAAAGTTCCCGGTCT
>CAYYWB010000032.1:0-17813 GCA_964475285.1 uncultured Bifidobacteriaceae bacterium | reverse complement strand
ATTTCAAATTTGACATTCGAGATTTCAAAATGGCGGTTTAATTTTCTGTGGCACTTTCCGTCAAAAAGCCTTTCAGCTTTCCGCCCGCGTGTATCCTCCGAAATTTCAAATTTGAAACCTCAAAAGTTACGCGGCATCGCGCCCTTTGGTGTTCGGACTTTCCTCTTCCGGCTCGCGCCGGAAGCGATTCTCCGCCCTTCCAAAACCATTGGTATAATAAACGAAGCTACAGAATTTCTCAAGCAACAAGCTTCTCGAGCGATGTCCTGATTTGAAGTTTTGAACTTGGTCAAGCGATTGGGAATTGACTATTCGCAGTTGCTGCGTCTTACAAGCCTTATTTTGTGCATGAAAAGCCAAAAATGTGAAAAGTTTTGTGGATAAGGTCGGGCAAAAAGTTATCCACATTTGCTGTAAACATTGGCAAATCCACAAATACGGGGTGTGAACAGATGCGAATAACTTCGTGAACAAGAAAAAACAACTTTATTTTGCGAACTTAAGGGTTTCGCTCAATAGTGGGTTATAGCTGGGCCGAAAACCAAGCTGGCAGCGCGGAAAAGATTTCCCCGCTTGCGCTAACAAGCGGGGTTTGGGGGCGTAGCACGATTGGAACGTGCGTCGCTGTTCGAGCAGTCCTTACCAGATTGCGCGGCGAAGGATGGTGGTTCAAATCCACCCGCCCCTCACCAAATTCACATTTCCATTCTACAGCTTCCTTTCCAAAAAACAATTTTTCATCGGGACTAGGCCGATTTTTTACTCCGCCGCCGCCAGGGCCATGTCGCGGGTGTAATACAGAATCCGACCGCAGTTGATGCACGAGACGAGTTCCTTGTGCCCCTGGCAGGTGACGAGAATTTGCGCGGGCAATTTCATGTGGCAGCCGCCGCAGACGCCGTGATCCACGCCCACGATGACGTTGTCGCCCTTGCTTTTCAGCAGCCGCTCGTAGCGCGCGCGCGCCGTTTCATTCACCGCCGCCGCAAGTTCCGCGCGTCCGCTTTGCAACCCGGCCAGTTCGTTCTTCAAATTATCCTCGCGCTGGTTCAACTGCGCGACCTGCTCGTCCTCCAGCTTCTTCGCGGCGGCGGCCTCCTGCGTGGCACGGGCGACCTCCTTTTGCGCGGCCTCGGCCTGCTCCATCAACTCGATTTCCTGATCCTCGATTTTCGTGATCTCGGCCTTGCATCCGTCAATTTCGTGCGTGAGGGCGCGGTATTCCTCGTTCTTGCGCGTCTGCAACTGCTGGTTGGCGTATTTTTCAATCTGCGTTTTTTTCTCCTGGACATCGAGTTCGAGCCGCTTGCGTTCGGTCTCGGTGTGTTTGATGCGGCTTTTGGCGTCTTCGAGCTGCGCCTGCGCCGCGGCGGCCCGGGCGCGGAAGGTTTCGCGTTCGGGCGCGATGTGGGCGAGTTCCTGCTGGACGCGGGAAATTTTCCGGTCGCGATCCTGCAAAATCAAAAGTTTTTCAATCGTCTCCTGCATTGAATCGTGGAGACTAGCTGGCGGAGCAATCCAAGTCAATTTTCGTCCGCGTTCGGTAGTGGGGTTTTTAAAAGGAGACTTTTGTGTGCAAACAAAAGGAGACCGCCAGTCAAAAGACGGGAAGATGGAGGAGGACGATGGGTTTGGCTTTTGGATTGGGGGCGTGAAGGAGGCAATAGATGTCGCCATCGGGGTGCCAGCATCAATCTCCTGTTTGCTTTTGGCGGCGATCGGGATTAAAATTTTCCCGGCAATCAGGCAAAGTTTTTTATGTCCGGCATCCGCCAGACCACCAACGCCAGCCAGGTTCTCTGCGTCATCATGGGCGGCGGCCAGGGCACCGGGCTGTTTCCGCTGACGAAGGACCGCGCCAAACCCGCCGTGCCCTTCGCCGGCAAATACCGCCTGGTGGACATCCCCATCTCGAACTGCATCAACTCCGGCTTCCGGCGCATTTACATTTTGACGCAATTCAATTCCACCTCGCTGCACCGGCATATTGCGCAGACCTATAAAATGGACCATTTTTCCAGCGGCTTCGTGGAAATTCTCGCGGCGCAACAGACCTTCACCAACACTTCGTGGTATCAGGGTTCGGCCGACGCCGTCCGCAAAAACCTGCTCCATCTCCTGAACCATGACTTCGATCATCTCCTCGTCTTGAGCGGCGACCATTTATATCGGATGGACTTTCGCGCACTCGTCGGGCAGCACGTCCGCACCGGCGCGGACATCACCATCGCCACGATGCCGGTTGGCCCGCAAAAAGCCGGCTCGCACGGCATCATGCAAATCGCCGATGACTACCGCATCCAGCGTTTTGTCGAAAAACCCAGGGAGGCCGCGGAGTTCGATCTGCTCAAGCTGGCGCCGCGGATGCAGTCCCGGCTTCAAATCAAGGGCGGCGGCGACGTGTTTCTCGCCTCGATGGGCATTTACCTTTTCAACCGCGATTTGATCCGCGAACTGCTCGACAATCCGCTGTCCAATTTCGGCCTGCACATCATCCCGCGCGCCATCAACGCGCACCGCGTTTTTTCATTCATGTTCCAGGGCTATTGGGAGGACATTGGCACCATCCGCTCCTTCTTCGAGGCAAACCTCGACCTCGTCGCCGAACTGCCCCGGTTCAATTTCTTTGACATGGACGCGCCGATTTTCAGCCGTCCGCGCTATCTGCCCGGCTCGAAAATCAACGGCGCGCAGATTGACCACGCCGTCATCGCCGACGGCTGCATCATCAACCACGCGCGCGTCAGCCACAGCATCGTCGGCCTGCGAACCATCGTCGAATCCGGCACGGAACTGAACCGCGCGGTCATCCTCGGCGCCGACTATTACGAAACGCCGGAATCCGGCGATGAGCGCGAGCATCCCGGCCAGCCGCGCATTGGCATCGGCGCCAACTGCAGGATCGAGAACGCCATCATAGACAAGAACGCGCGCATCGGGGACAACGTGACGATTTCGCCCGCCGGCAAACCGAGGAACGTTGACCACGAACTTTATTTCATCCGCGACGGGATTGTCATCGTCCCGAGAAAATGCGTCATTCCGCATGGGACGGTGATTTAATGACCTGCTGCCAGTGCCATGGGCAAACCACCCTCGTTTCAAATCCTCCCGCTCGAAGCAAACTTGAACTGCGCTGGTTTTGCTGAAACGGGTTGCGGTGTCATAAACGATGTAATTCCATTCTTGACAGCGATTTCAGTCCTGCTTACAATTTTTTTCGACCTAAGATAGGCCACAAAACCAATGACCTACTTAAATGTTAGGTGTATGTTACCTGCACCATGAAAACAACGCGAAGATTACTTGTAGCTGGCATCATCCTTGGTGCCTTGCTCACATTATCTCCCATGTTCGCCTTGCTGGACTCTTTCATTGGCACGATTCAGATATTGCACACACTCGGCAGTCCCGATCCGTCTAATTTACAAACTGTGCGAGCTATCATCGGCACGATTCTTGTTTCAGGTCTGGCGAGTATATTCTTTTGTGCATTTGGTATTATCATTCTTACTTTGTCGCTCATATTATATTTCCGTGCTCGTCGAGTTAGTCCATCGCCATTACCCACGACGCCAGCACCGTGACGACCGATACGCCTCCTAAGGAGATAGGCGCTACATGATGAGATGCAGATGCTTATGTATCCATATCTTCTTGTGTCATTGCCCCGCCGCCGTGGCGGTTGGTGTGCTAACAAGAGGATAGGCTGCAAGCTTCAATAGCAGACTTTGTCCGGCTTGTCCCGCCATTCCTTGAAAACTTTCAGCGCCTCGCCGCGCAGGAGTTGCCGCATCGGAATTTTGCGGCGCGAAACCGGCAGCGCGATCTCGCGGCAAATCAAATCGTCGTCAAAGCCGGCCGCCGCCGCGTCGCGCCGCGCGCCGGCGTAAAAAATCCTCCCGATCCGCGCCCAGTAAATCGCCGCCAGGCACATCGGACACGGCTCGCAACTGGCGTAAATCTCGCAATCGTCCAGCCGGAAGGTCTTGAGCCGGCGGCACGCCTCGCGGATGGCCGTGACCTCCGCGTGCGCCGTCGGGTCGTTCGCGGAAGTCACCCGGTTCCAGCCGCGCCCGACGATTTTGCCGCGCTGAACCACCACCGCGCCGAACGGCCCGCCGTCGCCGCGCCGCATTTTTTGAAGCGAAAGCCTGATGGCCGCGCGCATGAACTGGGTTTTCATCGCAAAGATTTAACCACGGATAAACACGGATGAACACGGATTTTTCAACGCAATGGCGCAAAGGCGCGAAGGACTTCCAATTAGCCCATGCCGAGGTCTTTGACGAAGTTGGCATCCTCGGTGTAATAGGCTTCGCACCCAAGATGCTCGACGACTATTTCGCGGACGCGGTTGGCGATTTGCTCGCGAGTCCAACCGGGTGCGGTGGCTTGGGCGAGGTCCGGTTTGTGCGCCATCACCCATCGGGCAAGGTCGCCAATGGTTTTCAAGTTCGAGGGAAATTCCTTGCAGAGCGGCTTGGTCAATTTCAGCCCGATGCCTGCTGTCAGTATGGTAATGCCGATAAAAACCCAAATGGCCAGCGATTGCAGTATATGGCCCGCGGTGACCGCTGCGAGCAATCCCGCCAGCAACGAGCCAATGAGCAGCAAGATATTCAGCCAGCCAGGCCTTACCCATTCCGGTGCTTTTTTGATGCCCAGTTCGATGACCATGTTTTCGATGACCGCACATCGTTGTTGTTTTGGCAGTAATGCAGGAAGTCCCGTGTCCGGTTTGATTTCAGACCGTTTCCATCCGCCGTGCCGGATCAACGATTTACGCAGCAGATTGAAGGCGCGCTGGGTGAGACAGACCGTGGCAGTAGCCGTGGTGACTTTGCTGAACACATAGTCAATCAACAGGCGGGGAGTGCGCAGTTTCCCCGCTTCAGCGTCATCAATCTGAATGTCGAAGGCATCCTCGACCGCCATCACGATTTCAATACCGTCCAGTCCCATGTCGGAAGTTTTGGCAACGTCAACGGCTATCGTCAAGGAGGGAATTCATGACCGATCAAGCTGACAATGCTGAAGGATTAACCACGAATGAACACGGATTGGTTTGATCTAAATTAAATCCGTGTTTGCCGTTTCAGACGGCAAATAAACCAGCCGGATTTTCCTCTGCGCCCAAACATTTCCCGCTGCTGAAAATTAT
The DNA here is from genome assembly GCA_964475285.1 of uncultured Bifidobacteriaceae bacterium. Classification (GTDB taxonomy): domain Bacteria; phylum Verrucomicrobiota; class Verrucomicrobiia; order Limisphaerales; family UBA11358; genus UBA11358. The sequence continues at coordinate 12,649 of CAYYWB010000032.1, read as the reverse complement.
CCGGAGTTTCCCGCCGCGCCATTGTTGCAAACGGTAAATCGTCGCAAACGTGAATTCCGGGGCCTTCGCACCGCGCCCGCCGACCAGTTCCGCACCACGCCGGACGTTGTCGAGCATCCACGCCGGCAACCGCGCGTGATATGCGTTCCGCTTCACCTCGCCGGCGTGCAGCGAAAGCGCGGCTATCAAATCCGCCAAATCTTCCGCGCCGATTTCAACCAGCAAATTCGGCTCCGCCATCTGCCCCCAAAATTCCGTCTCGACGACAAAGCAGGCGAAGCCGCGCGGCAAAATTTTCAACGCGTCCAAAACCAGCCAATGCACGCCGACGTGCGCCGGGTGGACATCATTTTCGTGCGGGAGGAAAATCACGCGCGGCCTTTGCTCCGCGAGAATGCCGGCAATTTGTTTCACCGCCGCCCGCCAGTGCGCGGGATTGTTCACCCGCGATTCGGGATTGACGCGCTCCAGACCGCGTTCGCCCGGCACGATGAGTTTGAAACCCAGCGACGCGCAGGCATTTTGCAATTCGCGCCGCCGCGCCGTCTGCCGGGCGCGGTTGCTACCGAGCGTGACGGCGACGTTGACGACATTCCACCGCGCCTCGCGCAACAGCCGCAACGCCAGCCCGCCGGTAATGCACTCGTCGTCCGGGTGCGGCGAAAAAATCAGGACGCCCGGCGTGCCGGCTGGAATTTTGGGGCGCGGCGCTCTGGAAATTTTTCCAGGATTCAGCGATTTGCCTTTTTGAAGGAGGCGTTCAAATTCAGAAACGAACTGGCGGTAACGATTCATCAATATTGTGCCGGTAATTCCACATCGCCGCGCGCTCCGTGCCAGACGCGGACAATTTCAACCGTTTTCGCGGCGCGGTTGATGTGATAAACGATTCGATAGGCGCGGAAAATGACCTGCCGCCAGTCGGGATGGTTCAATTCGCGCACGACGCTGCCAGCCTCTGAAAATTCCATCAGCACTTGCGCCCGATCATAAATGCCGTGGCCCATGTTTCTGGCCGCATCGGGGTTGTGGCGGGCGATGTAACGGACGATGGCGCCCAAATCGTCGCTGGCATGCTCCGTCCAGATTATTTTTTGAGCCATGAATCGAGCCGCCGTTTCATTTCGTCATTGGAAACAACCTTGCCTTCACGGAGGTCATTTTCGCCCTCGCGGATGGCGGCAAGGAAGGCAATTTCCTCGGCAATGTCATGAAAATCCGCCTCCTCCGGCAGGCGATGCACTGCTTCAAGAACTATCTGCTTCGCAGTCGTCATGTGGGTAAATTAGCTTTCTTTTGGGCTGGCGGCAAGGCGTTTGCTTTGCCCGCCAAACAGCAACCGCAAACTGTTCATCACCACCACCACCGTGCTGCCTTCGTGGCCGACCACGCCAATCGTCAGCGGAATTTTGCCGAGCATCGCAAACGTCACCAGCACCACGACCGTGCCGAGCGAGACGACCAGATTCTGCCGGATGATGCGCCGCGCCCGCTGGCTCAACCGGAACGCCGCCAGAAAATTTTCCAGCTTGTCGTGCATCAGCACCACGTCCGCCTGCTCCAATGCCGCGTCCGAACCGCGCGCGCCCATCGCCACGCCAATGTGCGCCGCCGCCAGGCTCGGCGCGTCGTTCACGCCGTCGCCAATCATTGCCACGCGCCTGCCCTGCCGGCTCAATTCCTGGATGGCCGCAACCTTTTGCTCCGGCTTCAACTCGGCACGCACGTCGTCCAGCTTCAGTTCCGCGCGCAAATTTTCCGCGGCGGCCCTGCGGTCGCCGGTCAAAACCACGCTGCGCAAACCTTCGCCGCGCAATTCGTCCACGACCGAGGCGGATTGCGGCCGGATGTCGTCGCGCAAAATCACGCGGCCAAGCAAATCGCCAGCCTCGACCCATACTTCGGAAAACCCGGCGTCCACCGGAGCGCCGAACACCGGCACGGCGCTTTGTCCGGCTGGATTTGGAACAACATCGCGCCGTGCCGGAGGCCGGCGTTCCAGATCAAACCAGTCGCGCCCGCCGAGGCGGCATTCAACGCCGTTCCATCTTGCCTTCAAGCCCTGGCCGGTGACGGATTCAAAATGCTCAAACTCAACCGGCACAATTCCGTGCTGCTTGCCGTGGCGCGTGATGGCGCGGGCGAGCGGATGCGTCGAAAGCCGTTCCAGCGAAAATGCCAGCCGCGCAATTTCGTTTTCACGGCCAGCGGGAAAACTTTCGACTTTCTCGACGCGCAATTCGCCGGTCGTGAGCGTGCCGGTTTTGTCAAGGCAGACGGTGTTGACCTCGGCGAGTTTTTCCACCGCCGCGCCGCCGCGAAAAAGAATTCCGTGCCGTGCGCCCCACGCGATGGCCGCCAGCACCGCCGACGGAATGGACAGGACCAGCGCGCACGGCGAGGAAACGACGAGCAAAGTCATCGTGCGGTAAAATGCGCTGTGAGACTCGATCGTGGATTTGAACGCCTCCAGGCCGAATCCGAGCCACCACACAAAAAACATCGCGAACGACAGGCCGATCACACCGTAGGTGTAATAGGTGCTGAATTTGTCGGCGAACACTTGGGCGGGCGCTTTTTGCTGCTGCGCTTCCTTGATGAGCGTGATGATTTTTTGGAGCGAGCTTTCGGCGGCGGGCCGGGTGACGACGACTTCGACCGCGCCCCACAAATTGATGGTTCCGGCGAGCGCGTGGTCGCCGATCTTTTTCTCGACCGGCGTTGCCTCGCCAGTGAGATTTGATTCGTCCGCCGCCGTCTGACCTTTGGCGATTTCGGCGTCCACGGGAAATTGCGCGCCGGGCTTGATGAGCAGGCGCATTCCGGTTTTGAGCTGCTCCACCTTCACCTCGCGTTCGCGGCCCTGTTCATCCAGCGCGGTGGCGGTTTTGGGCGCGTCGCGGAAAAGCGAGCGGATTTCCTTTTGCGTGCGGCCCAGCGCGTAGTGCTCCAGCGCGCCGGAGAACGAAAATAAAAACAGCAGCGTCGCGCCTTCGCCCCACGCGCCGATGCTCGCCGCGCCAGCGGCGACGAACAGCATCAGGAAATGCACGTCAATCGTCCGCTTTTGCAGCCGCTCCCAAACTTCCTCCGCCGGATAAAATCCGCCCGCGAGACAGGCCGCGACGTAACAAATGATTTTGAACGGCGCGGGTGAAAGAAATCCGGCGATGCCGAACAACCCGCACAAAATCGCGGCGGCCAGTTGCAATTTCCACTCGTCAACTTCCCCGGCGTGTTCCAGAAATTCCACGTCGCGCGGGACGATTTTCGGAAACGGCATGTCGCGCCAGCGCCAGAATTTCGGCGCCGTCGGGCAGGTCATGCGGGCGATGGTCGTGATGTCGCCTTGATGCCGGATGGTGATGCGGTTGCGCTCGGACTCCGGCAGCGGCGTGTCGCAACTGAAACAATCGCCGTCGCCGCTCAACAACGAGCAGACGTGGCCGGTGTCGGCGGCCTGGACGGTTTCAAAATGGCTGGTGATGCGTTCGGTGAGCCGCGGCACATCCGCGCGGCCGAGCGTGGCGAGGGAAATTTTCCGGTGCGCGCGGTCAATCGTCACCGCCTCCAGCGCCGACTCCTCGGCCAGCGTGGCCGCGACGGAGCGCGCGAGGCAATGCCCGGCCTGGCGGTCGGGCGCGGAACGATTTTTCGCCGGAACATTCATGCCGTTTAATGGATAGCACACCACACGTCGCGGCGCGACGCAAAAGGCGCAAAGGTGTGACGGGTGACGCGTGACAAGTGACAGGAATAATTCCGCAACGATTTGGCTGGCGCGGGGTTTCACTTTCTGACTCAATCGCTCAAATTTATGAAACGCTGGGCCATTCTCACCATCCTGCTTTATGCGCTGGCGCTGCTGCTGCTGACCGTGCCGGTCATCCTGATTGCCTTTGGCAATTGGGGCATCCATAACGACAACCAGACGTTCAAGGAAACGGCGCAAATCTACGCGGCCTGGCAATACTGGTTGTGGCTGGGCATCCTCGTCGCCGGCCAGGCGCTGCTGCTCCTGCTGCCCATCAACATTTCCGAGCGCCGCCTGCCCGCGCGGCGGCCTCTTAAAATTCCCGTCATCGTCAGCGCGTTTTTTCTCGGCAACCTTTGTTTCGCGGGCATCCTTTCCGTTCTTTGCGCGGTCTTCAAGGACGACGGCCTGAACGTTTTCGGCTTCATTGACAAAATTTTCACCAAGGATGGCAACACGACCGACGCCGGCGTGGCCTGGAGCTGCATCATCATCACCCTGTTTTTCTGGGTTGTCTGGGGCATCATTTTCCATCGTTCCGCCAAGTCCGACGACCCGGATTCACTGCTCAAGCGCATCACGCGCTGGCTGCTGCGCGGAAGCATCCTCGAATTGATCGTGGCCGTGCCGAGCCATGTCATTGCCCGCCGCCGCGACGATTGCTGCGCGCCTGTGGGAACATTTTGGGGCATCGCCACGGGCATCTCGGTGATGCTGCTGTGCTTCGGGCCGGGCGTCTATTTTCTGTTCGTCGAACGGTTTCAGAAATTGAAACCGAAATTCAACGGCGGGGACAAATATGTCTGAATTCCAAAGCTTGCTCGGCAAAAAAATTAAATGTAAAATACAGTCACGACCGTTAATAAATGGAACCGCACAACGAAGTTCGATGACAATGTTTCGCCACGAGCGCGTAACTTTTATGGAAAATCTGATTCAAGTCCTTCGATCGAATGTGTCGGTTAGTTTTTGTGGCATTCCAGTCTCAGGCCCCCTCTGGTTCGTGCTTCCAGTTTTTCTAGTCATTGTCTGTCTGTTTATCTGGTCGCTGATATGGATTTACAGTGATGCAGAGAAAAGGCAGAAAAATGGGTTGCTGGGCGTTGTTTTTGCCTTAGTGGCTGTGTGGCCTTGGTCACTGTTATGGTGGGTCTGGCTCAGACCACCACGCCTGACTACGCCATCTCCACTAAACACATCATCAATATCCAAGCCATCGTCATGAGACGTGCATACACACAGTGGCTCAATCTCAAAACAGCCCGCAAATTTTCATTGCCTGCTTCGCGTCTTTGCGTCTTGGCGTGAGATTTTAACTTTCCCTTCCCGCGCCACTCGCGCCGCCGTGCGCATCTTTGTGTTTGTCCAGCCGCGGTTTTTAAGGTTGATTGGACGGGCGGCGAAAGCCGATTTTGAAAAATGCGCCCTGAATTTCTTGATGCCTGCCGGAAAAGCGGAATCGCGCCGACGCAGTTCGTTCTCATCGTCAGCGTCGGCGGGCAGGCCATTTCGCTTTTTGAGAAGACCTCCGCGTCCTGGCGGCTTGGCCGCAAAATGCGCTGCTCCACGTCGCGTTTCGGCGTCGGGCAGGCGGAAGGCTCGAATTGCACGCCGCTCGGACTGCATCGCATCGCGGAAAAAATCGGCGCGGACGCGCCGGCGGGAACGGTTTTCAAGTCGCGCAAAGCCGTCGGCCACACATCACAGCCGGAATTTGCGGACGCCAAAATCACCACGCGCATCCTGTGGCTGGAGGGACTCGAACCCGGCTTCAATCGCGGCGGCGGCGTGGATTCGCACGCGCGTTACATTTACATCCACGGCACGGCGGACCAGGCGGGCATCGGCAAACCCTCGTCGTGCGGCTGCATTCATCTGGCCGACGCGGATTTGATTCCGCTTTTCGATTTGCTGCCGGTTGGCACGCTCGTTTGGATTTCTGAAAAGTGATTCGCGGGTCGCAAATCGAGCATCGCAAATTCAGTCAAAGCCTCGTTACCTTGACTGATGCAAACAATTATCTGCGCTTGCAATCCCGCAAACATGGCATAAGTTGTCCGCGTGTTGGTCCGCCTTGGAAAATGTTTTGTGGTCGTTTCGCTGGTGGCGACGCTCGGCGCGCACTGGGCGCTGCTGCAAACCGTCGCGTGGACGGCCATGCTCGCGGACAACCTGCGCGCGCATTCGCTCTCCGAATCCGTGACCCGCACGTTCGACGGCAAGTATCCCTGCCCGATTTGCAAAGCCATCGCCGCCGGCAAGAAATCTCAAAAAAAGAGCGAGACCACCCTGCAAACGCAGAAATTGGAATTCCCGCCCGCGAAGGAAAATCCGGTTTTCATCCCGCCGTCGGATATCCAGCTTTTGCCGCAGGCGGTTTTTTTCGCCGGAACTCTCACGCAAAAGCCGCTGCTGCCGCCGCCGCGCGGATTCCTCGCCTGATTCAATCGTGGTTGGCTGCCCGCGCCGTGTTGGCGCGGGCTTGAATGCTTTCCTTTAACCTTGAGAGCGCCGTTGCGCGTTCTCGCAATTTTGAAATTTGAAAAATGAAAAACAGAAATAAAACAAGTAATTCAGCGGCGGTAAAAATGGGTTGTGGTTTGCTGGCGGGAATGCTCGCGCCGAGCATGGTTCACGCCTGCGCGTGCGGCTGCGGCGTTTTTGACGTGGCGACGAGTTCGATGTTTCCGAACGGCCAGGGCGGAATGGCCTGGTTGCAATTCGCTTATCAGGATCAAAACCGCAACTGGAGCGGCTCCTCCATGGCGGACGCGGCGAACAATGGCGACAAGGAGATCGAGACGGACTTCGTCACCGCCGGTTTCCAGTATATGTTCAATTCCAGTTGGGGAGTCCAGTTTGAAGTGCCTTTTGACTACCGCAAATTTACAACCGTTTCCAACAATCAAAATCCGAACCTTCCAAACTTTGGCAATCAAACCGCAACTGTAAATTGGGGCGCGCTTGGCGACATCCGGCTGGAAGGCATTTACACGGGATTCTTTGCGGACCAGTCTGCCGGCGTGACGTTCGGCCTCAAGCTTCCGACCGGCGATTGGACCCATGAGAATGCCTACGGCGACATTGACCGCGACAGCGAAATCGGAACCGGCAGCACGGACATTTTGCTCGGCGGTTTTTACCGAGGCAACATCACGAAGGATGAAAAATGGGACTGGTTCGCGCAGGCATTGCTGGATGTGCCGGTGCTGACGCAGGTCGGATATCGTCCGGGCATCGAACTGGACGCCGCAGCGGGAATTGATTACAAGGGATTCTCGCTTGGCCGGATGAGGATTTCGCCGATGGGTCAGGTCATTTTTTCCGAGCGGACCAGCGACAGCGGCTCGAATGCCAACCCCGACAATTCCGGCTACCAGCGCATCCTGCTTTCGCCGGGAATTGAATTCCACATTCATCCGGTGAAAATTTACGCGGACGTGGAGTTGCCCGTTTATCAAAACTTCACCGGCAATCAGCTTGCCGCCCCGGTGCTTTTCAAGGTGAGCGCAAGCTATATGTTCTGATTATATCCCAATCAAAATCCAATTATGAAAAAGTTAAAATTGTTTCTTGGAATCATCCTCGTTGCAATGTGAGCCGCCATTCCGCTGGCGGCTCACGCCGACGATTCCACCAACGCGCCGGTGAAGCCGTATCCACTTAAGACCTGTCTGGTGTGCGGCATGGAGTTGGGCACGATGGGACAGCCTTACGTCTTTACCAACGCCAACCAGGAAATCAAACTGTGCAGCAAGTCCGAGAAGGCGGACTTTGACAAGGATCCGGACAAATTCCTGAAAAAACTGGCCGATGCCGAAGCCAAACTGAAAAAGTAAATTGCATGTCCAGCAAAGCCGGTTCCAAACAACGCAAGGGCCGAAATGAAGAACGACTGTTTGCCACGGTTGCAATAGTCGGGTCTTTGGTTTTTGGAGCCGGCTTTAGCTGGCTGCTATTCGCCATGAACAGCCGGGATGAGACGCAAATCGCGCCGGCTGCGGCGAATTCAAAAGCCGCCGTCATCGCGCCGGACCATCCGCGGCAGTTGGTCAATTTTTCGCTGACCGACCGCACCGGCCGGGCCGTCACGCAGTCGGAACTTGCCGGCAAATTCCTGGTCGTGGATTTTATGTTCACGAGTTGTTCGCTGACGTGTCCGGCTGTTACCGGCCAGATGGCACAGATCCAGCAATTGACGACAAATCAACCGGATGTGGAACTGGTCTCATTGACGGTTGATCCGCGCGACGACACGCCCGCCGTGCTCGAAAAATACGGCGAACGTTTCGGCGCGGACACCAACCGCTGGCTGTTCCTGACCGGCGACAGGACGGACTTGTATAATCTGATCGGAACCAGTTTTCTCGCATCGGACACCAACAACGAGTTCGGTTTCATGCCGGGCAACTTCGCCCATACCGAGCGAATAGCCGTCGTGGATGCGCACGGCCATCTGCGCGGATATTTCGATGGCTTAAACCAAAACGCGGCCGCAGACGTGGCCGATGAAATTGCAAAACTACGAAATTCAAATCCTTGAAAATAATTGTCATGAAATATCTGATCCTTTGTTGTGCCTTGCTGTCAGTCCAAGCCCTCTTCGCCGCGTCAACGAACGGCGACCAAAGCACGAAGTCCTATCCCGCGCGCGGAGTGATTGAAAAAATCGCGCCGGACCTGCGCCAGGCCACGATTCATCATCAGACCATCCCCGGCTACATGATGGAAATGACGATGGACTTTAACTTGAAAAACACGAACGAAATAAGCGGCATTTCGCCCAACGACGAAATCACATTTACGCTGGTCGTCGGTCAAAACGACGAGTGGATCGAAAACATCCATCGTGTCGGGCGGGCCGTTGAAACGACGACCAACAAAATCATCCGAACATCGGGCCTGTCCGGAGTCATGATGATGCCCGAACTCAAATCGGGCGACCTTCTGCCGGATTATGTGTTGAAAGCGGAAGGCGGAAGTCAAATCCACGTTTCGGATTATCGCGGCCGCGCGCTGGCATTCACCTTTTTCTACACCCGCTGTCCACTGCCGGATTACTGCCCGCGGATGAACAACAACTTTGCGCAGGCGCGGAAAATACTCCTGGCCGATGCCAGCGCGCCGACAAACTGGCAGTTTCTTTCAATTTCCTTTGATCCTGAATTTGACACGCCGGACGTATTGAAAAATTACGCCGATGTCTATCGCGGCGACGATGCCAGCCGCTGGTCGTTTGCCTCCGCTCCCACAAATGTGCTTGCTGACGCCGCCGGGCATTTGGATTTGATGGTCATGCGCCAGGGCAACGGCCTTTCGCACAATTTGCGGACGGTCGTGCTCGACCCGCAAGGGCGCATCTACCGCCAATTTGACGGCAACCAATGGACCCCTCAAGAACTCGCCAGCGTAATGCGGGCAGCCATGCAAGAACAGACAGGTATCGCCCAGTGACGCGGCAGTTTTGACCCGATCCGCAAAAAAAAGATTCGGGCGACAGTCGCCAAGGAGGTGGGGATGGAGAATCCCGCTGAAGAAACGACTGTCCGCCCGAATCAAAATCAAATTGTGAAGACCGAATCTTTCCGATCCAGCTTCCAAACTCGTTCTGCTTGAGAAAGAACTGTAACCTCTTCCACCCCAATGCCATTACTAACCTGCGGTGACTATTCATCCAAAGCCGGAAACAAGCTCTCCTTTTTTTGGCAAGCAGTTAGTAAAAATTGCCCTGTTGAACTTGGATGCCAGACGGCCCGGCGACCGGAAATCTGAAAACTTCTCCCTTTTCAGTTCGCATTTTTGGCTTACCTTCTCCCGGCATGACTTTGACGGAACAAATGACGCGGCTGGCCCGGCAGGCCAAAACCGCGTCGCGCGAACTCGCGAAGCTGACGACGGCGGAGAAAAACGCCTGTCTGCTGGCGATGGCCGCGGCATTGGAACAAAACGCCGCCGCGCTCAAGCAGGCCAACGCGCTTGACATGGACGCCGCCGCGAAATCCGGCCTGTCATCGGCCATGCTGGACCGGCTCAAGCTCGATGACAAACGCGTTGCCGGCATGGCGCGCGGATTGCGCGAAGTGGCGACGCTGCCCGATCAGGTCGGGAAAATTCTCGACGAGCGCGTCCGGCCAAACGGACTGAAGCTGCAAAAGATTTCCACGCCCATCGGCGTCATCGTCATCATTTACGAATCGCGCCCGAACGTGACAGCGGACGCCGCCAGCCTTTGTTTCAAATCCGGCAACGCCACGATTCTGCGCGGTGGCCGGGAGGCGATGCAATCCAATCAATTCATCGCCAAGACGATGATTGACGCCGGCAAACAAGCCATGGTGGGGCGAGCGTCCTCGCGAGCCGGATTTCCCGAACACGCGATTCAAGTCGTGCCGACGACCGACCGCGAGGCGATTCCCGCGCTGCTCTCGCTCACGCAATACATTGACCTGTGCATGCCGCGCGGCGGCGAGGGATTGATTCGCACCGTCGCGGACTGTAGCAAAGTTCCGGTCATCAAACATTACAAAGGCGTCTGCCATGTGTTTGTGGACTCCGACGCCGATTTGGAAATGGCCGGGGAAATCGCCATGAACGCGAAAGTCCAACGCCCCGCCGTCTGCAACGCAATGGAAACGCTGCTGGTGGACAAGACCGTCGCGGAGAAGTTTCTTCCCGTCATCGGCGAAAAGCTTTTTGAAAAGCACGTCGAGATTCGCGGTGATGAGACGGCCCTGGAAATTTTGAACTCAAAACTCAAAACTCAAAACTCAAAACTGCGCGCCGTGAGCGAGCAGGACTATTTCACGGAATACAACGATTACATCCTGAACGTCCGCGTCGTGGATGGCGTGCGCGCCGCGATTGACCACATCAATTACTACGGCTCGGCGCATTCGGACAGCATCGTCACCAAAAACGAGGCGCACGCGAAGCAGTTCCTCGCCGAGGTGGATTCGGCGGCGGTCTATTGGAATGCGAGCACGCGGTTCACCGATGGCGGCGAATTCGGTATGGGCGCGGAAATCGGCATCAGCACCGACAAAATCGGCGCGCGCGGGCCGATGGGGCTGGAGGAATTGACCAGCTACAAATGGATTTGCATCGGCAATGGGCAAATTAGGACGTAAGTAGCAGCCGACGTAAGGAGGCTCGAAATAAAACCCCCGATGTCATCTGAAGAATCAGTCAGAGCCTCGTCACCTCGGCTGCTACAAAACGATGAAGCCGCCGCCCGGGCGACATTCGTTCGTAACTCGCTACCGTCCGGCGGCCTTTTCGCCGGTCAGGAATGGCGCATTTCGGCGACGCCGTTTCCGCTGGATGAAAATCTGGCGAAGGAAATTGAATCGCTTGGTCGCGTGCTGCTGCAATTTTACCGCGCGGTCAATCTGCTTTACCGCAAGAGCGCCGAGGGCAGGCAGCCGGAATGGGTGGCGCGCTGGCTCGACCTCGGCAAGCCGCGCGAATTGGTCGAGCTTCAGCGTTCGCCGGCTTTCAAGAATGAAATCCCGCGAGTCATCCGCCCGGACATTTTGCTGACGGAAAATGGTTTCAGCATCACGGAACTCGATTCCGTGCCCGGCGGCATCGGGCTGACCGCGTGGCTCAATAAAACGTATTCGGAGTCCAAAATTCAAAGTCCAAAGCCCAATGTCATTGGCGGCGCGGAGGGAATGATTCGCGGGTTTGAATCCATTTTTGGCGACGCGAAGCAGGTTCACATCGCCGTCTCCGAGGAGGCGGCGACTTACAGACCGGAAATGGAATGGCTCGCCGGGCAAATGAAGAATTCAGAATTCAGAATTCAGAATTCAGAATTTTTGGATTTCAAGGAGGGCGACGCGGTTTATCGCTTTTTTGAATTGTTCGATCTGGCGAACGTGGCGAACGCGAAACGGATTTTTGAGCTGGCGGCGGAAAAAAAGATTCGTTTGACGCCGCCGCCGAAACCGGTTTTCGAGGAGAAGATGCTATTTGCGCTGCTGTGGAACCGGAACCTGCAATCGTTCTGGCGGCAGGAGCTGGGCGAAGGTTTTCTGGCGCGGCTGAAAAAAGTCATTCCTTACACCTGGCTTGTGGATCCGACGCCGCTGCCGCCGCATGCGGCAATTCCCGAACTGAATCTGACGGACTGGCAGCAGTTGAAAACGCTGTCGCAGAAGGAACGCGACTTGATTTTGAAAGTATCAGGCTTCTCGGAAAACGCCTGGGGCGCGCGCGGAGTTCATCTCGGCAGCGATTTGTCGCATGCTGACTGGAGCGCGGCGGTGGACCGGGCGATTTCCAGCTTTTCAAGTTCGCCGTTTATTTTGCAACGCTACGAAAAACCCAGATTGATTGAAACGGAATGGTTCGATTTTGAAAAAAATCAAATCGTGCCGATGAAGGGACGCGCGCGATTGTGTCCGTATTATTTTGTCAGCGGAGAAGGAGACGCGGCGCGTCCGCAACTGGGCGGCGTGCTGGCGACCATTTGTCCGGCGGACAAAAAAATCATCCACGGGATGACGGACGCCATTCTCGCGCCGTGCGGAACCGGGCTGCCGGGCGGCGGCGCGTGAGCGCCTCCGCGCGGGCAACTCAAAGTTTCCCCTTGGTGCTTGGCAACTGGCCGGCAATACGCGGGTCGTGGCAGCGCGCGGCGTCCACCGCGCGAGCGAATGCCTTGAACAGCGCCTCGACAATGTGATGCGGCTCGTCGCCGTAAAGCAATTCCAAATGCAGATTGCAGCGGGCTTCGTTGGTAAAGCCTTGGAAGAATTCACGCGCGAGGCCAAACCGGAACGCGCTGGAGGCGTCCTGATTTTTTTCCGCTTCAGAGATTTTCTTGTGCGAAAATTTGTCCAGCCCGCGCCAGACGAGGTGCGGCCGTCCGCTGAAATCCACGACGCAGCG
>CAYYWB010000031.1:0-18122 GCA_964475285.1 uncultured Bifidobacteriaceae bacterium | reverse complement strand
TACTTTTTCTCCAGTTCGGCCTGCGCTTACAACACGTTGTTGCAACAGGATCCCAACGTCCGCGCGTTGAAGGAATCGGACGCTTATCCGGCGATGGCCGAGCGCGGCTACGGCTGGGAAAAATTGATTTCCGAAATGTTCTGCGAGGAATACTGGCACGAACGCGGCATGAAGACGGCGATTGCCCGTTTCCACAATGTTTATGGGCCGCACGGCACCTGGGATGGCGGCCGCGAAAAGGCGCCCGCCGCGCTGTGCCGCAAGGTCATCGAGGCGATTGACACCGGCAGGAAGGAAATCACGATCTGGGGCGACGGAGAGCGGACGCGCAGTTTCATGTATATTGATGACTGCGTGGTGGGCATTGACAAAATCATGCACAGCGATGATTTGATCGCGACGCCCATCAATCTCGGCTCCAGCGAACTGGTTTCCATCAACGAACTGCTGACCAAGATTGAAAAAATCGCCGGCGTGAAACTGGTCCGCAAACACGACCTGAACGCGCCGCTGGGCGTGGCGGGCCGCAATTCGGACAACACGTTCATCAAAAAAGTTCTCGGCTGGGAACCGGGCACCACGCTCAACAAGGGGCTGGCGGAAACTTACAAGTGGATCAAGCAGCAGTATCACGCCCGCAAGGCCGGCAAGCGCGTGGGCATCGGCTGATGAAATCCAAAGTTGCCCCGCCCGTCGCCAGATATTTTGGCGCGATACCCAACCGCCTGCAACTCGCGGGCGGTTGGATTGACCAGCCATTTGTCTCGCGGCACAACCCGAAGCCACCCGGCTCGATGGTGGTGGTGCAAATCGAGCCGGATTTCCGGCCGATGGACCGTTCCGGCATCGCCAGCGGCACGCGCACGATTGCGATGCGGATTTGGAAAGGAAAGCTTCCGAACCGCCCGCCGGAAGATTTGGCGCGCGAACTTTACGAGGTCGAAAACAAGGGCAAGGCCGAGCCGAGCGGGTCGCAGGACATGATCGGGTTGATTTATCCCGGCGTGAACCGGCTGGATTACGACTTCAAAATTCACGGCGGCGTTTTCCCGTCGCACATCGAATCGTGCAACAGCGCGAAGGTCGCGCGCTGGTTGAGCAATATGTTGCATTTGATTCCCGTCGAGCCGCGACCCGACGGCTACAGTCCGCTCGGCGTGAAAAATCTCACGCCGAAATGGGTCGCCAGGCTCGGCCAGTCGGGCCAGGACTGCTACAACGCCATTGTGAAAATGGACGCGAAGGCGCTGGGTGCGGCGCTCAACTTGAACATGAAATGCTGGGAAACGCTGCTGCCGCACGTCGTCCGGCATCCGCTGCTCCGGGTGGATTTGATGCCGCTGCTCAAGGCGTATCAGCGGCAATATCTCGGCGCGATGTATTCCGGGTGCGGTGGCGGTTATCTGATTGTGGTTTCCAATGAGCCGGTTCCCGGCGCGTTCAAGGTCAATGTCCGTGTTTCACCAAAATAAACAAAACTATGAAGGCCTCCGCGAATCTGAAAACCGTCATTGTCTGTCTGGCCATCGTTGCAACCCTGGCCGCTTGTGCCTCGGCGCAAACAAAAATCCAGACCACCGGCTCGACCAATGTGATTCGCGACATCGCGACCGGGCCGTTTCAGCCGACTTGGAATTCGCTGACGAATTACCAGACGCCCGAGTGGTTTCGCGACGCCAAGTTCGGCATCTGGGCGCACTGGGGTCCGCAGTGCGAGCCGGAGGAAGGCGACTGGTATGCGCGCAACATGTATATTCCGGGCCAGACCGTTTATGGAACCCACCTCGAAAAATACGGCCATTCGTCCACCAACGGTTTCAAGGACATCATCCATGACTGGAAGGCGTCGCAATTTGACCCCGACAAGCTGCTGGCATTTTACAAGGAGAACGGCGCGAAATATTTCATGGCCTTGGCCTCCCATCACGACAATTTCGACAACTTCAATTCCAAATACCAGCCGTGGAATTCCGTCAATATCGGGCCGCACAAGGATTTGATCGGCGGCTGGGCGGCGGCGGCGCGCAAGAACGGCCTGCGCTTTGCCGTCAGCATCCATTCCGCGCGCGCCTGGTCGTGGTATGAAGTGGCGCAGGGCGCGGACACGAACGGCCCGTTTGCCGGCGTGCCTTACGACGGCAAACTGACCAAGGCCGACGGCAAGGGCCTTTGGTGGGATGGCCTCGACCCGCAGGACCTTTACGCGCAAAACCATCCGGTCGGCAAGAGACTGGTTTGGAACCCGGATTCCCAGGCCGGCAGCTCGGCGGACAAGGCCTACATTGAAAAATTTTTCAAACGCACGAAGCAGGTCTGGGATGATTACCAGCCGGACATGATCTATTTCGACGACGGCGTTCTGCCGATGCACGACGTGTCGGATCAAATCGGTTTGAATCTCGCTGCGCATTTTTACAATTCCAGCATCCAGTTGCACGGCCAGAACGAGGCCGTGCTGAATTGCAAGGACCTCAACGACATGCAGCGCAAGGCGATGGTTTATGACATCGAGAAGGGCAGGTCGTCCGGCATCCTGCCATTGCCGTGGCAGACCGACACCTGCATCGGTTCGTGGCATTACAAACTTGAGCGGTTGGAAAAGCATCTTTATGTGCCCGCTTCCACCATCATCCCGATGCTCGCGGACATTGTGAGCAAAAACGGCAACCTGATGTTAAGCGTGCCGTTGAACCGCGACGGAGTGCCGGACTCGGATGAAATCAAAATCGTCACCGACATCGGCGCATGGTTGAAGGTCAACGGCGATGCGATTTACGCGACGCGCCCGTGGAAGGTTTTTGGTGAAGGCCCCTCGACGACTGCGGACGTGAGTGCGCGCGGCGGTCGTCCGGCAGCCGTGGCGAGCAAACCCTACACACCGCAGGACATCCGTTTCACGCAGTCCAATGACGGCAAGACGATTTACGCCATCGTCCTCGCGATTCCCGCCGACGGGAAAATTACCATCAAATCGCTCGCCGGCGATTCGCCAAACTGGACCGGCAACATCGGCAGCATCCATTTGCTCGGCGTTGACGGCGACTTGAAATTTACCCGCGACGAAAATGGCCTACACCTCACTCTGCCGGAAAAATTGCCGAGCCAGACCGCCCTCGCGCTGAAAATCCAGTCCTGAAAATGCCGGCTCGATTGCAAGTTGTGGTCAGTGGTGGATTTGACGACATCAAGTCGCGCGACCTGCGGTTTCTTGAAGAGTCCGCCAAACTCGGCGAGTTGACCGTCCTGCTCTGGCCAGATGAAACACTGAAAAAGCTCACCGGCAAGGCGCCGAAATTTCCGCTGGCAGAGCGGAAGTATTTTCTGAACGCCGTCCGCTACGTCAGCCGCGTGGTCGAGGCTGGTTCTTCGGCCAATTTCGACACGCTCCCGAAAAATCTGCGCACCGACCTCTGGGCTGACGTGGAAGTGACGGCGAACGCTGCGCGCGAAAAATTCGCCGCTGAAAATAAAATCGCCCGACGCGTTTTCCAGTCGGACGAATTGAAAGGTTTCCCCGAGCCGCCGCCGATGCCGTCCGCATCGGGGCGGAAGAAAATTGTCGCCACCGGCTGCTACGACTGGTTCCACTCCGGCCATGTCCGCTTCACCGAGGAAGTCAGCGCCTACGGCGATTTGTATGTCATCATCGGCCACGACGCGAACATCCGGCTGCTCAAGGGCGAGGGCCATCCGCTGCTGCCGCAGGAAGAGCGGCGCTACGTCGTCGGCTCGATCAAGTTCGTGAAACAGGCGCTGATTTCCAGCGGCGAGGGCTGGCTGGATGCCGATCCGGAAATCAGAAAATTGAAGCCGGACATTTACGCCGTGAACGAGGACGGCGACAAGGGCGGGAAGCGCGAGTATTGTCAGAAGCTTGGCATCGAATATCTCGTGCTCAAGCGCACACCCGCGTCCGGCCTGCCCAAGCGCAGCAGCACCGATTTGCGCGGATTTTAACTGGCAATCCTGTCAAGCGCCTCGTATTCGCACGCGGCGTATTTTTCCAGCAGCTTGTCGTAAATCTTCGCGGCCTTTTTGTCCGGGCGGATTTCGCTGTTTGGAACCGGCTGGCTGAAACCGGCGACGAGCTTGTCCCATTTCGGCTCTTTTCCGGTGGCGTCGAGCCAGCCATGCGCGGCCATCAACGCCGCGCCGAGCGCCGCGCTCTTGGAGACTTCGATGCGCAGCACGCGGCAATTCATCACATCGGCCATGACTTGCAGCAACGCCGCGTCGTTCGACGCGCCGCCGGTCGCCAAAATTTTCTCCGGTGACACGTTCATCCACTGCGAGTGCAGCCGCATCGAAAGCATCTGCGCCTCGAAAATGGCGCGGCAATTTCCGGCAACATCCTTTTCGTCGAGATCAAAACGATGAATTCCCGGTTGGTTGACGCGCGGGACAATTTCCGCTTCAAACCACGGCAGCAAAATTCCGCCGTTGCCGCCGGGTTTTGTCGAGGCGACCAGTTTCCCAAATTCCTTCCAATCCCGAATTCCGTAAAGCTCGCGGATTTTTTCGCGGGCAAGCGAGCCGTTTTTGAAACAAATCAGCGTCATGTAATCGCCGGCGGGCGAGCCGAAGACGTGGCCCTCGCCGTTTTCATCGGTCAGGCTTTTCTGCATCGTGCCGAAAAACGTGTCGCTCGTGCCGAGGCTGATGGCGGTTTGTCCGGGCTTGATAAGGCCGAGTCCGATGACGCTCGCCGGATTGTCGCCGGTCCAGACGGTGGCGAGCGCTTCTGGATTCAGCCCGTATTTATTGACGAAATACGCGCTGACCGGCCCGATGACCCGGCCCGAAGCCGCGAGCGGCTGCAATTTGCCCTTCAAATTTGGCGCGGTCGCCTTGAGCGCGTCCGTGTCCCAAACCTTGTGCCGGATGTCCATCAGGTTCATCCCCGCGCCGTCGCCGAAATCCATCGGCGCGATTTTTCCGGCGAGCAGCGAGGCCATGAAGGAGCTGACGAGCGCGATGCCGGCGGTCTTTTCGTAAGCCTTCGGCTCGGTCTTGCAAAACTTGCGGATTTGCGGGCCGGTGAACCGCTCGAACGCATCCGAGCCGGTGCGCGAGGCGGTGTATTTGATGCCGCCGAGTTTTTTGCGGATCTCGGCGCATTCGGCGGCGGTCGAGGAATCCATCCAAATGGGCGAGGTCTTGCGCGCGAAAATTCCTTGCAAATGTTCCACCAGGGATTTCCGTGAATCCAGATTTGCCAGCGCGTCGGCGGCGCGTTCGTTCAGATAGACCGAGCCGTGCTGCTGGCCGCAGCCGCTGACGGCCAGAATTTCGCCCAGCGGCACGCCGTCCTTTTTCATCGCTGCGAAAAGCAAATCCAGCGCCTCCACCCACATCAGCGGCGGACTGTGTTTAATCAGCGGGTCGCGGTTGGGCAGCACGCCGTTCCGGGTCTTGTAATGTGGCAGCGCCTGGTCGAAGTTCAGCGATTTTTCATAAATCACCTTGCGCGAGCCGGGGTCAATGACCACCGTGCTCAAGCTTTGCGTGCTGGAATCGAGTCCGAGAAATAGTTTGGCCATGAGTTTTTATCCTGTTATTTGCACGGAAAATAATAACCATAAACCCCGTTCGTGAAAATGAAATTCGTGCGCCAGCTTTATTATTACGGTCTTGTCTTTTTTTTGGCGCCGCCAGCGCCGGGCACGACGGGCATCAACGGGCTGGATATTTTTGGCGTGCAACCCGGCTCGCCGGTGCTTTACACGATTCCAGCCACCGGCAAACGGCCAATGACATTTCCGCAACCAATCTCCCGTCCGGCCTGAAACCCGACAAGACCACCGGGCGGATTTCCGGCTCTCTTCAATCGGGAAAACAACCCGATACCATTTGTTGTTGCACTGGCGAAAATGCCATCAACTGGGCAAAAGGAGACAGCGATAACGGGGTTTTTACAGGATCCGAAATTATTAACACCGCGAATCCGATGTAAAATCGGCGCTTTTCAGATATTCGTCCGATGGTTGTGCCAATTGGCATCGCCGATGCTAAACGGATGCGGATATGAAAAAAATTGAAGCTGTTATTCAACTTTCCAAATTGGATGAAGTCCAGGACGCCCTGGAGAAGATCGGCATTGATGGGATGACGGTCTGCGAGGTGAGGGGATTTGGCCGGCAGAACAGGCATATGGAGACCTACCGCGGCGGAGAATTCACGGTGGATTTTCTGCCAAAGATCAAAATTGATTTTGTCGTGGTGGACCAAGACGCGGAGCAGGTGGTGAAAGTCATCATCGAGTCCGCGAAAGCGGGCAAAGCGAGTGATGCCAAGGTTTTAATCTCGGATGTTGAGGAAGTGAGTTGTGTGTTGGCGGTTTGAATGCGAAAAACCGGCGCGCGGCAAACGAGTGATAAACGCGCACGGGCGCGGGGACGCGGTTGATCTTTGACCAATTGGATTTTCCTGGCGGCATTTGGTGAGGCGGTGCGGCTGCGTCACCGCTCGTCACGATGATTTTCAGTCAGTCTGCCAGTGAACTACATGCTGCTTCATTATTCCAGTCCCGACCGGCGGATCAACCTACCCGGCCGGGACTTGTTTTTCATACCCGGATGACAACATGGCCAAACCCGGCCTCCGTTACGCTTGTGTGCTGTTTCGTCGCGCTGGATTTGCGACAGCCCCCAAGCAGGAAGACGGGCTTGCCCAAGACACCCCACGTGGCCGGACGGCACACCACTCCACTTCACCCGGCCTGCCAGTTGCCGACGTCATCGTCCGTTCCTTCCCTGCCGTCGGGGCCGGCTGACAGCAGGTCGAAGTAATTCTGGTTGTGTTTGCCCGGATAATAATAAATGTAAGGATGACCCCACGGATCCACCGGCAGTTTTCCCAGATACGGTCCGTGCCAGTTCCTGGCGTCGTCGGGTTGCTGGATCAAATCCTGCAGGCTCTTGGGGAAAACGCCGTTGTCCACCTCATAGAGGTTCAGCGCGGTTGAGATTCCTCCCATGACGTCTGCGTTCGTGGCAATGATGCGTGATTGTTCGCCCCGCCCGATGATTCTCGGAATGACCAGCGCCGCGAGGATGCCGATGATGGTGACGACCAGCATCAGTTCGACAAGCGTGAAGGCGCGGTTCCGGTTTTGTTTTTGGATGGTGGATGGATGGATTTGTATTTTCATAATTTGCCTTTCATTTGTTGTGTTCGCCGTGGAGAGCACCGGCGGCAAATGCGGCAACAGCGGCGCGGTGAACGCACGGCGGTCTTTCGATCGCGATCCCAATCGCTTTCTTTCGGACACTACAACGCCACGCATGGAACGTGCCATGTGGCAAAATGCCGTTTTCAAAGCAAAATTGAATGATGAACGCGAAAATGCTGCGCGGTCAACCGGCTCCGACGCGCAGGTTTTGCGCGGCGTTGCGCAGTGCGGCGGCCACACCGCTTTTAGCACGATTGGTTGTTACCAAAGCAGCGCGGCGCGGCGTTTCCCACCGCAGTCCAAAATCCGTGATTGCAGCGGCATTGGCATTTTATCCGGCTTGTGTTCCGGCGCGTTTTGATTGATTTTCTTGTTTCCAAATTATGCAAAAATCAATCCATGCAACATTCCGGCTGGCGGGCGTCTTCATTTTACTTGCGGCGGCGGTTCACGCCGCGCCGATTGACCGGCACGCGCTGGTCACGCGGCACGATGTCGTCCTGACAAATTTCGACGCGAACAATCCCTTGTCGGTCGGCAACGGCGAGTTTGCCTTCACTGTGGACGCGACGGGCCTGCAAACTTTTCCCGAAGCGTTTGAGCAGACAATTCCGCTTGGCACGCTGTCGGATTGGGGGTGGCATTCGAGTCCCAACCCGAACGGCTGGGACATTGACAAATTCGCATTCAAAACTTTTCCCGATCTGAACGGCCGGCTGGTGCCCTACGCCGACGTGCCGGGAAACAAAATGACGCCGGAAATCAACTGGCTGCGCGACAATCCGCACCGCCTGCACCTGGGACAAATCGGGTTCGTCCTGAAATACGCCGATGGTTCGCCGGCGCGGACGAATGATTTGTCGGACATTGTTCAGAAATTGGATTTGTGGAACGGCGAGATCAAAAGCCATTTCAAATTCGACGGCCAGCCGGTGGACGTGGAAACGGTGTGCGATCCGAAACTGGATGCGATTGCCGTTCATTTGAAATCGCCGCTGGTGCAATCGGGGCGGCTGGCGATTCAAATCAATTTCCCCTATGGCACGGGCGACACGGTGGCGGCGGATTGGAGCCATCCGAACGCGCATGAAACAATTTTCTCGCAGGACAAAACCAACACCGGCCATTTTGCGCGGAAGCTGGACAACGATACCTACGCCGTGGATGCTCAGTGGTCGGCGGGCGCGAGCATCACGAACACGGCGAAGCATCAGTTTGAAATCGTGCCCGGCAACAAATCCGACGAACTGGAGCTGGTCTGCGGGTTTGCGTCAAAGGCGAACGACCGGCTGGCCAGTTTTGAGCAGTCGCGCGCCGATGCCCAAAAGAGCTGGAACAATTTCTGGCAGACCGGCGGCGCGATTGATTTGTCCGGCAGCAAGGACCCGCGCTGGTTTGAACTCGAACGCCGCATCGTCCTCTCGCAATACCTCACGGCCATCCAGAGCGCGGGCAAAAATCCGCCGCAGGAAACCGGGCTGACTTACAACACGTGGGAGGGAAAATTCCACCTGGAAATGCACTGGTGGCATGAGGCGCATTTTGCGTTGTGGGAGCGGCTGCCGCTGCTGGAACGCAGCCTCGATTATTACCAGAACATTCTGCCGCGCGCGGAAGGCACGGCAAAAAAACAGGGCTACGCCGGCGCGCGCTGGCCGAAAATGACGAGTCCCAGCGGCGCGGAATCGCCGTCGTCCGTCGGGCCGTTCCTCATCTGGCAGGAGCCGCATCCGATTTTTTACGCGGAGCTTTGCTGGCGCGAACATCACGACAACGCGACGCTGGCGAAATACCGCGACGTTGTTTTTCAAACGGCGGATTTCCTGGCGAGCTACGCGGCGTGGGACACGAACACCAGCCGTTACGTTCTCGGCCCGGTGTTGCAGAGCGCGCAGGAACGGTTTCCCAAGGACAAGACCTTGAATCCGACCTTTGAGCTGACCTACGTACGCTGGGCCTTGGAGACGGCGCAGCAATGGCGCACGCGCCTCGGCCTGCCGCGCGAGCAGAAGTGGGACGCCGTTTTGCGCGGCCTTGCCAAGCCGCCGGTGGCCGACGGCAAATACCTTTTCACCGAGACGACGCCGGACAGCTACACGAACGCCAAATGGAACACGGACCATCCCGCCGTGGTGGGCGCGTTGAGTTTTGTGCCCGGCCCCGGCGTGGACGCGGAAACGATGCGGAACACGCTCGACTGGATTTGGAAGAACTGGAACTGGCCGGACACCTGGGGCTGGGATTATCCGATGATGGCGATGACGGCGGCGCGGCTGGGCGAACCGGAGCGCGCGATTGACGCGCTGCTGCTGGACACGCCCAAAAATCATTACGGACTCAACGGCCACGTTTATCAGCGGCCCGGCCTGACGATTTATCTGCCGGCGAACGGCGGTTTGCTTTACGCCACCGCGCTGATGGCCGCCGGCTGGGACGGCGCGCCGAAAAAGAACGCGCCCGGCTTTCCCGACAACGGCCAATGGAACGTGCGCTGGGAGAATCTGGCAGTTGCGCCGTGATCAGAAGGGCGGGGGGACGGGCAAACTTCGGGCCGGCAATTTGTGGAACAAAAAAAAGGCTGCGGCACCACCGGCGTCGCAGCCTTCGCAAGGATGAATTGATTACCAGAATTTGATGTAGAACACGACGATGCAGCCGATGACAATCAGGCTCAAGATGACGTCGGATGCAGTCCAACTGGCGCGGGTAGCGGCCTTTTCCTCCGGCGAGGCGCCATACCAGGTGTATTTGATGGTCTTCGGATCCGGCGCCTTGGTCATCAGGCTGATGATGACCAGCAACGCGGCGGTGATTACGAACAAAGCTTCGCAGTAATACCATTGGTGAATGTTCCAAAAGTCGAAAATGAGGCCGAACTTCGCTTTTATGGGTGCGATGGCCGTGTTGTATTGATCCAGGGTGATGACGTTGTGGTAGAGATCCTCTTTGAGTTTGGTCACCGTGTCAGAGTCGTTGCGCATGACAAGATCGGCCGCGAGTTTGGCGAAACCGCCCAACACGCCGATCGAAAAGGACCACAAGGCCGCCGGGGCGGTGGCGCGCTTCCAAAAGACACCCCCGACAAACAACACCGCGATGGCGGGCGAAAGATAGCCCTGCACGTTCTGGAGATAATTGTATAGATTCGAGTGAAGACTCTTGATCACCAGCACCCAGCAGATGCCAATAAAGACAATCGCAGCCGTGGCGATGCGGCCCACAATCACCTCGGTTTTGCCGGAGGCGTTCGGATACCATTCCCGGTAGAAATCCATTGTGAAAAGTGTGGCGGAGGCGTTGAATTTGGAACCCAGCGAAGCCATGAGGGCTACGATCATGCCGCAGGCCACCATGCCTCGGAGTCCATGCGGCAGTATCTGGGCGACGAGCGAGGTATAGGCGGCATCGCCGTCAGTGCTGAAACCGACGCCCGGGGTCTTGGTCAGCGCAAAGGCAATCATGCCAGGCACAAGGAAGATGAAGACCGGCGTCAGCTTGAAAAAGCCAGCGAGGATGGTGCCGCGACGGGATGCCTGCTGGTTTTTACCGGCGAGCACGCGTTGGACAATATACTGGTCGGTGCACCAATACCAAAAGCCGATGATGGCCGAGGCGGGCAGCACGGCCAGCCACGGATAGTCGGGATCCTTGAGGGAGCGCATGAGGTGAACATTATTACCAACCGCGGTTATGGTGGCCTTCCAACCGTCAATCAAGCTGCCATGGCCCAGCACATGCAGCCCCATGTATAGGATGCAAACGGAACCAAAAATCAGCACCGGTGACTGGAGCACGGCGGTATACATGATCACGCGCATTCCGCCAAAAATGGTGTAAAGGCCTGTGGTGCAGGCCAGTCCCAAGGCGATGGCCCAGAAGACGTCCATCTTGATTCCGAAAATACTCACCGTGTCCACGTTCAACAAGGTGCGGATCACCACGTCGCCAGCGTAGATGGTGGCGGCAATTTTCGTGAGCACGAGGCTGGCCATGGTGAGCAGGCTCAAGACATTGCGCGAGCCGCGGCTGAAGCGCAGTTCAAGGAATTCAGGCATGGTGAACACCTTCATGCGGTCGTAGAGCGGCACGAACGCCCAGCCCAGGATGAGAATCCAGTAGGCGTGCATTTCCCAATGGGCCATCGCCATGCCGGAGACAAAACCGGCGCCGGCCAGTCCCACGAGGTGTTCGGAGCCGATGTTTGAGGAAAAGATCGAGGAGCCGATTTGCACCCAGTTGGCGTCGCGGCCAGACAGAAAATAATCCTTGCCGGACTCGTTCTTCTTGCGCATCGAATACCACACGACCGCGATCATGCCGAGGATGAAGCAGACGATCACCGCCAGGTCGCGGCCATCGAACACCGTGCCGTTTAATCCTCCCGCCACGGCATTCGCGGCGAAGCTGTTGGTGGCTGCCGCCACGCTGTTGGTTATTTCGTTCATAGTTGTTGGTTGTTTCGAGCTGTTTATTCGGCGCTGAATTTATAGACGATGGTGTTGTGGTAGGTCTGGCCGGGCTTGAGTTCCACGGACGGCCAGTTCGGCTTGTTCGGCGAGTCGGGATAATGTTGCGGTTCCATTGCGAAAGCTGAGCGGCGCTGATAGACCTTGCCGCCCTTGCCGGTGAGGGTACCGTCGAGGAAATTGCCGGCGTAAAATTGCAGACCCGGTTCGTCGCTCCACACTTCCATCATGCGGCCAGTGGTCGGTTCGACGACGCGCGCCATCAGACCCAACTGGCCGGGCGGTTTGTTGATGACCCAGTTGTGATCGTAGCCGGGGCCGTATTGCAGGATGGTGTTCGGATCATTGATGCGCGCGCCAATGGCGGTCGGCTTGCGGAAATCAAACGGCGTTCCCGTCACGTCGGCAAATTCGCCGGTCGTGATCAAGCCCGCATCCACGGGCGTGGTCTTGTCCGCGTTGATATAAACCAAGTGGTTGAGAATATCGCCATTCCCTTGCCCGGCCAGGTTGAAGTAGGAATGGTGCGTCAGATTCACGACCGTCGGTTTGTCTGTGGTCGCGGTGAATTCCAGCTTTAACTCATTGGCCTCGGTCAGCGTATAAATCGCCGCCACTTCGAGGTTGCCAGGAAAACCTTCCTCGCCGTCCTGGCTCACATAGGCCAGGATCAACGCCGGGCCTTGCGAAGTCGGCAGAGGGCGCGCAGTCCACACGACCTTGTCAAAGCCCTTCAGCCCGCCGTGCAACGAGTTGGTGCCGTTGTTTGTCGCGAGCGTGTAGTTCTGGCCTTCGAGTGTGAACTTTGCGCCGCCGATGCGGTTGCCGTAGCGGCCAATGAGCGCGCCGAAATACGGGTTGGACTTCAAATAGGCCGGACTCAAATAACCGTCCAGATTGTCGAAGCCGAGGACGATGTCGTCGAATTTGCCGTTCTTGTCCGGCATGGTGAGTTTTTGCACAATGCCGCCGTAGGTCATGATGCGCGCCTCGGCGCCCTTGGAATTGCGCAGCGTGTAGATTTCAACGGGCGTGCCGTCCGGTGTTTTGCCGAAGTCAGCCTTCGTGATGGTGGATGACGAATTGGAGTTGGACATGGATGCGCAGCCTGCCAAAAAAGCCGCCAGCAGTCCAGCCGCCATTGCTTGTGTGATGTTATGGTTCATATTGGTGTTTGTTGCCGTCAGTGATTTTGGATTTGTTGAACAACGCTTTCCGGGACCGTCAAAACTGTTCCATGCCGGACACCGTTGGGAAACGACACCGTCGGCGAAATGTCACGCCAGGTTTTCATGTCGGCGGACTTGATCGCACCGTAGTATTTGGGATCGGTGTAATGGTCAAAGTAGATGAAATACTCGCCGCCGATTTTAATTGCCGACGGTCCTTCCACCCAGTTTGTTGAAATCGCCGGGCTGGCCGGACCAAACGGCCCCTCCGCGGAATTGCCCACCGCGATGTGCAAATCTTTCTTCACGGGATTTTTCGTCTCGTCCTTGACGATCAGACAATACTTGCCGCCATCCGCCAGCATCGTCGCGTCAATCACGTTGAAGCCGCCGTCATACAGCAGCTTCGTCGGGGAAAAATTCGTGAAGTCTTTTGTCGTGACGTAATAAATGCGGTGGTTGTAATGAATCTGCTGGCTCTGGTCCCCGGAATTTTCCGTCTCTGGAAATTTTCCAGGAATCGTTGTTGCCCAGAAAACCAGCCACTGTTGTTTTGCGTCGTCGTAAAACAATTCCGGCGCCCAGACGTTCACCCCCGTCGGATCATTTTCCATCACCGGAATCGCGCGCTCTTCCGACCAGTGAACCAGATCCGTCGAACTCGCGTAGCCGAACACCGGCGGGCGGCCCCAGCTCGTCGTCCAGACCATCCGAAACACGCCGTCCTGCCCGCGCCGCAGGCACGGATCGCGCATCAGCTTGCCGCCAACCTGCGGCTGAAGAAAGGACTTGCCGTTTGGCGGCTTCAACTCCGTCCATTTCAGGCCGTCCCGGCTCGTGGTCAGAAACAAACCGGCCTGACCATCCGGCTCGCGGAAAAAGGAGAACAAAAATACGCTGTTGGTGTCCGCAGCCGAAGCCATGAAAACAAATGCGACGAACAAAACCACCGCGACGGCTTGCCAGCGAACAACATCGAACACCGAACGAACCGCCAGCCGAAACGGGTGTTTCGATGTTGGATGTTCGATGTTGGATGTTCGATGTTTCATCACTAATTTTCACTTTTGGCCGTAATACGCCTTTGGACCGTGTTTGCGCAGAAAATGCTTGTCGAGCAGCGCCGATGGCATGGGCTTGGTTTCTGGATTGAGGCGCAGCGTCTCGCCCGCCAGCCGCGCGACAAATTCCAGCGTGATCGCATTGCGAACCGCATCGCGGACATCCTTGCCCCAGCAGAACGGCCCGTGGCTGGCGACCAGCACGGCGGGGTGTTCCAGGGGATTAAGCTTCTTGAACGTCTCGACGATGACACGACCGGTATTGGCCTCGTAATCATTTTTGATTTCGGCGGGTTTCATCTGGCGCGTGCATGGCACTGCCCCATGCCAGTAATCCGCCTGCGTCGTGCCGAAAGCCGGAATCGCCCGGCACGCCTGCGCCCACGCCGTCGCGTGCAGGCTGTGCGTGTGGACGATGCCGCCGGTTTTTGGGAACGCACGATAAAGCACCAGATGCGTCGGCGTGTCGGAACTCGGTTTGAGATAGCCGTCAACGACCTTGCCGCTCTCCAGCGAAACGACGACCATGTGCTGCGGTTTCATGCTGGCGTAAGGCACGCCGGATGGCTTGATGACCATGAGGCCGCGCTCGATGTCAATGCCGCTGGCATTGCCCCAGGTCTGGATGACCATGCCCTCCCTGACCAAATCAAGGTTGGCCTCGCAGACTTGCTGCTTTAATTCCTCAAGCATGGGCGATGGCAAAATTATTTCCGAACCTGGTTGCGGATGTCAATCAGTTCCTTCATCACGTCGAACAAATTGCCGTTCCACGTCTTCGTGCCGAAGGCGTCGTGCAGCGTCCGATAAAGCGGATACAGTTTGCGGTAGATTTCGTGCGCCTTCGGATTCGGCTGGTAAATTTCCGGTTTCAAGCCGGTCATTTTTTTCTGCGCCGTGGCGTAATCCTTGTGCGCGCCGGCGACCACCGCCGCCGCGATGGCCGAGCCGAGCGCGCAGGTCTGCGCCGAGCGGCTCACTTTCATCGGCCGGCCCGTCACGTCCGCATAGATTTGCATCACGACGGGATTTTTCTCGGCGATGCCGCCGCAATTGACGACGGACGAAATCTTCACGCCGTATTCCTCAAAGCGGTTGATGATGGTCAGCGCGCCGAAAGCCGTCGCCTCGATGAGCGCGCGGTAGATTTCCGCCGGCGTCGTGTAAAGCGTCTGGCCGACGAGCAGGCCGGTGAGCCGCTGGTCCACCAAAATCGTTCGATTGCCGTTGTTCCAATCCAGCGCGAGCAGGCCGCTTTCGCCGGGCTTCAATTTCGCCGCGCCGGACGTGAGCGCCTTGTGCGTGCCGGCTTTGCCGAGCGGCTGGACGTAATTCACGAACCAGTTGAAAATATCTCCGACCGCCGACTGGCCGGCTTCGAGTCCAAAATAGCCGGGCAGCACACTGCCGTCCACGATGCCGCAAAGTCCCGGCACGTCCGCGAGTTTCCTGCCGTTTGGCGAAATGGCGATGTCGCAGGTGCTCGTGCCGATGATTTTCACCAGCATTCCCGGCGCAACGCCCGAACCGACCGCGCCGAGATGCGCGTCAAACGCGCCGACTGCGACGGGAATTTCCGCTTTCAATCCAGTCTTCTTCGCCCACGCCCCGGTCAAGCCGCCGACCGTGCGGTCAATTGAATGAATTCGCGGCGTCAGCCGGGCGCGCAGTTTGCCAAGCTTCGGATTCAGCTTGGAAAGAAATTGCGCGTCGGGATAGCCACCCCATTTGGCGTTCCACATCGCCTTGTGACCGGCGGCGCAGACGCCCGCGATGAATTTGTCCGGCGCAAGCGTGCCGGTCAGTTCGGCGGGAACGAAATCAGACAGCTCAATCCAAGAATGCGCGGCGTTGAACACTGCCGGCGCAACGCGCAGGCAGCGAAGAATTTTGCTCCAGAACCATTCGCTGGAATAGGTGCCGCCGCATTTGGCGAGAAATTGCGGGCGGATTTTTTTCGTCAGCGCGGTGATTTCCGCGGCCTCGGCCACACCGGTGTGATCCTTCCAAAGCCATGCCATTGCGGCGGGGTTGTTTGCGAATTTGTTCTGGAACGCGAGCGGCTGGCCGTTCGCATCCACGGGCAGCGGCGTGCTGCCGGTCGTGTCCACGCCGATGCCGATGATTTGATCCGGGCTGAAACCTTTCACGGATTTTTTCGCCGTGGCAAGCGATTGCTTGATCGCGATTTCCGCGCCTTTGATGTAATCGGCCGGGTGCTGCCGCGCGAGGTTCGGGTCGTGCGACAAAATCACGCCCGCCGTGCCGTGGGCATAATTCCATACCGCCGACGCGACTTCCGCGCCGTTGGCGACATTGACAATCAGTGCGCGAACCGAGTTCGTGCCGTAATCCAGGCCGATGGTGTATTTGACGCTCATGCCAAAAATTCTGTTTCCGCGTCAGGCGACAAAGCCGTTGCGCAGCGCGTAATAAACTTCGTTGTTGCGCAGGGTTTGCTGGAAATCGCGCGCGTTGGTTTTGCCGTCAATGATCGCCAGCTCGATGTCAGCGATTGCCGCAAAGTCTTCGAGCATTTCCGTCGTGACGGCCTGGCTGAAGCTGGTGTGGTGCGCGCCGCCAGCGTAAATCCACGCGGCGCACGCGGTCTCGAAATTCGGACGGCATGTCCAAACGGCCTGGGCGACGGGCAGCTTGGGCATCGGCTGTTCGGGTTTGACAGCATCCACTTCGTTGATGAGCAGACGAAAGCGGTTGCCGAAATCCATCAGCGCCGCGTTGAGTGCCGGGCCGGCGGGCGTGTTGAAAACGAGCCGGGCCGGATCGGCCTTGCCGCCGATGCCCAGCGGATGCACCTGCAAAGACGGCTTGCCGTCGGCGATGCTCGGACAAATCTCCAGCATGTGCGCGCCGAGCACCAGCTTGTTGCCCGGTTGCAAATGATAGGTGTAATCTTCCATAAATGACGTGCCGCCTTTGAGTCCGCTCGCCATGACTTTCATCGCGCGGACGAGCGCAGCGGTTTTCCAGTCGCCTTCGGCGGCAAAACCATAGCCTTCGGCCATCAGGCGCTGCGGCGCGAGGCCGGGC
The DNA here is from genome assembly GCA_964475285.1 of uncultured Bifidobacteriaceae bacterium. Classification (GTDB taxonomy): domain Bacteria; phylum Verrucomicrobiota; class Verrucomicrobiia; order Limisphaerales; family UBA11358; genus UBA11358. The sequence goes on along the minus strand of CAYYWB010000031.1, from coordinate 1,204 downwards.
AACTGCACAAGGCCGTGCAGATCTTCAAACGTCGTGGTGAAACCTTTGAATCCGCCGTTCGTCAAAAACGCGCGCAGCCCGAGTTCGATGCGCGCGGCTTCGCGGACGGATTTGTGGCGCTTGCCAGCCTTTTTCAAGTCAGCGGAAATTTCGTAAGTCGCCTCGTAAGTTTTGCACAGCGCGTCAATTTCCTTTTCGGAAACTCCGCCGACGACTTTTGCCAGGTCGCCGACGCCGTAGCCATTGACGGCGAATCCGAATTTCAGTTGCGCGGAAACTTTGTCGCCTTCCGTTACGGCCACTTCGCGCATATTGTCGCCGAAACGGCAGAACTTCGCGGTCTGCCAGTCGGCCCACGCCGCCGCCGCGCGCGCCCACGCGCCGAGTTTTTCCTGCGTGGATTTTTCCTGCCAGAAACCGACGACCACCTTGCGGTTCAAGCGCAGCCGGCTCCAGATGAAGCCGTGCTCGCGGTCGCCGTGCGCGGCCTGGTTCATGTTCATGAAATCCATGTCAATCGTCGCCCACGGAATGTCGCGGTTGTATTGCGTGTGCAGATGCGCCACCGGCTTGCGGAGCTGCTTGAGGCCGTTGATCCACATCTTCGACGGCGAAAAGGTGTGGCACCAGGTGATGATCCCAATGCACTTGGCGGCATTGTTCGCGGCTTGGCAAAGCGAAGTCACCGCGTCGGGCGTGACGAGGACGGGCTTGAAAACCACCTTCACCGGAATCGCGGGCGCGACGTTGAGCGCCCTGGCGATTTCCTGCGAATGTTCGGCGACTTTCTTCAAAGTCTCCGGTCCGTAAAGATGCTGGCTGCCGGTGAGAAACCAGACTTCAAATTGTTTCAGATTGATGTTCATAAAATGTTAGGATTCTTTAGTAATTTGTTGACGGAGGCGGGCGGCGAACCGTCCGCTTCGTTTATTTCAGATGAATTCGTTGATGAGATTTTCCAAAAACTCCTGGCGACCGCTGGCGTTCGGCGTCACTTCGCCCTGCTTGAGCATGTAGGCTTCCAATTCCTTGAAGCCCGCCTTGCCGGATTCAATTTTTGCGCCGATGCCGCCGTCCCATGAGGCGTAACGGTTCTTTACAAATTCCGCCAGCCGTCCGTCCTTGCGAATCGCCGCCGCAATCTTCAGGCCGCGCGCGAAGGCGTCCATGCCGCCGATGTGCGCGTAGAACAAATCAATCGGCT